>JBHIWX010000080.1:0-18890 GCA_041987205.1 Rhizobiaceae bacterium | reverse complement strand
CCTGCGGCGTCATGGCGATGCCCCATGCCGTCGATCCTGCCCATTCCCGCCGCCTCGTATCGCACACGCCCCGATTACGGGACGCGCAGGACGTCGCGCGTTACGATATCCCGAAGAATCTTTCAGAAGGAGATCCGCGAGATGACGACCGCCACGCAAGCCGGACCACGCACCATTCACGCACCACGCGGCACGGAACTCACCTGCAAGGGCTGGCTCCAGGAAGCCGCCCTGCGCATGCTCCACAACAACCTCGATCCCGACGTCGCCGAAAAACCCGACGAACTCATCGTCTACGGCGGCACCGGCAAGGCCGCCCGCTCCTGGCCCGACTTCGACAAGATCGTCCGCGCCCTGCGCAACCTCGAAAACGACGAAACCCTCCTCGTCCAGTCCGGTCGCGCCGTCGGCATCATCCGCACGCACGAGATGGCCCCGCGCGTCCTGATCTCCAACAGCATGCTCGTCCCCAACTGGGCCAACTGGGACGAATTCCGCCGCCTCGAGGCCATGGGCCTGACGATGTACGGCCAGATGACGGCCGGCTCCTGGATCTATATCGGCACGCAGGGCATCGTGCAGGGCACCTACGAGACCTTCGCGGAGGCCGGTCGTCAACATTATGGCGGCGATCTGAAGGGTAAGTGGATCCTGACCGCCGGGCTCGGTGGCATGGGTGGCGCACAGCCGCTCGCCGCTGTCATGGCCGGCGCATGCTGCCTAGCCGTGGAATGCGATCCGACCCGCATCGATTTCCGCCTGCGCACCCGCTATCTCGACGAGAAGGCCGAGACGCTGGACGAGGCGCTCGACATGATCGAGCGCTGGACGAAAGCGGGCGAAGCGAAATCCGTCGGCCTCCTCGGCAACGCCGCCGACATCTTCCCCGAACTGCTCAAACGCGGCGCCAACAATCATGAAATTTGGCCCGATATCGTCACCGACCAGACCTCGGCGCACGACCCCGTCAATGGCTATCTGCCGAAGGGATGGAGCCTCGCCGAATGGCGCGAGAAGCGCGAGCGCGACCCCAAGGCGGTCGAGAAGGCGGCGCGCGCCTCGATGAAGGAGCACGTCGAAGCCATGGTCGGCTTCTGGAACGAAGGCGTGCCGACGCTCGATTATGGCAACAACATCAGGCAGGTGGCCAAGGACGAGGGACTGGAAGACGCCTTCGCCTTTCCGGGCTTCGTGCCGGCCTATATCCGGCCGCTGTTCTGCCGCGGCATCGGCCCGTTTCGCTGGTGCGCGCTCTCCGGCGATCCGGAGGACATCTACAAGACCGATGCGAAGATGAAGGAGCTGTTTCCCGACAACGCGCATCTGCACAACTGGCTCGACATGGCGCGCGAGCGCATTGCCTTCCAGGGCCTGCCGGCGCGCATCTGCTGGATCGGTCTGGGCGACCGGCACCGCGCCGGACTGGCCTTCAACGAGATGGTGAGAAGCGGCGAACTGAAAGCCCCGGTCGTGATCGGCCGCGACCATCTCGATTCCGGGTCGGTCGCCTCGCCCAATCGCGAGACCGAAGCGATGGCCGACGGTTCCGACGCCGTCTCGGACTGGCCGCTGCTCAACGCGCTGCTCAACACCGCGTCGGGCGCGACTTGGGTGTCGCTGCACCATGGCGGCGGGGTCGGCATGGGCTTTTCCCAGCATGCCGGCATGGTCGTCGTCTGCGACGGGTCGGACGCGGCTGCCAAACGGGTAGAACGCGTGTTGTGGAACGATCCGGCGACGGGCGTCATGCGCCACGCCGATGCCGGCTACGACATCGCCATCGACTGCGCGCGGGAACATCACCTCAACCTGCCCGCGATCCTCGGGGAGTAACCTGTGCCGAACGATCGCGCAGCACCGCCACCGGTCGAGGTCGTCGAAGGCGACCTGCCGCTGATCCTCGCCTTCCCGCATGACGGCACCTTCATGCCCGAGGCGCGACGGCACCAGCTACGGCCGGAGGCGCAGGGTTTTCCCGATACCGACTGGCACATTTTCGACCTCTATGACGGCCTGCTCCCCGGCGCGACGACGGTGAGGGCGAGTTTCAGCCGCTATCTGATCGACGCCAATCGTGATCCGAGCGGCAAGAGCCTTTATCCGGGCATGAACACGACCGGCCTTTGCCCGGTCGTTGATTTCGAGGGTCAGCCGATCTGGGAGAAGGGAGAGGAGCCGACGCCGGACGAGATTGCGGCAGCGACCGCGGATTACCATGCCGTCTACCACGCCGCGCTGCAGGGGCAGATCGACCGCCTGCGCCGGACGCATGGCCAGTTGATCTTGTTCGACTGCCACTCCATCCGTTCGCGCATTCCCAATCTGTTCGACGGCCTGCTGCCTGATCTCAACATCGGCACCTATGACGGCCGGTCCTGCGCGCCGAAGGTCGAGGCAGCGGTTGTGGAAAACTGCGTTCATGCGCAGGGCTTCACCCATGTGCTGAACGGCCGGTTCAAGGGTGGGTGGACGACCCGCCATTACGGCGCACCTCGCGCGGGCATCCATGCCATCCAGCTCGAACTTTGCCAGTCGACCTATCTGGAGGAGGAACGGTCGCCCTGGACATTCGATCCGGTGAAATCCGCCCGGCTTCGGGAGGTGCTCGGCTCGATCCTCGGAACGCTCGAAGTATTGGCGCGGGAGATGGACCGCACAGCGGCGGCGCAACACGGCAGATCGGAGGCGTGATGTCGGAAATCCTCACCATCGTACCCGGTGCGATCGATCTCGCCACGCTGGCGGCGATCCATGCCGGCACGGCGGGTTTCCGGCTCGACCGGCAATGCCGCGACAAGGTCGACCGCGCCGCGCAACTCGTGCACGATGCGGCACTCGGCAAGGACGCCGTCTATGGCGTCAATACCGGCTTCGGCAAGCTGGCGCAGACGCGCATCCCGCCCGAGGAGACGTCGAGGCTGCAGCGCAATCTCATCCTGTCGCATTGCTGCGGTGTCGGCGATCCGCTTCCCGACACCATCGTCCGGCTGGTGATGGCGATGAAAGTCGCCTCGCTGGGGCGCGGAGCATCAGGCGTACGCTGGGAAACCATCCTGCAGCTCGAGGAGATGTCGGTCAGGGGTGTGGTGCCCGTCATTCCCGCACAGGGCTCGGTCGGGGCTTCCGGCGATCTGGCGCCGCTCGCCCACATGACCGCCGTCATGATCGGTGAGGGCGAGGCGTTCTTTCAGGGCGAACGCATGTCCGGCGGCGCTGCGCTGGCGAAAGCCGGGCTGGAACCGATCGTGCTGGGTCCGAAGGAAGGGCTGGGCCTGATCAACGGTACCCAGGTCTCCACCGCCATCGCGCTCGCCGCGCTTTTCGAGGCATGGGTCTGCGCGATGACTTGCGTCGTGTCGGGCGCGCTGACCACGGAGGCGGCCATGGCGTCGCCAGCGCCGTTCAGGGCCGAGATCCAGACCCTGCGCGGACACCGGGGGCAGATCGATGTCGGCTTGGCGCTGCGCAAGCTCACCGCCAATTCGCCTCTGCGCGAGTCGCATCGCCTTGGCGACGACCGCGTGCAGGATCCCTATTGCATCCGCTGCCAGCCGCAGGTGATGGGTGCCTGCATCGACATTCTGCGAAACGCCGCCGCGACGCTGCGCATCGAGGCGAATGCGGTGACTGACAATCCGCTGGTGTTCTGCGATGACGGTGCGATCATCTCGGGCGGCAATTTCCATGCCGAGCCGGTGGCGCTGACCGCCGACCAGATCGCGCTGGCCCTGGCCGAGATCGGCTCGATCTGCCAGCGGCGGATCGCGATGATCGTCGACCCGGCGCTCAATTTCGGCCTGCCGCCCTTCCTTTCACCCAATCCGGGCGTCAATTCCGGCATGATGATCGCGGAGGTCACCACCGCCGCGCTGATGTCGGAGAACAAGCAGCGGGCTGCGCCTTGCAGCGTCGATTCCACGCCGACCAGTGCCAACCAGGAAGACCATGTGTCGATGGCGACCCATGCCGCGCGGCGCCTGCTCGACATGACCCGCAATCTGCGGGGGATCATCGGTGTCGAACTGATGGTGGGCGCGCAGGGCATCGAATTGCGGCATCCGCTCGAAACCAGCGAGCCGTTGCGCCGGGTCATCGCGCGGATACGCGAAGACATCGCCGCGCTGGGCGACGACCGCTACATGGCAGGCGACATGGACGCCGCGGCGAGGCTGGTGCGCGAGAGAGCCGTGCTGGATTGCGTGCCGGAGGACATGCTGCCTTCGCTCGAACTCGCCTGAGCGTTTGAACCCGCGTAGTCGGTATCAGCGGTAATAGAGGCTGACCGTGTGCTTCGCCTCGGCGAAGAACAGCCAGCGCTCGCTCAGCATGCCGGGGATGGCCGACAGGACGGCGAGCACGGCCAGCAGCGCCGGCACCCAGCCGGACAGCAGGACCGTCAGCGATGACAGGATGAGAGGCAGAGCGAAGGCGAAGACATGCACGATCACCCGCAGGGATTCGGCATGCTTGCGCGCGACGCGATAGCCCATCTCCTTGAGCAGGTAGTTTTCTTCCGTATGCGGCCATTCGACGATGCGCACCTCGCCGCCCGACAGTCCGGTGGCGCTCGCCTTCGCGGGCAGGGAGAGCGTCGCGTTGTGGAGCCAGGTCGCGATCTTCCAGGCCCATGCGACGGCGACCAGCATGGCGGCGAGGATGCCGATGGCCGGGAGTTCGTAGCCGAAGGGCAGCAGCAGCGCGTTGAGCAGCAGGGCGCCGGTCATCGCCGCGAACAGCAGATAGGCCGGCAGGGTGTAATGGCTCGACCATTGCGCGATCGGCTTCAGCGAAGCGTAGATCATCGCCGTCGTGCTAACAGTGACGATCGCGCCGAGTGTGGCGAGCAAGCCGGCGATCGCGACCCAGCCATCGATCTTGCCGAAAAGAACCCAGGCTATGCCGAGGAAAGCGGCCGGCACATAGGTGAGGATCGAGAACACGCCTTCGCGTGAAAGCCAGGAACTGCGCCATTGCGTAAACGCGCGCCAAGCTCGTTCCGGATGGCCCAGATGCAGGGTCGATGACAGCAGGCCTGCGGTGATCAGGCCGATCGACAGCGCCATGGCGACGAAGCCGAAGAGCCGGTTGTCCGGCAGGATGCCGAGCGCGGCCAGGACGCCCAGTAGCGCCAGCAGGCCGTAGCCCGCGCCGGAAGCGGTGGTGAAGAAGATGACGGAAAAGGCCGGGTGCATGACGGACTACCGTGAGAGCATCTTGTCGACCCAGCCGAGGAAGCCGCCTTCGACTTCGACCGGTTCGAGTGCAGGGGCGGCGACCTTCGGCGCGCGTTCGGTGCTGGCGCGCGGCGGCAAATATTTGTTGGTCGGGTGGTAGTCGAGTTCCGGTATCAGATCGACGCCGCCGCGTTCGGCTACCAGTGTGGAAACTGCAGATTCCGGATCGCCGAGATCGCCGAAATGGCGCGCGCCGGTGGGGCAGGACGCGACGCAGGCGGGCACGCGGTCTTCCTCCGGCAGATTGTCGTTGTAAATGCGGTCGATGCACAGCGTGCATTTCTTCATCACGCCGACATCGGTGTCGAACTCACGTGCGCCATAGGGGCAGGCCCAGCTGCACAGCTTGCAGCCGATGCACTTGTCCTCGTCGACCAGCACGATGCCATCGGAGGTGCGCTTGTAGGAGGCGCCCGTCGGGCAGACCGTGACGCAGGCCGCGTCCTTGCAGTGCAGGCAGGAGCGCGGGAAATGGACGGTGCGACCGCCGCTGTCCGTTACATGCTCGAAGGTGTGGACGCGGTTGAACCAGACGCCGTCGACGTCACCGCCATAAGGATGGAGGTCGGTCAGCGGAGCCATGTGGCCGCCGGTGTTCCATTCCTTGCAGGAGGTCACGCAGGCCTGGCATCCGACACAGGTGTCGAGGTCGATGACAAGGCCGAGGCTTTTCTCGGTCGATCCGGGAAGACAGGTCATTCGGCCCGCTCCGCTTTCGCCTTTTTCCGGGCCTCGCGGAACGAAGCGCCATAGGTCAGTCTGTCGGGCGAGGGTTCATTGCCGGGCGGCAGGGGCAGGCGTTCGAATTGCGGCTCGGTAAAGCCGATTTCCTGCCAGGCGCATTTCGTTACCTTTACCCGCAGGTCGAACCATGCCGCCTGTCCGGTCACGGGATCGGAATTGGAATAGCGCTTGCGGTCGGGGCCGGCCGGCAGCAGGTCGGAGATGGCGTGGTTGAGCAGGAAGCCGCGATTGCTCTCGGCTGCGTCGTCCTTCAACCCCCAGGCGCCCTTGCGCTTGCCGATGGCGTTCCAGGTCCAGACCGTGGCCGGGTTGACGCCGTCGACCAGCCGGACCTGCCCCTTGACCTTGCCGTGCGGGCTTTCGATCCAGACCCAGTCGTCATCGGCGATGCCGAGACTGGCCGCAGTCCGCCGGTTCATGAACAGCCGGTTCTGGCTGGTGATCTGGCGCAGCCAGGCGTTCTGCGATCCCCAGGAATGGTACATGTGCATCGGGCGCTGCGTCAGCGCGTGAAGCGGAAAGGCGCCGTTGTCGACGATGGTTTCCTCGAGCGGCATGTAACAGAAGGGCAGCGGGTCGAGATAGGTCTCGATGCGTTCGCGCTCGGCTTCCGGCGGCTGGATGTCGCCATGGCCTCGCGCGGCGAGGCGGAATTTCTGCAGCGGCTCGGAATAGAGCTGGAAGGTGATCGGACCGACCTTCGGGATGAAGCCCATCTCGGCGGCGAAGGTCAGATAGGACCGGTTCGCCATTTTGTAATAGCGCTGGTCGGGCTCCAGTTCGTGGTGCCAGAAGCCGCCATTGTCGATGTAGCGCTGGAGCTGATCGGGATTGGGTTCGCCCTTACCGATCTTTGAGCCATCCTTGCCGCGCCAACCGGCGAGCGGGCCGACACCGGGGGCGCGCTCGTGGTTGACGATGTAGTCGGCGTAGTCGCTGAACTTTGCCTTGCCGACTTCGTCGACGAAGCCCGGCAGGCCGAGGCGGGCGCCGAGGTCGATCAGCACTGTCTGGAAGGCGCGTACGTCGCGGTCGGGTTCGACCACCGGATGTCGGATGGCGTCTCCCGGTCCGTCGGCATGGCCGATCGGCCGGTCGAGGATCGAGATGCAATCGTGGCGCTCGAGATAAGTGGTGTCGGGCAGGACCAGATCGGCATAGGCGACCGTTTCGGAGTCATAGGCATCGGAATAGATGATGAAGGGGATCTTGTACTCCCCGTCCTCGCCGCGATCGGTCAACATGGCAATCGTCTCGGCCGTGTTCATGGACGAGTTCCAGGCCATGTTGGCCATGTACATGAACAGCGTGTCGATCGGGTAGGGATCGCCGGCCCAGGCGTTGCGGATCACCATGTGCATGAGGCCATGGGCGGAAAGCGGCGCCTCCCAGGAAAAGGCCTTGTCGATACGTATGGGCGTTCCGTCGTCCTCGACGAGCAGGTCTTCCGGGCCGAGCGTGAAGCCGAGCGGCATGCCCGGCAGCGGCGTCATCGGCTTGCCGCCATCCTTGCCGGACGGCGCGGGCGAAGGCGGCGCGAATTTGGGGAAGGGCGACTTGAATCGGAAGCCGCCGGGCACCTCGACGGAGCCGAGCAACACCTGCAGGAGATGGATCGCGCGGCAGGTCTGGAAGCCATTGGAATGGGCGGAGATGCCGCGCATCGCGTGCATGGCGACCGGCCTGCCGACGATGGTCTCGTGGCGGCGACCGGCCCAGTCGGTCCAGGCGACGGGCAATTCGATCGCCTGTTCGAAGGCGACATGGGCAAGTTCGGCGGCGATGCGGCGGATCGCGTCGACGGAGATGCCGCAACGCTCTGCGACGGCTTCCGGTGCGTATTCCTCGGACAAATAGCGTTCGGCGATGAGGCTGAAGACGGGTGCGCAATTCCGGCCGTCGAATTCGTAGCTGCCGGTCAGTGCCGGTTCGAGTTCCGGATCGAGTGCGCCCACGGCCTTGTCGCGCTTGCGGTCCCAGGCCAGCACCTCGCTGTTCTTGCCGCGCAGGAACAGGCCGTCATCGGCGGCGCCGGGCTCGGCAATCACCAGTGCCGAGGCATTGGTGTAGCGGATCAGGTAGTCGAGATCGACTCGGCCGGCCTTGAGCAGTTCGTGGATGAGCGCGAGTACGAACAGGCCGTCGGTTCCGGGCCGCAGCCCGACCCATTCGTCGGCGATGGCGTTGTAGCCGGTGCGGCAGGGATTGACCGAGACGATCTTGGCGCCGCGCGCCTTGAGGCGGCCGAGCCCGATCTTGATCGGGTTGGAATCATGGTCTTCGGCGACGCCGAACAGCATGAAATATTTGGCGTTCTCCCAATCCGGTTCGCCGAATTCCCAGAACGATCCACCGAGCGTGTAAAGGCCGGCGGCGGCCATGTTGACCGAACAGAACCCGCCATGCGCGGCGAAATTGGGTGTGCCGAACTGCTTGGCCCACCAGCCGGTCAGCGATTGCGACTGGTCGCGACCGGTGAAGAAGGCAAGCTTTTTCGGATCGGTCCTGCGGATGCGGTCTAGACGGTCGGTCGCGATCTTCAGCGCCTCGCCCCATTCGATCTCGCGGAACTCGCCGGAGCCGCGCTCGCCCGTGCGCAGCAGGGGCTTGCGCAGCCGGGCGGGGCTGTAATGCTGCATGATGCCGGCGCTGCCCTTGCCGCACAGCACGCCGCGATTGACCGGATGATCCTTGTTGCCCGAGATGTAGCGGATCTTGCCGTCCTTGACGTGCACGTCGATGCCGCAGCGGCAGGCGCACATGTAGCAGGTTGTCTTGGCGACGCGGTCGGCAATTGCCGGCGAGGTGCGGACGCCATCCCCTTCGGCCGGCGCGTCCGTATCGGCGAGTGGCCGCTGGGAGGGGGCGGAGTTGGCTCCGCGAATGTTCGAATGGCTCATCTGCGATACCCGACCGCTCCGGCCCTTCAAGGCAGGCGGTTTTGGCCGAAATTCGGGTATTCCAAACGATAAGTCCAATAGATTATATTGGTGAGATAGATCGATAAAATGGATTGATCTGCCTTGACGCTCAACCAGCTCCGCATCTTCCTGCTGGTCGCCGAACGCGGTCACATGACCGATGCGGCGAAGCAATTGCACATCTCCCAGTCGGGCGCTTCGGCGGCCATTGCCGCGCTGGAACGGGAGTTCGGCGTGAAGCTGTTCGACCGGATCGGCCGGCGCATCGAATTGTCGGAGGCGGGCCTGCGTTTCCTGCCGGAGGCGCGGGCGGTGCTGGAGCGGGCCTCGGCTGCACGCCTCGTGATGGAGAACATCTCGCAGACCGTGTCCGGCGCCGTGTCGATCGCGGCCAGCCAGACCATCGCCAATTACTGGCTGCCGGAGCGGCTCGCCGCCTTTCACAACACTTTCCCGCTGGTCAAGCTCGACGTCGTTCCGGGCAATACGCAGCAGGTCGAGCAGGCAGTGCTGGACGGCCAGGCCACGATCGGCCTTGTCGAGGGGCGCACGCGTTCGCAGGCGCTCAGGCGCCAGAGCGTCGACAGCGACCGGCTGATCCTCGTCGTGCCGGCGGAGATGTCCGCCGAGCTCACCGAGCTGCGCGGGCCATCAGGGTTTACGCGGCTGCGCTGGATCGTGCGCGAGGCCGGGTCGGGCACGCGCGAGGTGCTCGAGGACCTCGTCGGTCAGGAAGGGCTGGGTCTCGACGACCTGAAGATCTTCCTCGTGCTGCCGAGCAACGAGGCTGTACGCCAGGCCGTGGAGGCCGGCGCCGGGGCCACCATCATTTCCGAGCGTGTCGTTCGCCGCTCGCTGGTCGAGGGTCGGTTGCGCCGGGTGCCGGTGGACATTCCGCCACGCGATTTCGCGCTGATCGCCCATCGCGACCGGCAGGCAAGCGTGGCGCAGCAGGCGCTGGTCACGCATCTGGCCGGAGATTGAGCGACACGATTTCCAGGATACTCCGATCCTGGTTGGCCCAATCCCGGTTGGCAGAGGAGCCTTACATGCTCTACCAATCCGGATGACGGCTCGGTCAGGCTCGCTCGGGGATCGGCCTTGCCCGTAGGACCAATCATTGGGAGGAATTCTGTTGGCTCGCAAGAACGACAAGATCATCATCACCTGTGCCGTGACGGGCGGTGTCCACACGCCGACCATGTCCGACGCGCTGCCGATTACGCCTGACGAGATCGCGCATCAGTCCATCGAGGCGGCGGAGGCGGGTGCCTCGATTATCCATCTGCACGCCCGCGACCCCGAGACCGGCAAGCCGACGCCCGATCCGGCCGTGTTCATGGAGTTCCTGCCGCGCATCAAGCAGGCGACGGACGCCGTGGTGAACATCACCACCGGTGGCGGGCTGGGCATGACGGTCCAGGAACGTCTCGCTGCGCCGCTGAAAGCGGAGCCGGAGATGTGCTCGCTCAACATGGGCTCGATGAATTTCTCGCTGCATCCGCTGGCGGGCAAGTACAAGGAATGGAAGCACGACTGGGAAAAGCCGTTCCTCGAAGCCAGCAAGGACAACATCTTCCGCAACACGTTCGGCGATATCGAATACATCCTGAAGCATCTGGGCGAAGGCTGCGGCACGCGCTTCGAGCACGAATGCTACGACATCGGCCATCTCTACAATCTCGCGCATTTCGTCGATCAGGGCATGATCAAGCCGCCCTTCCTGGTCCAGTCGATCTTCGGCATTCTGGGCGGGATCGGCGCCGAGATGGAAAACATCATGTTCATGAAGCAGACGGCCGATCGGCTGTTCGGGGATGATTATGTCTGGTCGGTGCTGGCAGCGGGGCGCTACCAGATGCCCTTCGTCACCCAGGCGGCGATGCTGGGCGGCAATGTCCGCGTCGGCCTCGAGGATTCGCTCAACATCGGCAAGGGCCAGCTCGCCAAATCGAACGCGGAACAGGTCGCCAAGATCCGGCGCATTCTGGAGGAACTCGGCATGGCGATCGCCTCGCCGGCCGATGCGCGCGCGATACTCGACCTGAAGGGTGGCGACATGGTGAAGTTCTAGGCCGAGCGCTGTACGAGACGAATACGATGCGCGGCCGGTTCCCGGTCGCGCATCGTGGGCAATGCAGGTGAGTTGCGTCAGGCCAGGCCGTTTTCGGCCATGAACATCGGGCCGCCGCGCCAGCGCGGGAAGCCGTAGCCCAGGATCATCACCATATCGATGTCCGACGCCCTGAGGGCGATACCTTCCTCGAGGATTGCCGCGCCTTCTTCGGCCATGGCACGGACCACAGCCCTCTGGATTTCGTCCTGGGTGAAGCTGCGTCGAACGATGCCGTTGCGCTCCGACTCCTCCACGATGATTTGTTCGACGAGCGGGTCGCGCTCGCCCTTGCGCGGATCGTTTGCGTAAGCGTACCAGCCGGCGCCCGTCTTCTGGCCGTAACGGCCCAGTTCGCAGATACGGTCGGCGATCCTGACATAGCGTTCGTTCGGGTCGCGGGTGGCGGCCTTGCGCTGACGGGTCGCGTAGCCGATGTCGAGGCCGGCCATGTCACCCATGGCGTAAGGCCCCATCGCCATGCCGAAAGCGCGCATGGCGGCGTCGATCTCGTGTGGCAGGGCCCCGTCCTCCAGCATGTTGTCGCATGCCTGCCGATACCGGTAGAGGATCCGGTTGCCGATGAAGCCGTCGCACACGCCGGTGTAGATCGGCACTTTGCGGAGCTTCTTGGCGAAGGCGAAGCCGGTGGCATAGGCCTGCGGCGATACCGCGTCGGTCCGGATGACCTCGACGAGCTTCATCACATGGGCCGGCGAGAAGAAATGCAGGCCGAGCACGCGCGAGGGATCCGACACCGCCGAGGCGATTTCGTTGACGTCGAGATAGGAGGTGTTGCTGGCGAGCACGCAATTGACCGGCGTCACCTTGTCGAGTTCGGCGAAGACCGATTGCTTCACCTGCATGTCCTCGAACACCGCCTCGATGGCGAGGTCGGCCTTTGCAGCGCCGGCATAGCCGGCGCCGGCGGAGAATTGTCGATCAAGCAGGGCTGCCCGCTTCTCGGCTGACAGCGCGCCGCGCTTGACCGAAGAGTCGAGGATGGTGGAGACCCGCTCGCGGCCGGCCTGAGCCGCTGCCTCGTCGCGCTCGATCATCGCGACCGAGAAGCCGGCAAGCAGCGCGGCGACGGAAATGCCGGCGCCCATCGTGCCGCCACCAACCACCGCGACATGGCCGATTGGCAGAGGTTCGCTTCCCTTCAGGAAGGGTATCTTCGCGGTCTCGCGTTCGGCGAAAAAGGCATGGCGCATCGCTTTCGACTGGTCGCCGCCCTTCAATTCCATGAAACAGGCGCGTTCATCGGCAAGCGCCTGTTCGAAGGGCTTGTCGAGACCGTTGCGGACGATCTTCGCTGCCTCGACCGGCGAAAGCTGTCCCTTCGCCTCTCGCTCGACGGCGTCGATGCGCTCGCGCCACCCGGCATCGTCCGGACGGTCTGCCGGTTCGCGGACCGAGAGCGGTATCGGCAGGGGCTTCGACGCGATGTCTTCGGCGAAGGCGATGGCGAAACTTTCCAGTTCCTGACCCTCGGGCAACAGGGCGTCAATCAGGCCGGCATGCGCTGCTTCCCCGGCACCGACCGGCTTGCCCGAGGTGATCATGTCGAGCGCGGCATCGACCCCTATCGCTCGGGGCAGGCGGATCGTGCCGCCGGCGCCCGGCAGGAGGCCGAGATTGACCTCCGGCAGGCCGAGGCGGGTGGCCGGCACCGCAAGTCTGTAATGGCACCCCAGCGCGACTTCCAGACCCCCGCCGAGCGGCGTGCCGTGCATGGCGGCGACCCATGGCTTGGTCGAGCGCTCGATACGGTTGATCACGTCGGGCAGAGCAGGCTCGGCGGGCGGTGCGTCGAACTCACGAATGTCGGCGCCGGCGATGAAGGTGCGACCTGCACAGATGAGGACAGCGGCCCTGACCCGCTCGTCGGCGTCAATCGACTCGGCCGCTTCCATGAGGCCGGCGCGCACGGCCTGGCCGAGCGCGTTGACCGGCGGATTGTCGACGCGGACGATGGCAATCCCGTGCCTTTCCTCGATGGTCACAGGCTTCATTCCTTGCCCCTCCCTTGCTTCTTCGAAATGATGAGATGAGCATTTCACGCAGCGAGGCAGACAAATCAAGTCGCGGCGTGTCGTGTTCCACCTGCAAGTCGCTTTTGGCTGCTCCAGCGGATGCGGGGTATCGAGGGGCTGCCATGCGTATCGCGCTATTGCTTCAACCGGTCTCGTGGTTTAGCGGATGGGGCGTCTGTTGCGGATATCACCTTTCGCGAGGCGTTTTTCAGCGACCTTTCGTGGCGTTCAGCCACGATGGTCACGTGCCTTCACCGGACCCTGTTCAAGAGTTCCCAAAAACCCAGACAAGGGGTCAGAACGCGTCTTTCATGCCAATGCTTCATCACGTTACCCATGACCAGTTCAGCTTTCCCTTTCCCGAGGCGCCCGCCGACGGCGAAATGATGGAGGTTGCGCCGGGCATAATGTGGCTGCGCATGCCGCTTCCCTTCCGGCTCGACCACGTCAATATCTATCTGCTCGAGGACGAGGACGGCTGGGTCGTGATCGACACGGGCATCGCGAACGATGCTTGCCGCCAGTGCTGGGAGCGTGTGCTGTCCGGGCCGATGGCGGGACAGCGAATCTCAAAGGTGATCGTCACGCATTACCATCCGGACCATATCGGCCTTGCCGGCTGGCTGTGCGAACGCACTGGCGCGACGCTGCTCACCGGCCAGATGTGCTATCTGGGATGTGCCAACATCTCGCTCGGACCGGGCGCGATGGACAACAAGTTCTATCGTGATTTCTACCTTCGCAATGGCGCCACATCAGAAATGGCGGAGATCGTCAGCACGTCCGGCCATGGCTATCTGCGCATGGTCAGTCCGCTTCCGCCAACCTTCGTCCGGCTGCTGGCCGGCGAAAGTCTGGTCATCGGCAACCGCACCTTCGAGGTGCTGGCCGGGGAGGGGCACGCGCCGGAACAGTTGATGTTCCATTGCGCGGAGGACGGGATCCTGCTGTGCGCCGATCAGGTGATCGAGAAGATCACGCCCAATATCAGTGTCTGGGCCGTCGAGCCGGATGGCGATCCGCTCGGTCTCTATCTCCAGAGCCTCGATTCCCTGATACGTGACGTCGACGAGGACGTGCTCGTGCTGTCCGGGCACAGGCTGCCCTTTGTCGGGCTGCACGCGCGTTGTAGGCAGACCGCCGAGCACCATGCCGAGCGTTGCAGGCTGATCGCCGGCGCGATGGAGGAAGGCGCGAAAACAGTGTCGGAACTCGTGCCGGTGCTGTTCCACCGGCCGCTCGACTCGCACCAGCTGAGCTTCGCGTTCAGCGAGACGCTGGCGCATGTGAACTACATGATCCGCCGTCGCGAGCTGCAATGGATCGACACCGGCGAGGTCCGCAAGGTCGAAGCACGGCCGCAGGGCTGACGCGGCTAGAGTTTCGCCACGTCCACCAGCGCGGTATGAGCACTGCACCCCTGCGCGAGCCGTGACGTTCCCACATCCAGCGTCAGGACGTTGGGATTGCCGTGCGGGTCGAGGTTCTCGCCCGGATCGCCAAGCCATGCACCGGTCGGGATCGCCACGACCCCTTTCAGGATATCCGGCGTCGTCATCGCCCTGGCACGGCATGCGCCGCGGGCGTTGAACACGCGCACCAGATCGCCCGAGCCTATGCCGCGCGTATCGGCGTCGTCGGGATGGATGGCAATCGCGACGGGGCGCGCGCCGTCGATATCGGCGAGCGCGGCCTCGAGCTGGCTGTGCAGCTTGTCGCCCGGCTGTGGCGAGACGAGGTGCAGTGGTGTGGCATCGGTGGCGCTGCCCAGCCATTCGGTGGGCGGCAGCCAGACGGGATGTCCCGGACAGTCGGGATAGCCAAACCCGTCGATGGTCTCGGAGAAGATCTCGATCCTGCCCGACGGGGTGGCGAGCGGCGAGGCGTCCGGATCCTCGCGGAACGGTGCGAACAGCGTCCGGTTCGGGCCTTCCTCGATGATCGGCAGACGCACCCAGTTCATCTCCTTCAGTGTCTCGAAATCCGGAACGTCGATCCCCTGATTTGCCGCCATGCCGCGATAATCGTCGTAGAGGCGGGCGACCCATTCATTGGCGTTGAGCCCCTGCGTGTAGACCTCATCCGCTCCGAGCCGGGCGGCGAGACCGGCGAAGATCGCGTAATCGTCGCGGGCCTCTCCGACCGGGTCGATCAGCTGCGGCATGTAAAACAGGTAATCGTCGAGATTGGAGCGGCCGATATCCTCGCGCTCATAGGGTGTCGTCGCCGGGAAGACGATGTCGGCCCGTTTGGCGGTGGCGGTCCACCAGGGCTCGTTGACGATGATTGTTTCCGGTGTCTGCCATGCCTCATGCAGCCGGTTGAGGTCCTGATGGTGGTGGAACGGATTGCCGCCGGCCCAGTAGATCAGCCGGATATCGGGATAGGGCTCGCGTCTGCCGTTGAAATCATAGGGTTCGCTGGGATGGCGCAGCATGTCTGCGATGCGCGCAACCGGGATCGTCTTGCGCACGGGGTTTTCGCCCTGGGGGAAGGTCATGCCGCGCATGCCGACAAAGGATTTGCCGACGCCGCCGATCGCGCCGTAACCATAGCCGACCCCGCCACCGGGCAGGCCGATCTGCCCCAGCATGGCGGCCAGCACCGCAGACATCCAGTAGGGCTGCTCGCCGTGCTCGCCACGCTGCAGCGACCATGCAACGGTGATCAGCGTGCGGGTGGCCGCCATGCGCCGCGCGAGTTCGCGTATCGTGTCGGGATCGACGCCGCATAGCGGCGCGGCCCATTCGGGCGTCTTCGCCGGGCTGCCATCTTCGCCGGTCAGATAGGGGCGGAACCGCTCATATCCGACCGAATAGCGGGCGAGAAACGCCCGGTCGACCAGGTCTTCGCTTTCCAGCACATGGGCAATCGCCAGCATGAGCGCCGTGTCGGATGCCGGGCGGACCGCAAGCCATTCGCAGCTTTCGGGCGCATCTGTACGTTGCGGGCCGACATTGACGCAGCGCATGCCCTTTTCGGCGAAGCGGCGGAACCAGCCGGCGGTACCGTGCTCGGTGACGCCGCCCATGGAAACCTGGGAGTTCTTGGCGTTGATGCCGCCGAACATGACCAGGGTCTCGGTGTGGTCGTGGATGGTCTGCCAGCTGTCCTGATGCTCGTAGAGCAGCGCGAGAAACGGCACGCCGAAGACATGCGGCATGATCGACTGGGCGCAGCCCGTGGAATAGCTGCCGACGGAAGCGACATAGCCGCCCATGCTGTTGAGAAAGCGATGGACCTGGCTCTGGGCGTGATGAAACCGGCCGGCCGACGACCAGCCATAGGAACCGCCAAAGATCGCCTCGTTGCCATGAGTCTTGCGGACGCGGTCGAGTTCCGCCGCCGCGATGTCGAGCGCCTCGTCCCAGGGCAATTCGACGAACGTGTCACTGCCACGTCCGCTGCGCTGCCGGTTGTCCAGCCAGCCGCGACGGATCGAGGGGCGGGCGACCCTGCTGCGATGGTACACCGCAGCGGGCACGAGTTCGGGAATTGCGTTCGGTTCGGGGTCGTTCGCGAAGGGGCGCGTTGCCACGATCCGACCGTCCGCGACGTCGACCTCGAACGCTCCCCAATGGCTGGAGGTTACCCTTGTGCGCAAGTGTCCGTCCGTGTCCACGTCGATCCTCGTTCGCCAGTCCGTTTATCCTTCACCTCACTAGCACAGATGGCGCGGGTTGCGACGATGTTAGCCAGTCGGGATGCGGCGGTTATTCCTCGAAGCTTGCCACGAAGGTGGCTTCGTCGATCTCGATGAGCTCGTTGCCCTCGATCGGTGCGGCAAGGAGTTCGCGCAGCGAGGCGAGGTCGCCGGCCTTGCGATAGTGCCAGCCATAGGCGGCGAGGATCGCCTGAAAATCGGGGGTGAAGATGTCGACGCCGAGCGGGGCGATGCCGCATTCGATCATGAAGCGCTTGATCTCCAGATAGCCCTGATTGTTCCACAGGATCATTCGCAGGGCGGTGCCGGCTTCGGTGGCAGAACCCAGTTCGGCAAGCGTGAACTGGATGCCGCCATCGCCAATCAGGCCGTAGACCGGGCGGTCGGGCGCACCAAGCGCCGCGCCGATGGCGGCGGGAAGGCCGTAGCCCAGCGTGCCGAAACCGGTCGACGAGCAGATCCAGCTTCCGGGCTTCGGCGCGCCGAAGGCCATGCAGCCGGCATAGGCGGGCTGGCAGGAATCGCCGACGATGATGGCGTCGGGATGGGTGCGGGCGATCTCGTCCATGGCCGCCAGCCCGGCGGCGAAGGCCGGGCGCATGCTGGCGATGGCAGCCTCGCGCAGCTTCTCGACGCGGGTGGCACCCCAATTATCCGCTGCCTTATGCAACTCCTGAAAATGTCCGGCGATGCCGGCGGCCGTTGCGGCGGCGTCGGCGAGGATCGGCTGATCGGGCAGGATGCCGCGCATCATGGATTCGGCGTCGAGGTCGACACGGATCAGCCAGCCATCCACCTGCGCGCGAGACGGCAGCGCGCCCCAGAAATCGGTCGGGCCGAGTTCGGTGCCGAGCGCCAGAATCACGTCGGCGTCGCAGATCAGTTCCGCCACGCCGGGCGCCTCGCCTGAAAAGGGCAGCGCCAGCGGATTGTCGCCCGCCAGGATGCCGCGCCCGTTCACGGTCATCATGACCGGGGCGTTCAGCCGGTGTGCCAGCTCGCGGATCGATTCTGAGCCGTGTTTCGCACCGCCGCCCGCGACGATCAGCGGTCGCCTTGCCGCCAACAGCCGGTTCGCGGCTTCCTTGATGACATCGCTGCCGGGGGCAGGGGCAGCGGGCAGGTTGAAGGTCCGGGCGGGCGGCATCGCGGTGGCGTCCTGCTCGAGCAGGCTGACCGGGATCTCGACATGGACCGGCCGGGCGCGGGCGGAAGCGAAGATGGCGAAGGCGCGGGCTAGCACCGGCTCGACCTCGCCAACGTCGAGAATGGTGTGGCTGTAGGCGCTGACCTCGCGCGCCAGGGCGCTCTGGTTCTTCAACTCATGCAGATAGCCCTGACCGGTGCCCATCTCGCCGGGCGAGTTGACCGTCGAGATCACCAGCATGGGGATGGAATCTGCATAGGCCTGTCCCATCGCCGTGGCGATGTTGGTCATGCCGGGGCCGGTGATGATGAAGCACACGCCGGGCTTGCCGGTGACGCGGGCATAGCCGTCGGCCATGAAGCCGGCGCCCTGTTCGTGGCGCGGCGTGACGTGCCGGATCGCGCCGCCTTCCAGTCCACGGTATAGTTCCACCGTGTGGACGCCTGGAATGCCGAAGACCATTTCCACGCCGTTGGCCTGGAGAATTTCCACGAGGTACGTCGCCAGCGTTCGCATCACTTACCCATTTTCCGGCACCCGGTTATTGTCCGCGTGTCATGTACTGTCGGGGTGCCTGTCAAGGACCATGGCGCCGTGTCGACCGGTCCGCACCGCCATATCTACACCGGACGGGATTTCAGGCCCGATCCGCAAGCAAAGGTCAACCCGCGATCGGCAGGGCTTCGATGCCGTAGCCAAAGGACAGCGTCCGTCCGAGGACGGGGTCCTCGAGCTCCGCCTCAAAACGGGACGAGGGTCTGATGCCGCCGATGGCCGGAAGCGTGCCGCACAACATTGCCGTGCCGTCAGCCAGCGGCTTGCCGCCATCGAGGCCGGCAATGGTGTCGCGAGGGTTGAGCAGCGTGCTCACCTTGCCCTCCTGATAGGCGACCCTGGCGCCATTCTCGCGGATAAAGCTGCGCAGCACGAGTTCGTCCCAATGGTCGGCGACTTCCTCGAAGGGCCACACGGCGGCGGCGATCGGCTTGTCACACATCTGCTTGGAGACGGTGACGCCATAGGTCTCCACC
>JBHIWX010000079.1:0-19079 GCA_041987205.1 Rhizobiaceae bacterium | reverse complement strand
AATACGCTCCACTTGCTTCGGGTGTGACCAGCCAGTTGCAGGCATCCAGATCGGCATTGGCGCAAAACCTGAATCTGCCGGCCCCGCCGCTGTTCCATACACCTTCAGTGCCGGATTTCTCGACCGCCAGCATTTCGAAGGTATCTGCGTGGAAGCCCAGCCTCCGGCCGCAGTGGACGCATTGCGTACTGTCGAAATAGACCTCGCCGCCACAGGCGCCGCATGTGAACCGTTTCACGTAAAGCCTCGCTTTGCCCGCCAACGGGCTGTCCCCGGCAGAACGCGCTGGCGGGGGAAAGGTTGTCCATTACGAAAGATTAATGCGCCGGCAAGGCGCGTGTAATCTTGCTTCCCCCATATTGCCCTCATCGCCTGCCCCCGAGTCCGACCCGAATGCATGGTCCGGCCGAAACGGGGGTGGCACGAAATGCACGAGGGTACCATGGAAGGAAATCTTGAAATGACCCAATCGACTTCAGCACGGCCGCGCCGCCGCATCGCGGGCGTGGTCATTGCATCGACCGTGGCGCTGACGGCCATCGGCCTGACGCTCGACGCCGCGCGCCTGCCGTTCGCAGCCCCCGCCCTTGCCGACGCGGTACGCGTCGACGGACCGAAAATGCTCTCCTTTGCCGATGTCGTGCAGGCCGTTTCCCCGGCCGTCGTCTCGGTGCGCGTCAAATCGCAGTTCCGCCCCGTCGCCACGCGCGAATTCCGCTTCGACCGCCGCGGCGAGAGGGATGATGACGACGAATACGGGCTGCCGCCCTTCTTCCGCGATTTCCCGTTCTTCCGTGACGGGCCGCGTGGCCGGGACTTCGGCAACCGCGAAGGCCGCCCCGATCCGCGCTTCGGCAGGCGTGAAGGCCGCCCCGGCCCGCGTCGCTTCGGCATGTCGCAGGGTTCCGGCTTCTTCGTCTCCGAGGACGGTTATCTCGTCACCAACCACCATGTCGTGGAGAACGGTGAGGAATTCACCGTCGTCATGGACAATGGCGATGAACTCGACGCCAAGCTGGTCGGCGCCGATTCCCGCACCGATCTCGCCGTTCTAAAGGTCGAGGGTGATCGCAAGTTCACCTATGTGAAATTCGCGGAGGACAAGGTCCGCATCGGCGACTGGGTCGTTGCCGTCGGCAACCCCTTCGGCCTTGGCGGCACGGTCACGGCGGGCATCATTTCCGCATCCAACCGCGAAATTCCGTCCAACCGCTACGACAACTTCATCCAGATCGACGCTGCGGTGAACAAGGGTAATTCCGGCGGTCCGGCCTTCAACCTCAACGGTGAGGTCATTGGCATCAACACCGCCATATTCTCGCCCTCTGGCGGCAATGTCGGCATTGCCTTTGCCATTCCCGCCTCGACGGCGAGCGAGATCGTCGACGACCTTATCCACAATGGCCAGGTCGTTCGCGGCTGGCTCGGCGTGCAGATCCAGCCGGTCACCCGCGACATCGCCGAATCGATCGGCATGGACGAGGGCACGGGTGCGATCGTTACCTCGCCGCAAGACGGCAGTCCCGCCGAGAAGGCCGGCATCAAGTCGGGTGACGTCATCACGGCGGTCGACGGCGAAAAGGTCGCCAACCCGCGCGAACTCGCCAACAAGATCGGCGATCTGGAGCCCGACTCCAAGGTCAACGTCACCGTGTGGCGCGATGGCAAGACCACCGATGTCGAGGTCACGCTCGGCAAGCTCGACGAAAAGCAGGTCGCCTCGGTCGAACCGGAACAGGCACCGGCCCGCAACCTCGATGAGCTCGGCCTCAAGGTGGAACCCAATGACGAGGGCGAGGGTGTCGTCATCACCGACATCGCCCCCGATAGCGGCGCCGAGAGCAAGGGAGTGCGGACCGGTGACGTGATCCTCTCGGTCAATGGCGAGGAAATCGCCAACGCCGAGGACATCATCGCCGCCGTCCGCAACGCCGAGAGCCGTGGCCGCGACGCCGCCCTGTTCCAGATCCGCAGGGGCGAAAATGTCCGTTTCGTCGCCATTCCCTTCGGTGACAGCGAAGACCGCGGCTAAGGCAGTTCGAAGCTGAGCATACGTGTTACGCCGACAATCGGTCGCCCCCGGGCGTGACGCGTTACGGTGACGGGCCTTCCCATCATGGCCCGTCACCACCCTTTCCGAATTGCCTGATCCCGAAAGGCCGACTGCATGCTTGCGCCAAATCCCAGCGAAACTACATTCAGGGTCATGCGAATTCTTCTTGTCGAGGACGATCCCGAAGCCGCTGCCTACCTGATGCGCGCGCTGAAGGAAGCAGGTCACACCGCCGATCTCGCCGATGACGGCGAGGAGGGCGCCCACCTTGCCGGGTCCGGACGCTACGATGTGATGATCGTCGACCGCATGCTGCCCCGCATGGACGGTCTTTCCATGCTCAAGCAGTTGCGCGCGCAGGGCGACGCCACCCCCGCTCTCATCCTCTCGGCGCTCGGCCAGGTCGACGACCGCGTCGAGGGCCTGCGCTCCGGCGGCGACGATTACCTCGCAAAGCCTTACGCCTTTACCGAATTGCTGGCCCGCATCGAGGTGCTGGCTCGCCGTCACCGCCCGGAGGACAGCGAAACGGTTCTGCGTGTCGGCGATCTCGAGCTCGACCGCCTGGCCCATGCCGTCAAGCGTGCCGGCACCGCCATTCCGTTGCAGCCGCGCGAATACCGCCTGCTCGAATATCTGATGCGCAATTGCGGCAAGGTCGTCACCCGCACCATGCTGCTGGAAGAAGTCTGGGACTACCATTTCGATCCTCAGACCAACGTCATCGACGTCCACATCTCGCGGCTTCGTTCCAAGATCGACAAGGATTTCGACCGGCCGCTGCTGCACACCGTGCGCGGCTCGGGCTACATCCTTCGCGATTCCGGCGAGGAGCCGGCGGCCGACGCGTCCAGCGTCGCGCAATGACATGCAGAGGCTGCGCACGATCCTGGCGATCACCGCCGTCAGGTTGTCGATCGTCTATTCCCTGATCTTCGCGTTCGTCGCCGTCGGGCTGGTCTTCTACATGACGTCCAGCACCGTCTCCATCCTGCGCCGCCAGATCGAGCAATCCATCAATACCGAGATCGCCGATCTCCAGGAAAGCTACACCCAGGACGGGCTCAACCAGATGCTGGTCAGGCTGGAGCGGGCCGCCGCCGCGCCGGGCGCCAATCTCTATGTGCTGACCGAGCCGACCGGGCGCATCATCGCCGCCAACATCCGCGACATCGAGAACGGGGTCATCGGCTCCGACGGCTGGACCAGCCGGCCCTTCGCCTATACGCGCTTCCACGATGGCGGCAAGCGAACCTTCTACGCCGTTGCCCGCATCGTGCCGCTGCCCAACGGCATGCGCCTGCTCGTCGGCCGCGACCTCGGCGAACCCGAACGTTTCCGCGAGGTCATCGGGCGCGCCATGTTCATGTCGCTCGGCTTCATGCTGGCCGTCGGCATCCTCACCTGGCTTTTCGTCGGCCGGCGCGCGTTGAAGCGCCTCGATCTCGTCTCGCGCTCCACCGAGCGCATCATGGCCGGCGACATGGGCGAACGCCTCCCGGTCACCGGCGCCGGAGACGAGTTCGACCGGTTGTCGACGCGCCTCAACGCCATGCTCGACCGGATCGCCAGGCTCGACGAAGGCCTGAAGCAGGTCTCCGACAACATTGCCCACGATCTGAAGACGCCGCTAACCCGCCTTCGCAACAAGGCCGATCAGGCGCTCGGCCCCACGGACGATCCGCAGGCCTCGCGCGCGGCCCTGCAGGAGGTGATCGCCGACACCGACCAGATCATCAAGACCTTCAACGCCCTGTTGATGATCTCACGGGTCGAATCCGGATCGGCTGCCGCCGAACTCGTCCCGCTCGACCTTTCGACGCTGGTCAGCGATGTCGCCGAACTCTACGAGCCGGTGGCCGAGGAAGCGGGCTTCGCCTTCGAGGCGAAGGTCGAGCCGGCGCTGAAGATCAGGGGCAACCGCGAATTGCTGTCCCAGGCACTATCCAATCTGTGCGACAACGCGCTCAAATATGCCCGCCCGATGCCGGAAGAAGGCGAGGGGGAGGGCAAGGCCGCCGCCGCACGCATCGAGATCACCGCAAAACGCGAGGGCGACCGGATTTGGCTCTCCGTCGCCGACAACGGCCCCGGCATTCCGGCCGACCGCCGCGAACACGTCACCGAACGTTTCACCCGGCTGGAGACGAGCCGCACCCTTCCTGGAAACGGCCTCGGTCTTTCCCTCGTGCGCGCCGTTGCGCAATTGCATGGTGGCGTGCTTGAGTTCGCCGACGCCGATGCGAGTACTGATTCAGGGCGTGGCCTGCGGGCGAGCCTGGTTCTGCCATCCTCCCGGGAGCAGAGCGCATGACGGCGTTGCCGGAACGACGGAATGCGGCGGAGGATGGGATGGAGCGCCCGGCAGAAAAGAAGAACGGCAAGCGCGCCGGCAAGACGTTGGAATTGATCGCGCCGCCGCTGACCCTGAAGCCGCTGACGCAGGCCGAAGCCGACAAATGGTTGCGCGAGCTCGACGAGCGACTGGCCGACGAAGGCCATGAGGCCTTTGCCGATGCGCTCGGCCGCAGCCCCGAAATGCGCGCCTTTCTGGGCGCGGTCTTCTCGGTCTCCTCCTTCCTGCGCGACTGCGCCCTGATCGATCCGCAGACGCTGGTCGATGTGCTGTCCGCTCCGTTCGAGGAAGGGTTTGCCGCCACGCTCGCCGAAACGTGTGAGGCCGGGCTCCGGCCCATGAGCGAGAGCGAACTGATGCGTGCCCTGCGCCTTGCCAGACGCCGCGCGGCGCTCACCTGCGGCCTTGCAGATCTGGGCGGCTGGTGGGATGGCGAGCAGGTCACCGCCGCGCTCAGCCAGTTTGCCGATGCGGCACTCGGCGCCGCCACCGGCCATTTGCTGACCGGGCTGCATCAATCGGGCAAACTGGAGCTGCCCGATCCCGCCGACCCGCAGAAGGGCAGCGGCCTCATCGTGCTCGCCATGGGTAAATATGGTGCGCGCGAACTCAACTATTCCAGCGACATCGACCTGATCATCTTCTTCGACCCCGAGCGCATGAAGCTCGCGACCGACGATCCGACCTCGATGTTTGCCCGCATGGCGCGCTCGCTAGTGCGCATCCTGCAGGAGCGCACCGGCGAGGGCTACGTCTTCCGCACCGATCTGAGACTGCGTCCCGATCCGGGTTCCACGCCGCTCGCCATTCCCGTCGAGACCGCGCTCAATTACTATGAGGCCTATGGCCAGAACTGGGAGCGCGCCGCCATGATCAAGGCGCGCCCGGCCGCCGGAGACGTTGCCGCCGGCGAGGCCTTTCTCAAGGAGATGGCGCCCTTTATCTGGCGCAAATACCTCGATTACGCGGCAATCTCCGACATCCATTCGATCAAGCGCCAGATCCACGCCCATCGCGGCCATGGCAAGATCGCGGTCGCCGGTCACAACATCAAGCTCGGCCGTGGCGGCATTCGCGAGATCGAGTTCTTCGCCCAGACCCAGCAATTGATCGCTGGCGGGCGCATACCGCTGCTGCGCCGCGTCCGCACCACCGAGGCGCTCGGCGCGCTGGAGGAACTGGGCTGGCTCGACGCCCATGCGCGCGAGGAACTGGTCTCCGCCTATTGGTATCTGCGCAGTGTCGAACACCGCATCCAGATGGTCGCCGACGAACAGGCCCACACCTTGCCTGAGGACGAGGAGGGGCTGAAGCGGATCGCGCTGATGACCGGCGAGACGGGCACCAAGGCCTTCGCGAAAAAGCTGACGGACACGCTGCGCACCGTCGAGAAGCACTATGCCGATCTGTTCGAGGAAGCGCCCGCGTTGACCGACGAGGCCGGCGGCAATCTCGTCTTCACGGGCGACGATGACGATCCGGACACTGTCGCCACACTGTCGGCCATGGGCTATCGCCAGCCCTCCGAGGTTATCCGCATGGTGCGCGGCTGGCATTATGGCCGGTTCCCCGCCGTGCGATCCTCGCAGGCGCGCGAATTGCTGACCGAGCTGACGCCCGGCCTGCTGCGCGCGGTCGCCGATTCCGGCGAGCCCGACACGACGCTGATCGCCTTCGACAAATTCCTGTCCGGCCTTCCCGCCGGCATCCAGCTCTTCGCCCTGCTGAAATCCAATCCGGGGCTGCGTAGCTTGCTGCTGCTCATTCTGGGTGCCGCGCCGCGGCTTGCCGAGATCGTCACCCGCCGACCGCATGTCTTCGACGGCCTGATCGACCCGACGCTGTCCGAGACCGTGCCCGATCGGGAGACGCTGGCGGCCCGCCTCGATCAGATGTTGACCCAGGCGCCGGATTACGAAGCCAAGCTCAACGCCGCGCGTATCTTCGCCTCGGAACAGAAATTCCTGCTCGGCGCCCGGCTGATTCGTCGTACCATCACGCCTGCCGTCGCCGGTCGTGCCTTTTCCGACCTGGCCGAGGTGCTGATCTCGGCCATGCTCGATTGCGTCAGCGAGGAATTCGCGCGCAAGCATGGCCGCATCGAAGGCGCCCGTATCGCCATTCTGGGCATGGGCCGGCTCGGCAGCCGTGAACTGACCGCAGGCTCCGACCTCGACCTGATCTTCCTCTACGATCACGCCGAGGGCGCCGACTATTCCGACGGCGAGAAGCAACTCGCTGCGCCACAATATTTCATGCGTCTGATCCAGCGCCTGATCGCGGCAATGAGTGCACCGACCGCCGAGGGCGTCATCTACGAGCTGGATTTCCGCCTGCGCCCCTCCGGCAATGCCGGCCCGCTGGCGACCCATTTCGAATCCTTCCTGAAATACCAGCACGGCGAGGCATGGACCTGGGAACATCAGGCGCTGACCCGTGCGCGACCCATCGCCGGGTCGCCGGCGCTATGCAAGCGTGCCGAGGCGGCGATCCGAGAGGTGCTTGCCGCCACCGACGATGCCCGCAAGCTGAAGAAGGACGTGCGCGAAATGCGCACGCTGATCGACAAGGAAAAGGCCGGCGACAACCCCTTCGAGGTCAAGACCGCCAAGGGCGGCCTGATCGACATCGAGTTTATCGCCCAATGGGCAACGCTGACGCAGGGCGTCGCGAAAACAGGCGAGCGCCCGACCTCCGTTGCCGGCATGCTCGCCGCCGCGCCCGAAGACCTCGTTCCGCTCGCCGACCGCGAGAAGCTGGAAGCGGCGCTAGCGCTCTATGACGGCGTGCTGCAGGTGTTGCGCCTGTGCGTTAGCGAGACCTTCGACCCGGCGACCGCGCCGGGCGGGTTGTCGCGCATGATCTGCCTGCTACTCGACCTGCCGGAAATCCGCACCGTCGAGGCGCATCTTTCCGAGACCCAGAAATCGGTTCGAGCGATCTTCAACCGGCTTCTGAAATGACTTTCGTCCGGCATGCGGGAACATGCCGGACGACTGACCCGGGCCTTGATGGCCGCACGGGGGTGGCGAACAAAGGAGACTGACATGAAAACTTCGACCAAAGTAATCCTTGCCGGTCTGGCCGTCACCGTTCTCGCCGGCAGCGCCGTTGCCGCGGAGGGTTGGCGCCGACACGGTCCCGGCGCCCATGCGCGTATGGGCAAGGCGATGTTCGACAAGGTCGACACCGACAAGGACGGCGCAGTCTCGCGCGAGGAACTGATGCAGGCCTTCGGCGAGCGCTTCGATAAGGCAGACGCCGATACCAACGCCTCGGTGACCAAGGCCGAGATCATCGCTGCGGTCGAGGCGAATGCCCCGTTCGAGCGCGCCAAGCGCTTCTCGGGTCGCATCGCCGACCGCATCGTCTACCAGCTCGATCTCGACGACAACGGCTCAGTCGCCCGCGCCGAGGCGGAAAACCGCATCGGCAAGGTGTTCGCGCTGTTCGACCGTAACGACGACGGCAAGGTCGATCAGGCGGAAGTCCGGCGCATGGCCTCCATGTCCCGCGGCGGCCGCCATGGCGGCATGCGCCATCATGGTGGCGAAGGTCGTTGGGGCGGGAAAGGCTGGGGCGCAAAGCCCAATGCCATGGACGACGACATGGACCGTGACGGTGGCACGGACGCCGACTGAACCGGCCCGATACTACTGAACGAAAAAAAGCCCCGGAACCGCGAAGGTTCCGGGGCGTCCAGTTGGACAGGGCAGTTTAACTCTTAGCCGGTGGCGCGCATCTTCCCGGTCGTCTCGGTAGAGGCGCGTTTGCCGGAAGTTTCGCGGGCGAGCGGCAGGCGCAGGGAAACGATCGTGCCCCTGCCTTCCTGCGAGCGGATGCGCATCGTGCCGCCATGCAGTTCGGCCAGCGAGCGCGAGATCGCGAGGCCAAGGCCCGAACCCTTGTGGCTCTTGGTGAACTGGTTCTGAACCTGCTCGAACGGGCGACCCAGTTTCTTCAGCGCCATGGCAGGAATGCCGATGCCGTGGTCGGCGATGGTGATCGTCACGTTCTTGCCGATCCGCCGTGCGCGCAGCGAGACCTTGCCGCCGTCGCGCGAGAACTTCACCGCATTGGACAGCAGATTGATCAGGATCTGCTTGGTCGCGCGGCGGTCGGCGTCCATCTCGATGCGCACCGGCGTCTCGCCGACGATCTCGATGCCGCGATCCTGCGCCTCGTAGGCCATGATCCTGAGCGCCTCGTCGACGATATCGTTCAGGCAGAACGCCTCGATGTCGAGCGGGAAGCGGCCGGCCTCGATCTTCGACATGTCGAGGATGTCGTTGATCACGCCGAGCAGGAATCCGCCGCTCTCATGGATGTCGCGGCAATATTCCTGGTACTTCTCCGAGCCCAGCGGGCCGAACATCGAGCCGCGCATGATTTCCGAAAAGCCGATGATGGCATTGAGCGGCGTGCGCAATTCATGGCTGATATTGGCCAGGAATTCCGACTTGGCGCGGTTGGCGGCTTCCGCGCGGTTCTTCTCGATGGCGTATTTCTCGGCCATTTCGGCGAGCTGCTGCGCCTGCATTTCCAGTGTCTGGCGCGATTTGCGCAGATCGTCGACGCTCGCCATCAGCCGGCTTTCCGACTCCATCAGCTTCTTTTCGTGCGACTTGATGGTCGTGATGTCGGTCCCCACCGAGACGAAGCCGCCATCCTTGGTCGGCCGCTCGTTGATCTGCAGCCAGCGCCCGTCCTCGAGCTGCGCCTCCATCGAGCGCGCGCCTTCCTTGGGCGATTCAGTCGAGATGAGCTGGTTCTTCACGGTTGGCGTGCGCGCCGCGCCCATGACGTCGTCATAGCGCGCGCCGGGGCGCGTACCTTCCGGCGAAAGGCCGTGCAACTGCTGGTACTTGGTGTTGCACATCACCAGCCGCTTGTCGGCGTCCCACAGCACGAAGGCTTCCGACAGGCTCTCGATCGCGTCGCGCAGGCGCATGTCGTGGCGCCGGCTCTGCTGCTTGAGCGCCTGCTCCTCGTTGATGTCGACGATGATGCCGATCAGGTGCGGCTCGCCATGCGGGTTGGAGACGATTTGCGCGCGGGCGCGAACCCAGACCCATTCGCCCTCGGCATGGCGCATCCGGAAAACCTGGTCGATATGCGTCCGGTTTTCCGACAGCACCCGGTTGGCGAGGTCGTAGAGGTCGATGTCCTCCTCGTTGACGAGGCGCGCGATCTCCGCAAAGCCCAGCATTTCCTCGCGCGCCGGCATGCCCATCATGCCGTACATCGAGCGCGACCAGTAGATGCGGCCGCGTGCCAGATCCCAGTCCCAAAGGCCGCACCGCCCGCGCGAGAGCGCGGTGTCGAAACGGTTCTGCACGATGTCGCAGATCTCGTCGGCTTCCTGCGCACGGGTCGACTGGGCGAAATAGGCGTAGAGCACGACCAGCAGGATCGATGACGTGCCGACGAACAGGGTCACGTTGAGGGATACCGCCTTGCGCCAGCCGCCATAGATCGCCTCGACAGGCTGGATCAGCGTCACGCCGGCGGTCTTGCCGTCTTGTGCGGTCAGGATGCGGTGCACCGCCAGTGCCTGTGTGCCGTCGGCGAGCATCACCTCGCGTGTCGCCGCGCGCTCCCCGAACGTGGTCAGCAGCAGCGCGTCCTCGACAATCGATTCAAGCGGCAGGTTGATCCGGGAAAGCTGGTAAGGGGCGGTGGCGACGATCCTGCCGTCATCGCCCGTGATCAGCACCTCGCGGCCCTGGTCGAGGAAGCGCGACGGTGCCCAGTCCGACACCGCGTTCTGCAGCGCATTGCCCGCGACGTCGCCTTCATTGGGTTCGAAGCGCGAAATGCGGTCCGTCAGCATTTCCACGATGAAGCCGAGTTCGGTCTCCGCCGACCGCCTTATCTGCTCGGCCTGTGTCGTCAGCGACATCCAGCGCGCGGTCGCCACGACCACCAGGAAGATGACGATCAGCACCGGGATCAGCCGGCGCAGGAAATTCTCCGAGCCGAGCAGGCGCTCATAGGCGGGATGGGCGAGAAGACGGGCATAGCCGGCAACGCGAGGGCGCCTTGCCTTTCGCCCGCTGCCAGCTCGCCCGCTACCAGCCGGGCTTGCCGCCGCCGGCGTCCCTGGAAACAGGGATGAGCGGGATCGCACCTGGCGTGCGTCCGCATGCGCCATGCTGGCCTCCTCGTTGCGGGCGAGCATGCGCAGGCGATCGCCGCCGCGCCGAAACTGCCGTGCCCGTGTCGGTTTTGCTGTTGTTCGATCCGGCAACGCCGCACAGCCGAATCACCACCCATTTGAATCAGGCCGAATCGATTTGTCCAGATTGCAAATGCAAAAAACCGCAAGGGGTGCAGTTTCGTTGTCCACTACTTTTGGTGGATCGCTTGCTTGATCCTCACCCCGCCAGGATACGGTCGACGATTTCCGAGGAGTCGCGCGACAGTTTGTGGTTGGCGCGCAGATCCTCCAGCGCGGCGATGGCGAGTTCGCGGCGCTTCGCCTCTAGCATCCTCAGCGAGCGGAAGGCGGTGAGCAGCCGCGCGGCGATCTGCGGGTTGAAGCCGTCGATCTCGCCGATCTTGCCGGCCATCACGCGGTAGCCTTCGCCGGATGCGTCGTTGAAGCCCGTCGGGTTCGCCATGGCGAAGGCGCCCAGCACCGAGCGCGCCCGGTTCGGATTGTGAAGCGTGAAGGCCTCGTGCTTCATCAGCTTATTCACCGTCGTGACCGCCTTCGGTCCCGGTGCGCTGGCGATCACCGAGAACCATTTGTCCATGATCAGCGGGTCCTTGCGGTACCATTTTTCGAAGGCTTCGATTGCACCGTTGGCGGCCTTCTGGCCGTGCAGGTGCACGATGCGCTGGAAGGCGGCGAAGCGGTCGTTCATGTTCTGCGCCGTCTCGAACTCGGCGAGGCAATCGGCTTTCGCCTTCTTCAGTCCGGCCGCGACGCCCAGGATCAGCATGGTGTTCTTCAGCGCGCGCTTGCCCGCGTCCACGGCGTCCGGCCGGTAGGCGCCGGGCGTGGCGAGGTCCGGTGCGAGCGCCTGGCGGGTCTCCTCCAGCGCCTTGCCGATCTCGCTCATCAGCCCGCTGCGCGCGGTGTGGATCGCGTCGGGATCAATGTTGCGCCCCAGCGCCTGCGCAATCTCGCCTTCGCCCGGCAGCGTCAGCATCGCCGCGCGGAAGGCCGGCTCGAGCGTCGCATCGCCTGCGGCCGCTACTGCCGCTTCCACGAAACGCTCGTCCCATTTCGGCGCGTTGCCGCGCTCGGCCGCCCGCGTGCCGGTGGTCAGCAGACGCATGGCGTATTCCTGGAAGGCCTGCCAGCGGTTGAACGCGTCGCTGTCGGCGCGCGCCAGCAGCGCCAGATCGGTTTTGCTCTGCGAGAAGTCGAGGCGAACCGGTGCCGTGAAGCCGCGATTGATCGAGACCGCCGGCCGGCTTTCGATGCCGTGGAAGACGATTCTGTGGCTGCGCTTCGTCAGGTGGAAGAGGTCGCCCTCGTTTTCCGCGCCGGTGATCCGTGCCGCCTCGATCGCCTCGCCGTCGCTGCCGACGAGGCCGATCCGCACCGGGATATGCATCGGCTTCTTGCGGGCCTGACCGGGCGTCGGAGCCAGCGACTGCTCGATCTCCAGCGTCAGCGTCTGTTTGTCCCGGTCGTAGCCGGCCGAGACGGGCACGGTTGGCGTGCCGGCCTGCGAGTACCACAGCGCGAATTGCGCAAGATCGACCTTGCCGGCCTCCTCGAAGCACTTGACGAACTGCTCGATCGTTGCTGCCTCGCCATCGTGTCGTTTGAAGTAGAGATCCATGCCCTTGCGGAACTTCTTCGGGCCCAGAATGGTGGCGATCATGCGCACCACTTCGGCACCCTTCTCATAGACCGTCGCCGTGTAGAAATTGTTGATTTCGCGATAGCTTTCCGGCCGCACGGGATGCGCCAGCGGCCCGGAATCCTCGGGGAACTGGTTGGCCCGCAGATTGCGCACATCGCCGATCCGCTCGACCGGGCGTGAGCGCATGTCGGCGGAAAATTCCTGGTCGCGATAGACCGTCAGCCCTTCCTTCAGGCAGAGCTGGAACCAGTCGCGGCAGGTGATGCGGTTGCCCGTCCAGTTGTGAAAATATTCATGCGCGATGATCGCCTCGATATTGGCGTAGTCGCCATCCGTCGCGGTCTTCTCGTCGGCCAGCACGTACTTGTCATTGAAGACGTTGAGGCCCTTGTTCTCCATCGCGCCCATGTTGAAGTCGGAGACGGCGACGATGTTGAACACGTCGAGATCGTATTCGCGGCCGAACACGTCCTCGTCCCAGCGCATCGAGCGCTCCAGCGCGTCCATGGCATAGGCGGCGCGGTCCGTCTTGCCCTTCTCGACATAGATGCCGAGTTCCACCTTGCGGCCCGACATGGTCTTGAAGTTCTTCTTCAGGACATCGAGATCGCCGGCGACCAGCGCGAACAGATAGGCGGGCTTGGGGTGCGGGTCGTGCCACACCGCGTAATGGCGCCCGCCGGCAAGCTTGCCCTTTTCGGCCGGATTGCCATTCGACAGCAACACGGGATTGTCCTTGGCGTCGGCCTCCACGCGCGTGGTGTAGACCGCCATCACGTCGGGCCTATCGAGCGCATAGGTGATGCGACGGAAACCTTCCGCCTCGCACTGCGTGCAGTAATTGCCGCTCGAACGATAAAGACCCATCAGCTTGGTGTTGGCCGAAGGGTCGATCGTCGTTTCGACCGTCACGGTGAAGCGCTTGCCCTTGGGCAGGTTCTTCAGCGTCAGCCTGTCTGGCGTCGCGGAGAAATCCTCGGGCGGAACCTGCTTGCCGTCGACCGAGACGCTGTCGAGCGTCAGTTCGTCGCCGTCGAGTACCAGCGGTGCATCCTTCGCCGTGTCCTTCGCCCGTTCCACCGTCATGGTGGAGCGCACCTTCGTCGCCTTCGGCTCCAACGAGAAGTCGAGATCGACCTTCGAAACGGTGTAGGCAGGCGGGCGATAGTCCTTCAGGCGGATGACGGGCGCTTGTTCGGTTCTCAAGGGAAGGGCTTTCCTGTATGGCTTGTGGAGGATGATGCGCGGCACCATCGCGACTGAAATGGTATTTAGTCCCCGCGATGCGCTTTGCCAAATGCATAGTCGCCAGACCCGGGTTCGACCCGGGTTCTGCCCGAACCTTCCCTGAACCGAACCGGAGCACGGATGCCCCGATACGATCCCGCCAAAGCCTTCACCAGGCTCGAACCTCACCGCAAGCGTCTCGCCGCCACGACCATGCGCGCCATGTTCGAGGCCGATCCGAAACGCTTCGACCGTTTCTCACTGAAGCTGGACGACCTCCTCTTCGACCATTCAAAAAACCGGATCGATGCCGAGGCCATGGCGGCGCTGGTCGAATTGGCGCGAGACGCCGGTGTCGAGGCGCGCTGCGAGGCGATGTTTGCCGGCGATCGGATCAACGCGACCGAGGCGCGCGCCGTGCTCCATACCGCGCTGCGCAACCGCTCGAACGAGCCGGTTGTGCTCGACGGGCAGGACGTCATGCCCGGCATACGCAAGGTTTTGGCCGCCATGCGAAGCTTCGCCAATGCCGTGCGCAAGGGCGATTATTCGGTGAGCGGCGGCGCGGTGACGGATGTTGTGAACATCGGCATCGGCGGCTCCGATCTCGGCCCCGCCATGGCGGTGCGCGCGCTCTCGCCCTATGCCTCCGGCCCGAGCGTCCATTTCGTCTCCAATGTCGACGGCGCCGATATCGGCGACTGCCTGAAGGAACTCGATGCGAAGACGACGCTGTTCATTATCGCTTCCAAGACCTTCACCACCGCCGAGACCATGGCGAACGCGCACACCGCGCGGACCTGGGTGGAGAAGGCGGTCGGACGCAAGAAGGCCGGCGATCATTTCGCGGCGCTCTCGACCAATCTGGAGGCGACGCGCGCCTTCGGCATCGCCGACGAACGCACCTTCGGGTTCTGGGACTGGGTCGGCGGGCGCTATTCGCTCTGGTCGGCCATCGGCCTGTCGCTGATGATCGCGGTCGGGCCGCGGCATTTCACGGCGCTGCTCGACGGCGCGCACCGGGTCGACACGCATTTCCGCACCGCGCCGCTCGAGAAGAATATCCCCGTGCTCATGGCCTTGCTCGGCGTGTGGTATCGCAATGTCTGGGGTTTTGCGACGCAGGCGATCCTGCCCTACGACAACCGGCTTTCGCGTTTGCCCGCCTATCTCCAGCAGCTCGACATGGAGTCGAATGGCAAGCACGTCACGCTCGATGGCGCCGAGGTTGGCTGGAAGACCGGACCGATCGTCTGGGGCGAGCCGGGCACGAATGGCCAGCACGCCTTTTACCAGCTTATCCATCAGGGCACCGACATCATCCCCTGCGATTTCCTGATCGCGGCCGAACCGCAGGAAAAGCTCGGCAGGCATCATGTCATGCTGGCGGCCAATTGCTTTGCCCAGGCCGAGGCGCTGATGAAGGGCAAGACGCTCGACGAGGCCGAGACCGAACTGCGCGCCAGAGGCATGGACGACAGGGCGGTGCGCGCCCTGGCGCCGCACAAGGTGTTCGAGGGCAACCGCCCGTCCAACACTTTCCTCTATCGCAAGCTCGATCCGGCGACGCTCGGCATGCTGATCGCGCTCTACGAGCACAAGGTGTTCGTCCAGGGCGTGATCTGGAACATCAATTCCTTCGACCAGTGGGGCGTGGAGCTTGGCAAGGTGCTGGCCACCGAACTGCAGCCCGCACTGGAGGACGGGAAAATGCCGCGCGGCCGCGATGCCTCGACGAAGGGGCTGGTGAAGGCGTTCCGCCGGATGCGCGGGTAGCGCCCGAACCCGAGCCTAGTTGAAGCTGCGCCCTTCCGGCGTGCGCAGCAGGACCTGTTTCTTCTGTCGCTCGCGCTGGATCGTGTAGAGCGAGGCCGCGACGATGATACCCGCGCCAATCCAGGTGCCGAGACCCGGTAGCTGATCGAACAGCAGGTAGCCGAAGATAACCGCATAGATCAGCCGGAAATAGTCGAGTGCGGCCATGACCGAGGCTTCGCCGTAGCGATAGCCGACGATGTTGCAGAACTGGCCGGCATAGCCGACGGCGCCAAGGCTGGCGATGAGCAGCCACTCCGTCATGGTGGGCCATTGCCAGAAATACAGACCCGGCCCGATCATCACCACACCGACGCCGATAGCCTGCCAGGACATGATCGTGATCGTTTTTTCGGTGCGTGTGAGCAGGCGGATGATCACCATCACCATGCCGGCACCTGCCGCGCCGGCCAGGGCAAATAGCCCGTAGATCGAGAACCCGTCCGTACCCGGACGCAGCATGATGAGGACCCCCGCGAACCCCGCCGCCACTGCCGCCCAGCGGCGCACGCCTACCGGTTCTGACAGGACAACGATGGCAAAAATGGTGACGAAGAATGCCTTTGCGAAGCTTATCGACGTGGCGTCGGCGAGCGGAAGGTGGATGACGGCCGTAAACGCGCCCAGCATGCCGACGAGTGCCGCCGCGATGCGTGAGATCTGCAGCACTGGACGATCGGTTCGGAGCGAGCCGGGAAACTGGTGCAGGATGGCTGGCAGGATCATGGCTGACATGAACACCTGGCGCAGGAACAATATCTGGAAAACGTTCAGCCGCTCGCCCAGAAGTTTGACGATGGTCGCCATCAGCACGAGAAACATCGTGCCGATCAGGATGACGATCGCGCCTTTGATATTGTCGGGGAGGCTCTGGAGATTTCGGATATGGGCCCGGGGATTCATGAGGGTCCTTTCCAGACAAGACTGGCAGACCGCTGCCGCTCCTGTAAAGCGCAATGCCGGATGGACAGCCACGCATCGGCGATATTCCTGTGCGCCCGCACAAATGCGATGACGGGATTGCCGCCGGGCGTCGCGGTAATGTAACCTGCGCCGATGATCATCAAGGGCGGTGCCGGGGCGCTGCCTCCATCCCCTCAACTAACGGAATTGCGGTAACATGAACAAACCTGTTCACGCCAAGTTCGGCATGGGTGCGCCGGTGCGTCGCCTGGAGGACAACGCCTTCATCACGGGCAAGGGGCGTTACACCGATGACTGGTCGGCGCCGGGCATGCTGCACGGCTATGTCCTGCGTTCCCCGCACGCCAATGCCCGTTTCACGCTGGGCGACCTCGAAGACGCCCGTGCCCATCCGGGCGTCCACCTGGTGCTGGCCGCCGGCGACATCGCGCATCTCAACCCGCTGCGTACCTCCATCCCCTACAAGGCGCCGGACGAGGCGAAGAAGGCCGACAGCGCACTGCCGATCCTGTGCGACGGCGTCGTGCGCCATGTCGGCGACGCCATCGCCTTCATCGTCGCGGATTCCGTCCAGATCGCGCGCGATGCCTCAGAACTCATTGAAGTCGATTTCGACCCGCTCGACGCGGTGACGGACACCGAGGGTGCGCTGGCGGAAGGCGCGACGCTCGTCTACCCCGAATCCGGAACCAATCTCGCGTTCACGTCCGGCGGCGGGGACGCCGGCAGGACAAAGGAAGCATTCGGCAAGGCGGCGAACGTCACCGAGCTCAAGGTCGTCAACAACCGGCTGATTTCCATGTTCCTGGAGCCGCGCTCCTGCCTCGCCGAATGGATCGAGGCCGAGGATCGCTGGTCGGTCGTCGTCTGTTCGCAGGGTGTACACGGCATTCGCGGTGCGCTTTGCGGCGTCATGGGCGTCGAGCCCGACAAGATGCGCGTACGCACCGCCGATGTCGGCGGCGGCTTCGGCACCAAGGTCTTCCCCTATCGCGAATACCCGCTTTGCGTGGAGGCCTCGAAGCGTATCGGCAGGCCGGTCAAATGGACCTCCGACCGCACCGAGCATTTCATGGTCGATGCCCATGGCCGGGACAACGTCACCACGGCGCGCATGGCCATGGACGAGAACGGCCGCTTCCTCGGCCTCGAGGTCGAGATCACGGCCGCCATGGGCGCCTATCTGCATTTTTTCGGCCCCATGATCCCCAATCTCGGCGTGTTCATGTCGACCGGCGTCTATGACATCCCGACCATGGTCGTTGACGTGAAGGGCATCTACACCAACACCGCGCCGACAGATGCCTATCGCGGTGCCGGCCGTCCGGAGGCTGCCTATCTGATCGAGCGTCTCGTTGACCAGTGCGCCTATGACATGGGCCTGACCCGCGAGGAGATCCGCCGCCGCAATTTCATCAAGCCGGAACAGATGCCCTACAAGACGGCCGGCGGCCGCCTCTATGACACGGGCGAATTCGACGGCCACATGACGGCTGCGCTCGAGCGGGCGGGCTGGTCCGATTTCGACAAGCGCGCCGAGGAAGCCAGGTCGCGCGGCAAGGTGCGCGGCATCGGGCTCGCCACCTATGTCGAGGCGTGCGCATTCGCTGGCTCCGAACCGGCTTTCGTCGAGCTGCAGAACGACGGCAGCTTCATCCTCAAGATCGGCACCCAGTCGAACGGGCAGGGCCATGCGACGGCCTATGCCCAGCTCGCCGCCGAAAAGCTCGGCATCGACTACGACAAGGTCGTGCTGCATCAGGGCGACACCGACGAACTGGCCAAGGGTGGCGGCACCGGCGGTTCGCGCTCGCTGCCGCTCGGCGGCGTTTCCGTCGTGCGCGCCAGCGAGAGCCTTGCCGAAAAGATGAAGAAGATCGCCAGCGACAAGCTGGAGGCTTCGGCCGGCGACATCGAACTGGCCGACGGTGTCGCGCGCATTGCCGGCACGGACCGCTCGATCACTTTCGCCGAACTGGCAGCCGCCGCGCCCGGCCCAGACGACATCAAGGCCGACGGCAATTTTGAACAGGCCGAGGCGACCTATCCCAACGGCACCCATATCTGCGAAGTCGAGATCGATCCCGACACCGGCGTGACCGAGGTTGTGGCCTACACCATCGTCGACGATTTCGGCGTGACGATTAATCCGATCCTGCTGGCCGGTCAGGTCCATGGCGGCGTCGCCCAGTCCATCGGCCAATGCCTGCAGGAACACGTCGTCTACGACGAGGACGGCCAGCTGCTCACCGCCACGCTGATGGACTATTCCGTGCCGCACGCCGACAACGTGCCCAACTTCCGGTTCGAGACCCGCAACGTGCCGTCGACGACCAACGCGCTCGGCATCAAGGGCGCGGGCGAGGCGGGCACGATCGGCGCCACCCCGGCGGTGATGAACGCCGTCTGCCATGCGCTCAAGCGTGAATACGGCATTCCGGCGATGGACATGCCGGCGACGCCGTCGCGCGTCTGGAACGTGATCCGCTCGGCCGGCTGATCCGGCCGGTGCGGCGCTTCCGGGGCGGCGGCGGGCCATGCTGACCTTCGCGCTCGCGGTCTTCTTCCTGATCATCACGCCCGGGCCGGGCGTGCTGTCGACCGCGGGCGTCGGTTCGGGCTACGGCTTTGCCGCCGGTGCGCGCTACGTAGCGGGCCTGTTCATCGGTACCAACCTCGTCGCGCTCGCCGTCGTCACGGGGTTTGCCGCGCTGTTCCTGTCGGTCGACTGGATCCGCTACGTCCTTCTCGCCGCCTCGACCGCCTATCTGCTCTATCTCGCCGCCAAGATCGCGCTGGCCGGCACACGCATCGCCTTCATTCATGCCGAGCGCCCGCCGGGGGTCGCCGGCGGTGTTGCGCTGCAAATCGTCAATCCGAA
>JBHIWX010000078.1:0-19344 GCA_041987205.1 Rhizobiaceae bacterium | reverse complement strand
GAGCAATTGTGCGAGGAGGTCTGCGTCCGCGAGACCGCCGAGGGCAAGCCGGTCGAGATCGGCCGCCTGCAGCGCTACGCGACCGACGCGGCGATGGCCGCCGGCAAGCAATTCTTCAAGCATGGCGAACCGAGCGGCAAGAAGGTCGCCATCGTCGGGGCCGGGCCGGCGGGACTTGCCTGCGCCCACCGCCTCGCCATGCATGGCCACGCGGTCGACATCTACGAGGCGAAGGAGAAGGCGGGCGGCCTCAACGAATACGGCATCGCCTCCTACAAGACCGTCGACGGCTTCGCGCAGGCAGAGGTCGATTACGTCACGGCCATTGGCGGCATTACGATCCATAATGGCAAGGCGCTCGGCCGCGACATCACGCTTGGCGAACTGACCGGCGATTACGATGCCGTCTTCCTCGGCATGGGCCTTGGCGGTGTCAACGCGCTCGACGCCAAGGGCGAGAATGCCGATGGTGTCGCCGACGCCGTCGAATTCATCGCCGATCTGCGCCAGGCTTCCGATCTCGGAAAGCTCGAGATCGGGCGCCGTGTCGTCGTCATCGGCGGCGGCATGACGGCCATCGACGCCGCCATCCAGTCCAAGCTGCTGGGCGCCGAGGAAGTCACCATCTGCTATCGCCGCGGCGTCGACGCGATGAAGGCCTCGCCATACGAGCAGGAACTGGCCGCGGCCAAGGGCGTCACCATTCGACACTGGCTGGCGCCGAAGAAGATCAGGACCGAGGACGGCAAGGTCACCGGCATCAAGCTCGACTACACGCAGGACAAGGATGGCAAGCTGGCGACGACTGGCGAGACGCTGAAACTTTCCTGCGACCAGGTCTTCAAGGCGATCGGCCAGAAACTGGTCGCCGACAATCTGGGCAAGAAGTCACCCGAACTGGAGCGTGGCAAGATCAGGGTCGACGAGGAAGGCCGCACCTCGCTCGAGGGCGTCTGGGCCGGTGGCGACTGCACCTCGACCGGCGACGACCTTACCGTATCTGCCGTCGCGCAGGGCCGCGACGCGGCGGAAAGCATCAACCGGGCGCTTGGCGCCTGAAACGGAGGGCAATAGCATGGCAGACCTTCGCAGCGAATTCGTCGGCATCAAGTCGCCCAACCCGTTCTGGCTGGCCTCCGCGCCGCCGACCGACAAGGCCTACAATGTCGAGCGCGCCTTCAAGGCGGGCTGGGGCGGCGTCGTCTGGAAGACGCTCGGCGAGGAAGGCCCGCCGGTTGTCAACGTCAACGGCCCGCGTTACGGCGCGATCTACGGTGCCGACCGCCGCCTGCTCGGCCTGAACAACATCGAGCTCATCACCGACCGCGACCTCTATGTGAACCTGCGTGAGATCAAGCAGGTCAAGAAGGACTGGCCCGATCGCGCCATCGTGGTCTCGCTGATGGTGCCCTGCGAGGAAGAGTCGTGGAAGGCCATCCTGCCGCTGGTCGAGGAAACCGGTGCCGACGGCATCGAACTGAATTTCGGCTGCCCGCACGGCATGTCCGAGCGCGGCATGGGCGCGGCCGTCGGCCAGGTGCCGGAATATGTCGAGATGGTCGTGCGCTGGTGCAAGGCCAATACCCGCATGCCCGTCATCACCAAGCTGACACCCAACATCACCGACATCCGCAAGCCCGCCCGCGCGGCACATGCCGGCGGCACCGACGCCGTGTCTCTGATCAACACGATCAATTCGATCACATCCGTCAACCTCGACACCTTTGCCCCGGAGCCGACCATCGACGGCAAGGGCACCCATGGCGGCTATTGCGGCCCGGCGGTCAAGCCGATCGCGCTGTCCATGGTCTCCGAGATCGCCCGCGACGGCGAATGTGCCGGCCTGCCGATCTCGGCGATCGGCGGCATAACCACCTGGCGCGACGCCGCCGAGTTCATGGCGATGGGCGCGGGCAATGTGCAGGTCTGCACCGCGGCCATGACCTATGGCTTCAAGATCGTCGAAGAGATGATCTCGGGCCTCGAAAACTGGATGGACGCCAAGGGCCACACCACGCTTGCCGACTTCACCGGTCGCGCCGTGCCCAACGTCACCGACTGGCAGTATCTCAACCTCAACTATATCACCAAGGCGCGCATCGATCAGGACAAATGCATCAAGTGCGGCCGCTGCCACATCGCCTGCGAGGACACCTCGCATCAGGCGATCACCGCCGTGAAGGACGGCGAGCGCTACTTCGAGGTACAGGACAATGAATGCGTCGCCTGCAATCTGTGCATCGACGTATGCCCGGTCGAAGGCTGCATCACCATGGAAGAACTTCCCGCCGGCGCCATCGACGAGCGCACCGGCAAGCCGGTGCCGGCCGAATATGCCAACTGGACGACGCATCCCAACAATCCGATGGCGACGGAGGCCGCGGAGTAGTTTCCTCCTGGCATGGGCGAGACGGGCGGTATTGGGGACGCCGTCCGTTTCGCCCATCGCCGAACGCCCGCCGAACGCCCGCCGAACGCCTTGTCCGGGAAATGCGTGTATGACATCACGTACCTGAACGATCTCGGTACGAGGAAAGTTTGCATATGCGTTTCATCATCATCGGCGTGGGCGCGATCGGCGGCTCGCTGGCCGCCATCCTCGCCAATGCGGGACATGAGGTGGCCGGCGTCGCAAGGGGGCGCCAGCTTCACGCGATCCGCGAGAACGGGCTGACGCTCAGGACGCCGCATGGCGACAGCCATGTCCGGTTCGAATGCGTCGACGACCCTGCCAAACTCGATCTCCATGCCGACGATGTCATCCTGCTTTGCGTCAAGAGCCAGGACACCGAGGCGGCACTCGCCGGCCTGCTGGCGGCCGGCGCGTCCGAACAGCCCATCTTCTGCATGCAGAACGGCGTCGCCAATGAACGCATGGCCCTGCGCCATTTCGCCAATGTCTATGCCGTCGCGGTCATGCTGCCATGCGAGTATCTCACACCGGGCACGGTCTGCGCCTTCGGCACCCCGCGTTCGGCGATCTTCGACGTCGGGCGCTATCCGCTGGGCACGGACGCGACAGTCGACAGGGTGGTTGATGCGTTCAACGGTGCCGGCATGGTCGCCACCGTCCGCGAAGACGCCATGGCCTACAAATACGGCAAGCTGCTCCTCAACCTGCGCAACGTCATCGAAGCGGCCTTTGCCGATGATGATGTTCGCAATGCCTGGCTGAAAAGGGCGCGTGACGAGGCAATCGCCGCCTACAGCGCCGCCGGGGTCGACTGGCACGATGTCGGTTGGGACGAGCCGCGCCGCGTTGAACACATGTCGCTGGGCGACATTCCCGGCGTGCCGCGCGCCGGTTCGTCCTCGACGCAAAGCCTGCTGCGGGACGCGGGCACGATCGAGACCGACTACCTCAATGGCGAGATAGCGCTTCTCGGACGACTCTCCGGCGTACCCGTGCCGGTCAATGCGGCGCTGTGCCGGATCGGGCGCAGGCTGGCGGCGGGCAGTTTGCAATTGGGCAAGCTGACCGATGGTGCTATGGAAGCCGAACTCACCGCCGCCTGACACGCATGCGGCATCGCTTCGCTGATCGGGGTCGCAACGAAGAATGGCATACGAGCTCTACTACTGGCCGTTCATCCAGGGTCGAGGCGAATTCGTCCGCCTGGCGCTGGAGGATGCCGGTGCCGACTATGTCGATGTCTGGCGCGAAGGAGCGATGACGGATATCGAAACGCCGACGCCGTCCTTCGCGCCGCCTTACTTGCGCGACGGGGATGTCGTGATCGGCCAGATTTCGGTCATTCTGCATTATCTGGGCGCGCGTCTCGGCCTCGCGCCCGAAGACGAGGCCGGCAGGTTCTGGGTGCACCAGATCCAGTCGACCATCGCCGATTTTGTCGACGAGGCGCACGATACCCATCATCCGCTCGGGCCGGGCCGCTATTACGAGGACCAGAAGGCCGAAGCGCTGCTGCGGGCAAGCGAGTTCCGCGACGCGCGCATCCCCAAATTCCTAGGCTGGTTCGAGGACCTGCTGAAGCGCAACCCCGATGGCGGCGGCCATCTGGCCGGCGCCGGCGTCACCTATGCCGATCTGTCGCTGTTCCAGATGATCGAGGGTCTGAACTATGCCTTCCCGAACCGCATGGCGGCGTTGATGGGCGACTATCCCGGTGTCGTGGCGCTGCATCGCGCCATTGGTGAGCGGCCGCGCCTGAAGGTCTATCTGGCAAGCGACCGGCGTCTTGCCTTCAACGAGGACGGCATCTTCCGCCATTATCCGGAGCTCGACGCATGAACACCGCCTCGATGCGGACGACGCACGCCGTCGGCCGGGAGAAATGGCTCGGCCATCTCGCCATGCTCGGCTTCGCCGCGATGATCGCCGGTTCCTTCTCGCTCGGCCACAAGGCGGCGCCCTTCATCGCGCCTGCCGCGCTCAATGCAATGCGCTTCGCGATCGGCACCGCCGTGCTGGCCGGCGTGCTGCTCGCGATGACGAGAAAGGTCCCGGCCTTCCCGAAGGAACCCTGGCGGTTCTTCGTGCTCGGCGGGTTGATGGGCACCTATTTCGTGCTGATGTTTGTCGCGCTGAAGATCACCAACCCCGTCTCGACCGGCGCGGTCTTTACCCTGACACCGCTGATGAGCGCTGGCTTCGGCTGGCTGTTACTGCGCCAGACGGTGCGACCCATCGTGCTCGCCAGCCTGCTGGTCGGCGCGGCTGGTGCCGTCTGGGTGATCTTCCGCGGCGACGTCTCCGCCATTCTGGGCTTCGATGTCGGGCGTGGCGAATTGGTCTTCTTCGTCGGCTGCATCTGCCACGCCATCTACACGCCCTTGCTGCGCCTGTTCAATCGCGGGGAATCGGGCCTGTACTTCACCACCTTCATGACCGGTGCCACCATGATCCTGCTGCTCGTGTTCGGCGCGACGGACCTTGCGGCGACCGACTTCGCCACGCTGCCGCCCGTTGTCTGGGTCACGGTCTTCTATCTCGCCATCGTGACGACGGGGATTACGTTCTTCCTGCTGCAATTCGCATCGCTACGCCTGCCGGCTTCGAAGGTCATGGCCTATGGCTATCTGCTGCCATGCTTTGTGATCGTCTACGAGGGCTTGAGCGGGCATGGCTGGCCGGCGATTTCGGTCGCGATGGGCGCCCTCGTTACCGCGCTGGCGCTGGCGGTGATGGCGCTGGCGCCGGACAAGTGAATTTGGCCAGCAATCCAAACTAGTGATCCGGTCTACTCGGGCCGGGCCTTCGTCCGCGACGGAACCTCCTCAAACCTGAGAAAGCTCCATGCCGCCGCCAGCCCGATCAGGGCGGGCACCAGCGACAGGGAGAAGATCAACTGCGAACTGTGCGCGGCGGTCTCCCGGCCCGAACTGTCGGCGAAACCCGCGCCATTGGCGATGATCCCGACATAGGCCGACCCCAGCGCATAGCCGAGCCGCTGTACGGTGGGGATGGCCGAAGCGACGCGTTCCTTCTCGGTCGAAGGCGCCAGAGCCGTTGCGCGGCGCGTCATGAAGGCCCAGGCCGCGCCGAACCCGCCGCCCATGATGTAGGCCAGCACCGCGATCAGCCAGATCGGACCTGAAACGAACGCCGGGATGAACCCGGCGATGGCGAGCGTGCTCGCAGTGAAACCGATGCCGATGGCGGTGGTCTCATACCGCTTCGGCAGGCCGGACAGCGTGATCGCAACTGTCGACCAGCCGATCGATTCGAGCAGCAGGATGAAGCCGATCTCCACTGCGTTGAGTTCCTGCAGGCGGGTCAGCAGCAGCGGCCCGTAGGTGATCAGGCCCGACGTCGCCGCCGAAATGAACAGCACCAGCAGGATGACCGCACCCTGCGGCGTGGCGATGTTCCAGGGTTGTCTCGGCAGGAGCCGCCGATTGCCGGCCCCGGCGTCGAGTCGCAAGAAAGCGATCAGCAGTGCCAACCCGGCAAGGCCGAGGATTGGCGTGCGCACGGCAGAAACCTCTATGCCGGACGCCGCGATCGCTACCACACCTGCGGCCAGAAGGGCGATGCTGACGGCGAGCCTGCCGACACCCCTGCTGCTCGCCTCGGGCTCCGTCTCGTGATGGCTTCCGACGTCGCGCAATCGCGTGAAGGCCAGCAGGGCGAGGCCGGCCGCCTGTGCCGCAAAGACGAAGAACGCCCCGCGCCACCATCCCGCTTCCGCGAACAACGCACCGACGAAGGGGCCGGAAAAGGCCGAGACGCCCCACACCACCGAGATCAGCGCATAGCCGCGTGCGCCGAGATGGTCGGGCAGGATGCGGTGGATGGCGACGAAGGTCGTCGCGATCATCGCGCCGCCGCCGAGCCCCTGCACGAGGCGCCCGGCCAGCATCGCTTCCATGCCCGGCGCAAAGCCGCTGACGAGACAGCCCGCCAGATAGGTCAGCGCCGCCGTGCCCATGGTCAGACGAAGCCCGAGATTCAGCACCAGCAGCGCGCATGCCGCGCCGGCGACGATCGAGCCGATCTCGTAAAGCGCCGTCAGCCAGGCAATGTAGCGTTCGCCGCCGATCTCGGCCGTCATGGCGGGCGTCACCGTCGAGACCATCAATTCGTCGGCAGCATGCAGCCAGACGCTGAAGGAAAGCAGCGCCACCTGCCCGAACCGGCCGGAGCGCAGAAGTGCCGACCAGCTCGCGTCGGGTGCGGTGTTCATCGTGACCCCTCGACCTGATCGCTTGGCCAGCCTCAGGCGTCCGGCTTCAGCCCGCTGACGAAGAGCTTGTCGAGAAACCGCGCCGCATCCTCGAACCGGCCTTCGCCGGAACGTTCCGGCCCCAGCACGGCGCGCACCTGCACGTCGAAATCGGCGTAATGCTGCGTCGTCGCCCAGATCGAGAAGATCAGGTGGTAGGGATTGCACTTGGCGATCTTGCCTTCCAGCGCCCAGCGCCGGATGATCGCCGCCTTCTCGTCGACCAGCTGCTTCAACGGACCCTCCAGCGCGTCGTAGATGCGCGGCGCGCCCTGCAGGATTTCATTGGCGAACAGCCGGCTTTCGCGCGGAAAATCGCGCGCCATTTCAAGCTTGCGGCGGATATAGCTGCGGATTTCCGAAAGCGGATCGCCCTCGGGCCGCATTTCCTCCAGTGGCGCCAGCCAGGTATCGAGCAGGCGCTGGATCAGGCGGCGGTGCATGTCTTCCTTGGTGCGGAAATAATACAGCAGGTTCGGCTTCGACATGCCGGCCGCTTCCGCAATCTGGTCGATCGTGGAACCGCGAAAGCCGTGCGTGGAGAAAACGTCGAGCGCCGCCTCGAGAATGCGTTCCTCGTTTTCTTCCTGAATGCGCGTCCGGCGCTGTGTCCTGGCAGCTCTGGCCTTCACCGAAAGTCCCTCCCGACTGGGTGCTCCGGGCGTTCGTTTGCGTCCGGCAAGATTGTTTCTGGTGTTCTTGTGCAAATTCGGCTTGAGCACGCAACGCGAAACTGCAATCTTTACCAATCGGTAAAATTATCGGAAGCTCTCACGATAAGGCAAGGTCCATTTGCATTCCGCCATTTCGTCCTTCCGGCTGAACCGCGCAGCCGCATTCGGGCCGTCTTGTGACGGTCGGGGCGGACGAATCGCCAAATTTTTTCCTTTTGCGGCGCAATCCTCGCCAAACATGGATGTCGCGTGCTTGCCTGCCATGCCGGTCAGGGCGCAAGATTTGTCTTTGGCCTCGCGGCCAACCCCGGAAACGAAGGAATGAACAGGTCCCGGCCATGTCGAATCGTCTGAGTGTCACCCCCAACGATCTCCGCGCCTTCTGGATGCCGTATACCGCCAACCGGCAGTTCAAGCAGAACCCGCGCATGTTCGTCGCCGCCGAAGGCATGCACTACACCACGGCCGAGGGGCGCAAGGTGCTCGACGGCACCGCCGGCATGTGGTGCTGCAATGCCGGCCATGCACGGCCGAAGATCGTCAAGGCGATCCAGGAACAGGCCGCCGAGCTCGACTACGCGCCAGCCTTCCAGATGGGCCATCCCAAGGTGTTCGAGCTGGCCAACCGCCTCACCGACATCACGCCGGACGGCATGGACCATGTCTTCTTCACCAATTCCGGCTCCGAATCGGTCGACACTGCGCTGAAGATCGCGCTCGCCTATCAGCGCGCGAAGGGCGAGGGCTCGCGCTTCCGCCTGATCGGCCGCGAGCGCGGCTATCATGGCGTCAATTTCGGCGGCATCTCGGTCGGCGGCATCGTCGCCAACCGCAAGATGTTCGGCACGCTGCTCACCGGCGTCGACCATCTGCCGCACACGCATGATCTTTTGAAGAACAAATTCGTGCGCGGCGAGCCCGAGCATGGCGCCAACCTCGCCGACGAACTGGAGCGCATCGTCACCCTGCACGACGCCTCCACCATCGCCGCCGTCATCGTCGAGCCGGTCGCCGGCTCCACCGGCGTGCTGATCCCGCCGAAGGGCTATCTCAAGCGCCTGCGCGAAATCTGCGACAAGCACGGCATCCTGCTGATCTTCGACGAGGTCATTACCGGCTATGGCCGTCTGGGCGCGTCCTTCGCGGCGGAGTATTTCGACGTCACACCCGACATCATCACGACCGCCAAGGGCCTGACCAACGGCGTCATCCCGATGGGCGCCGTCTTCGTGCGCAACGAGATCCACGATGCCTTCATGACCGGGCCGGAGCATCTAATCGAGTTTTTCCACGGCTACACATACTCGGGCAACCCGATCGCCTCGGCCGCCGGCATCGCCACGCTCGACACGTACAAGGAGGAAGGCCTGTTCGAACGTGCCGCCGAACTCGCCCCCTATTGGGAAGACGCGCTGCATTCGCTGGAGGATGCGAAACACGTCATCGACGTGCGCAATATCGGCCTGATCGGCGCCATCGAGCTCGAGCCCATCGCGGGCAGCCCGACGAAGCGCGCCTTCTCCGCTTTCGTGCGCGCCTATGAGAAGGGCGTTCTCATCCGAACCACCGGCGACATCATTGCGCTCTCGCCGCCGCTGATCGTTGAGAAGGAACATATCGACCAGATCGTCTCGACCGTGCGCGAGGTGCTGAGCGAGACCGAATAGGCGTCTGGTCGACAAGGGTACCGAAACAGGGAGTTAAGACGACATGGCCGCACCGGGCGAAAACCTCAGGATCAATGCCGACCGGCTCTGGGACTCGATCCACGAGATGGCGAAGATCGGTCCCGGTGTGGCCGGCGGCTCCAACCGCCAGACCATGACCGACGAGGATGGCGAGGGCCGCAAGCTCTTCCAGAAATGGTGCGAGGATGCCGGTCTCACCATGGGTGTGGACAAGATGGGCACCATGTTCGCCATGCGCGAGGGCACCGATCCGGACGCGCTGCCGGTCTATGTCGGTTCGCATCTCGACACCCAGCCGACCGGCGGGCGCTATGACGGCGTGCTCGGCGTGCTGGGCGCGCTGGAGACGATCCGCACGCTCAACGATCTCGGCATCAAGACGAAGCATCCCATCGTCGTCACCAACTGGACCAATGAGGAGGGCACGCGCTTCGCGCCGGCCATGATGGCCTCGGGCGTCTTCGCCGGGGTGCTCGACATGGAGGACGTCTACCAGCACACCGACGCCAAGGGCGTGAAGTTCGGCGACGAGCTCAAGCGCATCGGCTGGCTCGGCGACGAGGAGGTCGGCGCGCGCAAGATGCACGCCTTCTTCGAACTGCATATCGAGCAGGGGCCCATTCTCGAGGCCGAGGGCAAGGACATCGGCGTCGTCACTCACGGCCAGGGCCTTTCCTGGACGCAGGTCACCATCACCGGCAAGGAGGCGCATACGGGCTCGACCCCGATGCCGATGCGCAAGAATGCCGGCCTCGGCATGGCGAAGGTGCTGCAGCTCGTCGATGAGATCGCCTGGTCGCACAAGCCGCACGCGGTTGGCGCGGCAGGCCATATCGACGTCCATCCCAATTCGCGCAACGTCATTCCGGGCAAGGTCGTCTTCACCGTCGATTTCCGTTCGCCCGACCTCGCCGTCATCACCGACATGGAGCAGCGCCTGAAGATCGGCGCGCAGGAAATCTGCGACGAGATGGGCCTCGGGATCGAGTTCGAGAAGGTCGGCGGCTTCGATCCGGTGACCTTCGACGAGAACTGCGTCAAGGCGGTACGTGACGCCGCCGACCGGCTGGGCTACTCGCATCGCGACATTATCTCCGGCGCCGGCCACGACGCCTGCTGGATCAACAAGCTCTACCCGACCGCCATGGTCATGTGCCCTTGTGTCGATGGTCTTTCGCACAACGAAGCGGAAGACATCTCAAAGGAATGGGCCGCCGCCGGCGCCGACGTCCTGATGCATGCCGTGGTCGAGACGGCGGAGATCGTGGAGTGAGGATGAGCGATACGCACGGCGCTGGCGGACATGCTCCTCTCCCCTTGGTGGAAGACGCGTATGGGATCGAGACGCGATGCCTCCCCCTTGTGGGGAGGCGGGCGAGTTCGAGCCGCGAGCGAAGCGGGCGGCGAAGAAGAGCCGGTGGGGGTGTCGACAGGTCAATTGGCCAAGGGGGCGTAACCATGCCCACGGGCATATCCAGAATGTCGATTTCACGAGCGCGCGCACTGCGTCGCGACATGACGCTTGGTGAGCAGAAGCTCTGGTCCGAGTTGCGTCAGTTCAAGAAGGCGCACGGACTGCACGTCAGAAAGCAGACACCGGTCGGACCCTTCATCGCCGATTTTGTCATTCACGCGATCAAGCTAGTGATTGAAGTCGATGGCGAGCACCATTTCGAGCCGGACGGACAGGCCCGGGATACGAAGCGCGATGCCTGGCTGAAACTCGAAGGATATCGGGTGCTGCGGTTCTCGACTGGCGATCTGGAAGAAGCATTTGAAGGCTGCATCGAGGAAATCATGCGTGAGGCTGGGTTGTTTTGAGCGTCACGGCCAACATCGGCTCCGGCTACCTCACCCCCACCCCTAACCCCTCCCCACAAGGGGGAGGGGGATATCTCCGCGACAACCGGGAGTAATCCATGTCCAAAGTCATCAAGAACGGAACCATCGTCACCGCCGATCGCACCTGGAAGGCCGATGTGCTGATCGAGGGAGGCAGGATCGCCGATATCGGCGCGGACCTGTCGGGCGACGAGGTGATCGACGCCACTGGCTGCTATGTCATGCCGGGTGGCATCGACCCGCACACCCATCTCGAAATGCCGTTCATGGGCACCTATTCGTCCGACGATTTCGAATCCGGTACCCGTGCCGCGCTCGCCGGCGGCACGACCATGGTCGTCGATTTCGCCCTGCCCGATCCGGGCCAGGGCCTGCTCGAGGCGATCCAGCGCTGGGACAACAAGTCGACGCGGGCGAACTGCGACTATTCCTTCCACATGGCGATCACCTGGTGGGGCGAACAGGTCTTCAACGAGATGGAGACCGTGGTGAAGGAAAAGGGCATCAACACCTTCAAGCATTTCATGGCCTACAAGGGCGCGCTGATGGTGAACGACGACGAGATGTTCGCCTCCTTCAAGCGCTGCGCCGAACTGGGCGCACTGCCGCTGGTCCATGCCGAGAATGGCGACGTCGTCGCCGAGATGCAGGCGAAGCTGCTGGCCGAAGGCAATAACGGTCCCGAGGGCCACGCCTATTCGCGCCCGCCGGAAGTCGAAGGCGAGGCGACCAACCGCGCCATCATGATCGCCGACATGGCGGGCGTGCCGCTCTATGTCGTGCATACTTCCTGCGAGCAGAGCCACGAGGCCATCCGCCGCGCCCGCCAGAAGGGCATGCGCGTCTATGGCGAGCCGCTCATCCAGCATCTCACGCTCGATGAGAGCGAATATTTCGACAAGGACTGGGATCATTCCGCCGGCCGCGTCATGAGCCCGCCCTTCCGCAACAAGCTGCATCAGGATTCGCTGTGGGCCGGGTTGTCGGCCGGCTCGCTGCAGGTCGTCGCAACCGACCATTGCGCCTTCACCACCGACCAGAAGCGTACCGGCGTCGGTGATTTCACCAAGATCCCGAACGGCACTGGCGGCCTGGAAGACCGCATGCCGATGCTGTGGACCTATGGCGTCGGCACCGGTCGGCTGACCCCGAACGAATTCGTTGCGGTCACCTCCACCAACATCGCCAAGATCCTCAACTGCTATCCGAGGAAAGGTGCCATCGTCGAAGGCGCCGACGCCGACATCGTGGTCTGGGACCCGGATAAGGAAAAGACCATCTCCGCGAAGTCGCAACAGTCTTCCATCGATTACAACGTCTTCGAGGGCAAGAAGGTGAAGGGCCTGCCGCGTTACGTTCTGTCGCGCGGCGAGATCGTCATCGACGACGGCGCGGTCAAGACGAAGGAAGGTCACGGCGAATTCGTCAAGCGCGAGCCGTTCCAGGCGGTCAACAAGGCACTGTCTACCTGGAAGGAACTGACCGCCCCGCGCCCGGTCGAGCGCACCGGCATCCCGGCCAGCGGGGTGTGATGACCGGCGTGAACCAGACCATAAAAGTGGCTGCCGCCGTCCTTGTCGACGATGGCGGCCGCACGCTGGTGGTCCGCAAGCGCGGCACGCACTTCTTCATGCAGCCCGGCGGCAAGATCGACGCCGGCGAAACGCCCGAACAGGCGCTGGTGCGCGAACTCAGGGAGGAACTCGACCTCGAGATCGATGTTCGCCACCTCGAGCCCTTCGGCAGCTATACGGCACTGGCGGCCAATGAGGATGACACGCTGGTCGAAGCCAGCATGTTTCGCCTCAGCCATGACGGCCCCTTTCGGCCGAATGCCGAGATCGAGGAAGTGCTTTGGTATCCGGACGAGTTCGAGGCCGGACACCAACTGGCACCGCTGACCCGCGACCATGTCATTCCTGCGAGCGGGGTGCGGCGTTGAAGAACATGCTGGCCGATACCAGGCGGATGGTCCTGCGGCTTCTGATCGCTGCCGCGCTATGCGTCGCGGGCGTTGCGCTGGCCTACGCCCTGTCGGTGATGGAGATGCACTTCAACAAACGCCCACCGCTGAAATACGCCTTTCCCGGTCAGGAAAGGACGCCCGAATGATGCGGACGTCTTTCCGCAACGAAGCTTCAGGCGGCGTCCTTGCCGTCGCGTTCCGCCAGGAACTTTGCGATCGCCCGGTCGGCGATTGCATCGAGATCGGGCAGCAGTGTGACGCTTTCCTGTTCATTCGGGTCGGTGCGGGTGATGACAGAGGTGCACGGCTCGCCGGACAAATTAACCGGCATGTGCGGCACATTGGCGGGAATGTAGATCATGTCGCCGGCCTTCGTGACGCGGTGGTGCTCCAGATTATCGCCGTACCACAATTGCGCCTCGCCCTCGATCACGTAGATCGCGGTCTCGTGGCTGTCGTGCTTATGGGCCTTGGCGCGGGCACCGGGCGGCATGGTCAGCACATGCATGCAGATCCCCTGCGAGCCGACGCTCTCGGCCGTGATGCCTTCCAGATAGTTCAATCCCTGCTTGCCGCCGAAGGATTTTTCGGCCCGCATCACTTTGCACCCCGGATTCTGGCTTGTTTCCTGCATGCGTTTGTCTCCATGCTGGTGGGATATGTCGCCGCGCAGCGAATGGAAGTTTCTGAATGACCAAATCCGCCAAATCCACCTCCAAAGCATCAAGATCGTCCCGCGCGGCCAAACCGTCAAGCGGGGAGGCAAAACAACAGGGCAAGATGCTGCGCCCTGCCGTCATCTCGGCGAAGGACCTCTCGCTCACCTTCCACACCGATGACGGACCGGTCCACGCCCTGTCGAATGTCGATCTGGAAATCGGCAAGGGCGATTTCGTCTCCTTCATCGGCCCGTCGGGCTGCGGCAAGACCACGCTGCTGCGCGTCATCGCGGATCTCGAACAGCCGACCGCCGGCGAGATTTCCGTCAACGGCATGACAACGGAGGCAGCCCGCCTCAACCGTGCCTATGGCTATGTGTTCCAGGCCGCCGCACTCTATCCGTGGCGCACCATCGAAAAAAACGTCGCGCTGCCGCTCGAGATCATGGGCTACACGGCCGAGGAGCGGAAGAAACGCGTGGCGCGCACGCTGGAACTGGTCAATTTGACCGGCTTCGAGAAGAAATATCCCTGGCAATTGTCGGGCGGCATGCAGCAGCGCGCCTCGATTGCCCGTGCGCTGTCCTTCGATGCCGACATCCTGCTGATGGACGAGCCCTTCGGCGCGCTCGACGAGATCGTTCGAGACCACCTCAACGAACAATTGCTGAAGCTTTGGGAGGCGACCAACAAGACCATCTGCTTCGTCACCCATTCGATTCCCGAGGCGGTCTATCTGTCGACCCATATCGTGGTGATGAGCCCGCGCCCCGGCCGTGTGACCGATGTCATCCATTCCACCCTGCCGAAGGAGCGCCCGCTCGACATTCGCGAATCGCCGGAATTTCTCGCCATCGCACACCGCGTGCGCGAGGGGCTGAGAGCGGGGCATAGCTATGATGAGTGAGGTTTAGGCACTTGCGCTGGTTGCACGAAGGCAAGACCGTTCCTGTTCTCACCATCGTCGTGGTGCTCGTGCTCGCCTGGTATGTCGGCACGTTCTTTCTCAACGCACCGTTCGAGCGCGACCAGGCGGCACGCGCCGGCACCGGGATATCCTTCTCCGAACTGTTTTCGAGAACCATGGCGCAGGAGCGTCCCGTCCTGCCGGCACCACATCAGGTAGCCGAGGAATTGTGGGACACGACCGTCACCAAGAAGATCACGTCCAAGCGCAGCCTCGTCTACCACGCCTGGATCACGCTTTCGGCGACGCTCCTTGGCTTTGCCATCGGCACAGTGCTGGGCGTAACGCTGGCGATCGGCATTGTTTATAACCGTGCAATGGACAAGTCGGTGATGCCCTGGATCATCGCCAGCCAGACCATCCCGATCCTTGCGATTGCGCCGATGATCATCGTGGTGCTCAACTCGGTCGGCATTGCCGGCCTGCTGCCCAAGGCCCTCATCTCGACCTATCTTTCCTTCTTCCCGGTCGTCGTCGGCATGGTGAAAGGCTTGCGCAGCCCCGAAGGCATCCAGCTCGACCTGATGCGTACCTACAATGCTTCGGCGACCCAGACCCTGTGGAAGCTCAGATGGCCTGCCGCCACGCCCTATCTGTTTACCTCCATGAAGGTCGCCGTCGCCATCAGCCTGGTCGGCGCCATCGTGGGCGAGCTGCCGACGGGTGCCGTCGCCGGGCTCGGCGCGAGACTGCTGACCGGCTCCTATTACGGCCAGACGGTGCAGATCTGGTCGGCGCTCTTCATGGCCGCTGCGCTCGCCGCCGTGCTGGTGATGCTGGTAGGCATCGGCCAGCGCATCGTGCTGAGCCGCATGGGAGAGCGGCCATGAGTCCGACCATCGTCATCGGTGCCGTGCTGTTCTGGCTCGCCACTTGGGCCGCCAATGAATGGCTGGTGCGACGCCCGGTCGAGACGCGTTTTGGCGCGCGCGCCATTTCGCTCGCCGTGCCGCTCCTGTTTGGCATCTCCCTGCTGGTGCTTTGGGAAGGGATGGTGCGCGGCCTCGACATACCCAAGGTGCTGCTGCCCGCACCCTCAGCGATCTGGGACCGGCTGGTCTCGTCGGTGCCGACGCTCTGGGCCGATTTCCGTCAGACCTTTCTCAAGGCGGTCCTGTCCGGCTACATAATCGGATGCGGGCTCGGATTTCTCGTTGCCATCGCCATCGATCGCTCGCCCTTCCTCCAGCGCGGCCTGCTGCCGCTCGGCAATTTCGTCTCTGCCCTGCCGATCATCGGCGTGGCGCCCATCATGGTGATGTGGTTCGGCTTCGACTGGCAGTCCAAGGCGGCCGTCGTCGTCATCATGACCTTCTTTCCGATGCTGGTGAACACGGCTTCCGGCCTTGCGGCCGCCGGGCGCATGGAGCGCGACCTGATGCGCACCTATGCGAGCTCCTACTGGCAGACCCTGACGATGCTGCGCCTTCCCGCGGCGGCACCGTTCATCTTCAACGCCTTGAAGATCAATTCAACTTTGGCGCTGATCGGCGCCATTGTCGCCGAGTTCTTCGGCACACCTGTTGTCGGCATGGGCTTCCGCATCTCCACCGAGGTCGGTCGCATGAATGTCGACATGGTTTGGGCGGAAATCGCGATCGCGGCACTCGCCGGTTCCGCCTTCTACGGCGCGGTTGCCCTCGCAGAAAGGGCAGCCACGTTCTGGCATCCGTCTGTCCGTGGTGGATAGACTCACTTCAGGAAGGGAAATGACATGAAAAAAATGACGACCCTGATGACCGCCGGCGCGATGGCGCTGGGCGTGTCGTTCACCGCCTTCTCGGCGCAGGCCGCCGACAAGGTCACACTGCAGCTCCAGTGGGTCACGCAGGCACAGTTCGCCGGCTACTACGTGGCGCTCGACAAGGGCTATTACGAGGAAGAAAACCTCGACGTCGAGATCAAGCCGGGCGGTCCGGATATCGCACCGCCGCAGGTGTTGGCTGGCGGTGGCGCCGACGTGATGCTCAACTGGATGCCTTCCGCGCTCGCCGCGCGCGAGAAGGGCGTGCCCGTGGTCAACATCGCCCAGCCGCTCAAGAGCTCGGGCCTCATGCTGACCTGCTGGAAGGAAAGCGGCATCACCAAGCCGGAGGACTTCAAGGGCAAGACGATCGGCGTCTGGTTCTTCGGCAACGAGTATCCGTTCCTGGCGTGGATGAGCCAGCTCGGCATTCCCACCGATGGCGGTGAAGACGGCATCACCGTGGTCAAGCAGGGCTTCAACGTCGACCCGCTGCTGCAGAAGCAGGCCGACTGCGTCTCGACCATGACCTACAACGAGTACTGGCAGGTCATCGACGCCGGTGTCAGCCCGGACGACCTCATCACCTTCAAATATGAGGATTACGGCGTCTCGACGCTGGAAGACGGCATCTATGCGCTCGAAGACAACCTCGCCGACCCGGCGTTCAAGGACAAGATGGTCCGCTTCGTGCGCGCCTCGATGAAGGGCTGGAAATATGCCGAGGCCAATCCTGACGAGGCCGCGGAAATCGTGCTCGACAACGACGCCACCGGTGCCCAGACCGAAAAGCACCAGAAGCGCATGATGGGCGAGATCGCCAAGCTGACCGCCGGTTCGAACGGCACGCTCGACCCGGCCGACTACGAGCGGACGGTCAAGACGCTGCTCGCAGGCGGCTCCGACCCGGTCATCACCAAGGAGCCGGAAGGCGCCTGGACGCACGAGATCACCGACGAAGCGCTGAACTGACGCGTTTCGGTTCCGCAGGAACTGAAACGCGCCGGGCTCGATTATCGGGCGCGATCTTCATGATCGAAGTCGAAAGGGGCGGGTCATCCCGCCCCTTTTGTTTGTGCGGTGCAAAAAGGGTATTCAGAAAGGGATGAGCTCCCTGATTCTCTTCACCGACCTCGACGGCACGCTACTCGACCACGAGACCTATTCCTTCGAGCCGGCGCGTCCCGTTCTCGACCGGTTGGGACGCCTGGACGTGCCGGTCGTGCTCGCCAGCTCAAAGACGGCAGCCGAGATCGTACCGCTGCAACGCGAAATGGGCCTGTCGCGCTGGCCGGCGATTGTCGAGAACGGCGCCGGGATAATCTGGCCGGGCGAGGGTGAGACGCAGGGCGACGATGCCTATCGCAGCCTGCTCGCCGTGCTCGACGGGATCGATCCGGCGTTGCGTGCGAAATTCTCCGGCTTCTCAGACTGGTCGACGGAAGAAGTCGCCCGCCGCACGGGCCTGCCGCCGGAAGTCGCCGAACGCGCGCGCATGCGCCGGTTCTCCGAGCCGGGCGTTTTTGATGGCCCCCCGGAAGAGCGCGCCGCCTTAATTATTGCGCTGAATGACGCTGGCCTGCATGCACGGATGGGCGGGCGCTTCCTCACCCTGTCGCACGGCGCGATCAAGGCGGGACGCATGGCCGAGATCGTCGAACGTCTGGCAAGGGACGAACCTGGCTCGGGGGCCGTCACGACGGTGGCGCTTGGCGACGCCGAAAACGACATCGAGATGTTACAGGCCGCCGATATCGCCGTCGTTGTTGCCAACCCGGCGCATGCGCCACTGCTCGCGCTGGAAGGCGAACAAGATGGCCATGTCATCCGCACGGAGCTTGCCGGGCCGGCCGGCTGGGCGCGCGCCGTTGGGGATATCCTCGATCGCGGCGTGTGAAAAATGAACCGCTTCATCGATGCGGCGTTTATTTGATCGATGTCATGTGAAAGCATGGCGCAGACAGGCAAGAGAGAGACATGGCGGATTTTCACCAGACCGGCACCGTTGCCACGCTTCACAATCTGCGTTCGCGCGGCGACGGCTATCTGGAGCGCGACCTCAGCGCCTTCGCTGAGAATCGGCGCATCACGCTGATCCTGCCCTCGCTCTTCTCCGAGCTTGAAGGCCCCGCCCTGAAACACATCGTCGAGGTGCTGGCCGAGGTCCCCTATCTCGACGAGATCGTCATCGGCCTCGACCGGGCCAGTGAAAGCCAGTTCGCCCACGCCCGCGAATTCTTCTCCGTGCTGCCGCAGCGCCATCGCATCCTGTGGAACGACGGCCCGCGCCTGCGCGCACTCGATGAGAAGCTCGCCTCCGGCGGGCTCGCGCCGGCCGAGCCGGGCAAGGGCCGCAATGTCTGGTATTGCATCGGCTACGTGCTCGCCGCGGGGCGCGCCGATGTCATCGCCCTGCACGATTGCGACATCGTCACCTATTCGCGCGAACTGCTCGCGCGGCTGGTCTATCCGGTGACCAATCCCGCCTTTCCCTACACCTTCTGCAAGGGCTATTACGCCCGCGTCGCCGAGGGCAAGATGAACGGCAGGGTGACGCGCCTGCTGGTCACGCCGATGCTCGCCGCGCTGGAAAAGACGGTCGGCCGCCACGAATATATCGATTACCTCAAGGGCTACCGCTATCCGCTCACCGGCGAATTCGCCATGCGCGCCTCGATCCTGCCCGACATGCGCATCCCGTCCGACTGGGGGCTGGAGATCGGTGTGCTGTCGGAGGTCTGGCGCAATCTGTCGGACCGCTCCGCCTGCCAGGTCGACATCGCCGACCACTACGACCACAAGCACCAGCCGCTGTCGCAGACGGATCCGAAGGCCGGCCTGTCGCGCATGTCCACCGACATCGCCAAGGCGTTGTTCCGCAAGCTCGCCACCGATGGCGTGGTGTTCAGCTCGGAGACCTTTCGAACGCTCAAGGCAACCTATTACCGCGAGGCGCTCGACCTGATCGACACCTATTACACCGATGCGGTGATGAACGGTCTCGTCTTCGATCGCCATCGCGAGGAAGAGGCGGTCGAGCTCTTCGCCGCCAACATCGTCGAGGCCGGCCAGACCTTCCTCGACAACCCGATGGAAACGCCGTTCATCCCCAACTGGC
>JBHIWX010000077.1:0-20348 GCA_041987205.1 Rhizobiaceae bacterium | reverse complement strand
AGCGCACGACCATCTCGACATATTCAGGCACCTGACCAACGGCCGATCCCATGCCGCGCTCGCTCATGCCGTGCGGGCAGCCGAAATTGAGCTCAATGCCGTCCGCGCCGGTCTCCTCGACAACGGGCAGGATCGCCTTCCAGCTTTCCTCCTCGCAGGGAACCATCAGCGACACGACGATGGCGCGGTCGGGCCAGTTCTTTTTGACCTGCTTGATCTCGCGCAGATTGGTCTGCAGCGGCCGGTCGGTGATCAGCTCGATATTGTTGAGGCCAAGCAGCCGGCGGTCGGCGCCGTAGATCGCGCCATAGCGCGGTCCGTTGACGTTGACGACTGGCGGACCTTCCTCGCCCAACGTCTTCCACACCACGCCGCCCCAGCCTTCCTTGAAGGCGCGCTCGACATTGTAGGCCTTGTCTGTCGGCGGCGCGGAGGCCAGCCAGAACGGATTGGGCGACTTGATGCCAACGAAGTTGTTGCGGATGTCTGCCATGCTCATGCCCTCCCGTTCGAGGAAAGAGTCCGGTGGATAGATTCCGCCGCGTCGCGGCCCTGCGCGACAGCCGATACGGTCAGGTCGTCGCCGCCGAGAATGCAGTCGCCGCCGGCCCAGACTTTCGGCAGCGATGTGCGACCTTCTTCATCGACCTTGATGCGGCCATTGACGAGTTCCGGCACAGTGTTGCCGCTGCCATTGAGCACGCTCGCGTCGAGCGTCTGTCCTATTGCCTTGAACACCTGGTCCGCTGCGAGTGTCAGCGTCTCGCCGGTTCCGGCGAGCTTGCCATCCGTCTCGGCAGTGTATTCGAGCTCGATGCCGGTGACCTTGCCGCCCTCTGCGACAACCCTCTTGGGCTGCAACCAATGGCGGATCGTTACGCCATGCGAGGCCGCCAGATCCTGCTCGTATTCCGACGCGTTCATGCGGTCCTTGCCGCGCCGGTAGCAGATCGTGACGTCTTCCGCGCCAAGCAGTTTCGACTGGATAGCCGCGTCGATGGCCGTCATGCCGCCGCCGATCACCACGACGTGCCGGCCAATCGGCAGCTTGGCGAGATCGCCCGCCTGCCGCAGCTCGGCGATGAACTCGACCGCGTTCTCGACACCCTCGGCACCCTCACCATCGGCGCGCAGATCGTTGACGCCGGCAAGCCCGGTGCCGACAAAAACCGCGTCATATTCCGACGCCAGCGAGCCGATCGAGAAATCGCGTCCCAGCGCCTGACCGTAGCGAATGTCGATGCCACCGATCGCGGTCACATAGTCGACCTCGGCCTGTGCAAACCCGTCGACGGTCTTGTATGCGGCAATGCCGTATTCGTTGAGGCCGCCACCCTTCGGCTTTGCCTCGAACACCACGACATCATGTCCGCGCATGGACAGCCGGTGCGCGCAGGCAAGGCCCGCCGGGCCGGCGCCAACCACCGCTACCCGCTTGCCGGTCGAAGCTGCCCGCTCATAGAACTGCTTGCCCTGCCGCATCGCCTCGTCGGTGGCGTAACGCTGCAGGCGGCCGATCTGAACCGGCTTGCCCTCGGCGGTCTCGCGCACGCAGACTTCCTCGCACAGCGTCTCCGTGGGACACACGCGAGCGCACATGCCGCCCAGAATGTTCTGTTCGAAGATGGTCTTCGCGGAACCAAGCGGATTGCCGGTGGCGATCTCGCGAATGAACATGGGAATGTCGATGGAGGTGGGGCACGCATCCATGCATGGCGCGTCGTAACAGAAATAGCAGCGATCGGCTGCGACCAGCGCCTCATGCTGGTCGAGCGGAGGATGGAGATCGGCGAAGTTGTCGCGATATTGCGCGGCGTCCAGCCGTCCCGATGCGATCCCATCCTTCAAACGCGTCATCGACGAACCTCCTGGGCGACAACATCCATTCAGGCAATGTCGGATCCGCTCGGGCAGCGCCGGCACTTGCGCGCAACAGGCCCCGTTCGGACCGGGCAGTCGGGCGGTGGAAGCTCAGCCTGCCTGGCCGGCGCAAGGCCAGCTTGGTTCCCGAACGCTAGCCGAACAATGATTTTTGATCAATTGGTAAAATTTTGTATCCGGCAGGTGGCGAAACGCGTGTGGCCATCGGCGCCCGAACGGCGGCGGGCAGCGACATTTCTCCGATTTGCGGCTTGCAGCTTGCCTCACGGGCGAGGGTTTCGCTTCCGGACACAGTTTTTTGACCAATTGGAAAATTCGGTTGCCTTTTGACGCCAATTGAACTTGTCTGAAGCCAAGGAGCTCGCAATCAATGTGGGAACAGCGGCGCCAGTCGCGAAACACGGGCTCCCAACACTTCAGCAAGGAGGATTTCATGAAAACCATGCTCAGGCTGCTTGCGGCAACGGTGCTGGCCACCGGCCTCGCAGGCGCAGCCAATGCCAAGACGCTTGTCTATTGCTCGGAAGGTTCGCCGGAAGGCTTTGACGTTGCGCTCTACACGGCAGGTACGACGTTCGACGCTTCGTCCAAGCCGGTCTACAGCGGTCTCGTCCAGTTCGAGCCCGGCACCACGAAGGTCGTTCCCGATCTCGCGGAAAGCTGGGAAGTGTCCGAGGACGGGCTGGAATTCACGTTCAAGCTGCGCTCCGGCGTCAAGTTTCACACCACGGACTTCTTCACGCCCTCGCGCGACTTCAACGCCGACGACGTGATCTTCACCTTCGAACGCCAGATGAAGGAAGACAATCCGTACAATTCCTACGTCGAGGGCGCGAGCTGGGAATATTTCAACGCCATGTCGATGCCCGACCTGATCAGTTCGATCGAGAAGGTCGACGACATGACGGTCAAGTTCGTGCTGACGCGTCCCGAAGCACCGTTCGTGGCCAACCTCGCCATGGACTTCGCATCGATCGTCTCGAAGGAATATGCCGACAAGCTGGCGGAAGCCGACACCAAGTCGGACCTCAACCAGAAGCCGGTCGGCACGGGCCCGTTCCAGTTCGTCGCCTACCAGCCTGACGCGGTGATCCGGTACAAGGCATTTGCCGACTACTACGCCGGCAAGCAGCCGATCGACGATCTGGTCTTCGCCATCACCACGGACAATGCCGTGCGCCAGCAGAAGCTGCTCGCCGGCGAGTGCCATGTGATGCCCTATCCGAACCCGGCCGATGTGCAGTCGCTCAAGGACAATGGCGACATCAACGTGCTGGAACAGGAAGGCCTGAATGTCGGCTATCTGGCCTACAACACCAAGCAGGCACCGTTCGACAATCCGAAGGTGCGCAAGGCGCTGAACATGGCCATCAACAAGCAGGCCATTCTGGACGCAGTTTTCCAGGGTGCCGGCCAGGCAGCCAAGAACCCGATCCCGCCGACAATGTGGTCGTACAACGACTCCATCGAGGACGATCCGTATGATCCGGACGCGGCCAAGGCGATGCTGGAAGAAGCAGGCGTATCCGACCTTTCCATGAAGGTCTGGGCGATGCCGGTGCAGCGTCCCTACAACCCGAATGCGCGCCGCATGGCCGAGATCATCCAGGAGGATTTCTCCAAGATCGGCGTTACGGTCGAGATCGTCTCCTATGAATGGGGCGAGTATCTCGACCGCTCCAAGGCCGAGGACCGCGACGGCGCGGTGCTGCTCGGCTGGACGGGTGACAATGGCGATCCGGACAACTTCCTCGCCGTCCTGCTCGGCTGCGACGGTGTGGGCGGTGCCAACCGCGCGCAGTGGTGCAATGAGGAATTCAACGACCTCATCATGAAGGCGAAATCGGGTAGCCAGGAAGAGCGCACCAAGCTCTACGAGGATGCCCAGGTCGTCTTCAAGCGCGAAGCACCGTGGGCCACGATCGCCCATTCGGTCGTCCACATGCCGATGCGCAAGGAAGTCACCGGCTACAAGATGGACCCGCTCGGCGGCCACAATTTCGAAGGCGTGGACCTCGCCGAATAATCAACAGGGCGGGCGGCTTTCCCGTGAAGGCCGCCTGCCACCCTGCCCCCGGACCCATGTTCCAGGCCTCTTCCGGAATGCGTCATCGCGGCGCTGACCGGGTGATTGCCGGCATCGTCGTCCGAAGCAGCCAGCGGGGATAGCGGATGCTGGGATTTCTGCTCCGTCGGATCGGGCTTCTCATACCGACCTTCATCGGCATTACCGTCGTTGCCTTCGGCTTCGTGCGCATCCTGCCGGGCGATCCGGTCCTGCTGCTCGCCGGCGAGCGCGGCATGACGCCCGAACGCTATGAGCAGGCGCTTCGACAGCTCGGTTTCGACCGCCCCATCTGGGAACAATATGCCTACTATGTCTGGGATTTGCTGCATGGCGATTTCGGCACTTCCCTCGTCACCAAGCGCCCAGTCCTGACGGAATTCCTGACGCTCTTTCCCGCCACGCTCGAACTCTCCTTCTGCGCCATCGTGATCGCGCTGGTGATCGGCATACCGGCCGGACTGATCGCCTCGACACGGCGCGGCTCGTTCGTCGACCAGTCGATCATGGGCACCGCGCTGGTCGGCTATTCCATGCCGATCTTCTGGTGGGGGCTGCTGCTGATCATCGTCTTTTCCGGCATCCTGCAATGGACGCCGGTATCAGGTCGCATTTCGCTTCTCTATTTCTTCCCGCCGGTGACCGGCTTCATGCTGATCGACAGCTTCATCTCCGGACAGGCGGGCGCCTTCCGCTCCGCTGTCAGCCATCTCGTGCTGCCGTCCATCGTGCTGTCTACGATCCCGCTTGCCGTCATCGCCAGACAGACCCGCTCGGCCATGCTCGAAGTGCTGGGCGAGGACTATGTGCGGACGGCGAAGGCCAAGGGGCTGTCGCGCATGCGCATCGTCGGGCTGCACGCACTGCGAAACGCGCTCATCCCGGTCGTCACGGTGGTCGGCCTGCAGGTCGGCGTTATGATGGCCGGCGCGATCCTGACCGAGACCATCTTCTCCTGGCCGGGGGTCGGCAAGTGGATGCTCGATTCCATTTCCAAGCGCGATTACCAGGCCGTGCAGGGCGGCCTGCTGCTGATCGCGGCGACCGTGATGCTCGTCAATCTGGCGGTAGACATGCTCTACGGCCTGATCAATCCGCGCATCCGATACAATTGAGGCCGATGTGACCGACACGACGCCCGCAGAGAGCAACACCGAACCCGCCGCCACTCCGTCGGCCACGCGCCGAATGCTGCGCGAGTTCTGGTACTATTTCTCGGAAAATCGCGGCGCGGTCATCGGCCTGTGGGTCTTTACGGCGCTGGTGGCGATCGCGATTTTCGCGCCGCTGATCGCGCCGCACGCGCCCAACCAGCAATATCGCGACGCGCTGCTCGTGCCGCCCGTATGGCAGGATGGCGGCAATTGGTCCTTCGTGCTGGGCACAGACGCGGTCGGCCGGGACATGCTGTCGCGCCTGATCTTCGGCGCGCGCTTCTCGTTGTTCATCGGCTGCGTGGTGGTGATCGTCTCGCTCAGCGTCGGCATCATCATCGGTCTGATCGCCGGTTATTTCCGCGGCAGCGTCGACATCGCCATCATGCGCGTGATGGACGTCATCCTCGCCTTTCCTTCGTTGCTGCTGGCGCTGGTGCTCGTCGCCATTCTGGGGCCCGGCCTGATGAATGCGATGATCGCGATCGCACTGGTCTATCAGCCGCATTTCGTCCGCCTGACCCGGGCGGCGGTGATGAGCGAGATGAACCGTGACTATGTCGTCTCGGCGAAGGTGGCGGGTGCCGGCCCGTTCTACCTGATGACGCGGACGATCCTGCCCAATTGCCTGGCGCCGCTGATCGTGCAGGCGACGCTGTCGTTTTCCAACGCCATTCTCGACGCCGCCGCGCTCGGGTTTCTCGGCATGGGCGCACAGCCGCCGACACCGGAATGGGGCACCATGCTGGCCGAGGCGCGCGAGTTCATCCTGCGGGCCTGGTGGGTCGTCACCTTCCCCGGCCTCGCCATCCTGATCACCGTGCTCGCCATCAATCTGATGGGCGACGGCCTGCGCGACGCACTCGACCCGAAGCTGAAGAGGTCGTGATGGCGCTGCTCGACATCGAAAACCTGACCGTGGAATTCCAGACCTCCGCAGGCCTTTTCCGGGCGGTCGATGGCGTCTCGATAACCTGCGAGAAGGGCGAAATCCTCTCGGTGGTCGGCGAATCCGGGTCGGGCAAATCCGTCGCCATGCTGGCGCTGATGGGGCTCCTGCCCTGGACGGCCAACGTGACGGCCGACCGCATGCTCTTCGACGGGCGCGACATGATGGCGATGAGCGCGGAGACGCGTCGCAAGATCATCGGCCGCGAGATCGCGATGATCTTCCAGGAGCCGATGTCGAGCCTCAATCCCTGTTTCACCGTCGGCTTCCAGATCAAGGAGATGTTGCGCCAGCACACCGATCTTACCCGCGCCCAGCGTCAGGAAAGGGCGATCGAATTGCTGGCAAGCGTCGGCATTCCCGCGCCAAAGGAGCGGCTGTCGGTCTTTCCGCACCAGCTTTCGGGTGGCATGAGCCAGCGCGTCATGATCGCCATGGCGACGGCCTGCCAGCCGAAACTGCTGATCGCCGACGAACCCTCGACGGCGCTCGACGTCACCATCCAGGCACAGATCCTCGACCTCCTCACATCGCTCACCCGCGAGCACGACATGGCGCTGATCCTGATCACGCACGACATGGGCGTGGTCGCCGAAATGGCCGAGCGCGTGCAGGTGCAATATGCCGGGCAGAAGGTCGAGGAGCAGAAGGTCGTCGACCTGTTTGCCCATCCGCATCATCCCTACACCGCAGCACTTCTGTCCGCGTTGCCCGAGCGCGCCGTCGCGCGGCGGCTGCCCTCTATTCCCGGCGTGGTGCCGGGCCAGTTCGATCGTCCGCCCGGGTGTCTGTTCGAGCCGCGCTGCTCCCGGGCGACGGAAATCTGCCGCAAGGGCGCGAAGCGTCAGGGTGCGGCGCTGGGCCATGCGCTATGCAACCATCCGCTGGACGGCCCGACGCAGCCGGAACCACGCAGCAAGGCGGGAGCGGATTCATGAGCGCCGGCACGGTCATGGAAGGCAAGGGGCTCACCAAGCACTATTCGGTATCGCGAGGACCGTTTCGCGCCGAAAGCACCGTCAGGGCGCTGAACGGGGCGGACTTCACCCTGCAGCCCGGCAAGACGCTGGCCGTTGTCGGCGAATCGGGGTGCGGAAAGTCGACGCTGGCGCGCCTCGTCACCATGATCGAAGAGCCCAGCATGGGCGAATTGCTGATCGACGGCGCGCCCGCCGTCGCCGGCGAGAAGTCTCGACAGACCGTGCAGATCGTTTTCCAGAATCCCTACGGTTCGCTGAACCCGCGCCAGAAGATCGGAACGATCCTGGAAGAACCGCTGCTGCTCAACACGGATGAGGGGCCGGCGCAGAGGCGGGAGAAGGCAGAGGCGATGATGGAGCGCGTCGGCCTCCGGCCGGAGCATTACGACCGCTATCCGCACATGTTTTCCGGTGGCCAGCGGCAGCGCATCGCGATCGCCCGCGCACTGATGCTTCAGCCGCGCGTGCTGGTGCTCGACGAGCCGGTGTCGGCGCTCGACCTGTCGATCCAGGCACAGGTGCTCAACATCCTGCTCGACCTGCAGGAAGAATTCGGCCTCGCCTATATGTTCATCAGCCATGACCTTTCGGTCGTGCGCCACATCGCCGACGAGGTGATGGTCATGTATCTGGGACGGGTGGTCGAGCACGGGCCGGCGAAAGAGGTCTTCGCGCAGCCCCGCCATCCGTACACGCTGGCGCTGCTGTCTGCGACGCCGGTTGCCGATCCGACCCACGAGAAGCACCGGATCATGCTGACGGGCGAGCTGCCATCGCCGCTCAACCCGCCACCGGGCTGCCCCTTCCATCCGCGCTGCTGGAAGGCCGAGGCCAAGTGCAAGAGTGAGATGCCGCCGCTTGAAGGCAGCGACCGGAAGATCGCCTGCCATTTCCCGCTGGAACCCGGCGAAACGCCAAAAGCCTGAATAATGCGCGCCTTGACGCGCATCCGGCTTGACCTTCAGCCTCCGCCTCTGCCAAACGGACGCCAGCCATTCCGGCATGTTGCCGTCGGAAGCGAGGTAGCTCCAATGACCCGCAAGACCATCATCGCCCCTTCGATCCTGTCTTCGGATTTCTCGCGTCTGGGCGAGGAGATCGAGGCCGTGGCGCGCGCCGGCGCCGACTGGATTCATCTCGACGTCATGGACGGCCATTTCGTGCCCAACATCACTTTCGGGCCACCCGTCGTGAAGGCGGTGCGCGACCGTTCGGACAAGGTGTTCGACTGCCATCTGATGATCGAGCCCTGCGATCCCTATCTCGCCGCCTTCGCCGAGGCCGGCTGCGACATCATCACCGTGCATGCCGAGGCCACGACCCATCTCGATCGCTCGCTGCAAGCGATCCGCGATCTGGGCAAGAAGGCCGGCGTATCGCTCAATCCTTCGACGCCTGAAAGCGTCATCGAATATGTGCTCGACCGGCTCGACCTGGTGCTCGTCATGAGCGTCAATCCGGGTTTCGGCGGGCAGGCCTTCATTCCGGCCATGGTCGACAAGATCGCACGCATCAAGGCGATGATCGGCGCCCGCCCGATCGACATAGAGGTCGATGGCGGGGTGACGCCGGAAACCGCGCCGCTGGTCGCCAGGGCCGGTGCCAATGTGCTCGTCGCGGGCAGCGCGGTCTTCAAGGGTGGCAGCGAGGTAGCCTACGGGCGGAACATCGCCGCCATCCGCAACGCTGCCGACGGGGTGTGGGTCTAGCCACCCGGCGGCCGTCGCTGGCGGCTGTCATGCAATTGCAATAATCTCCCGACATGCTTGCCGTTAAGGAAAGCGGGCTGCGACCATTGCGTTGCGGTCTCTTTTCCATGCACGATCGGTCGTGCAAGCATGCCCTCAGGCCGAAGCATTCCTGCCGCTTCGCATCATCGGGCGGGAAGGCAGGCATGGGCACTGGCATGGCGGAACACTCACCCGACAGCACGGACAGGCCGCGATGAAGGGTGAAGACGAAGAGTTCGAGCTCAAGCTCGAGCTCGACAATGAAGGCCTCTCGGCGCTCGCCGACAGTCCGGCACTGGCCGAACTCACCTCCGGCAAGGTGCGCCGACGCGAGCTCAAATCCACCTATTTCGACACGCCCGATCATCGCCTGAACCAGGCGGGCTTCACGCTGCGCGTGCGCGATGTGGAGGGACGTCACGTTCAGACCGTCAAGCTGGGCACGGCGATGCATGGCGGTATTTCGAACCCGATCGAGGTCGAGGCGCGGATCGACGGCAAGACGCCCGATGCGCAAGCCATTACCGACGAGGCCATCCGCGAGCGCCTTTGCGCACTGGCGGATTTCGGCGAGCTGAAGCCGGTCTTCAGCACCGAGATCAACCGCACCGACCATCCCGTTACATTCGACGGCGCAAGGGCCGAACTCTCACTCGATTCGGGCCAGTTACGCACGCCGCGCAAGGTTCGGCCGCTTTGCGAGGCGGAACTCGAACTCAAATCGGGTAACATCGATGCCTTCCTCGCGATGGCGACGCGCCTGTTCGCCAATACGCCGATCCGGTTCAGCACGCTGAGCAAGGCACAGCGCGGCTATCGGCAATTGTCCCGCACCCCGCGACCGCCGCGTCGTCCAGCCAATGCATGGCGCGCGGAATTCGATGGCAAGGAATCCGTGTCGGGCGCGTTCGCCCTGATCTGCCAGTCGGCATGCGACCAGATCCTCGCCAACTGGTCGGGATCGCTCGACGAGGACGACCCGGAATTCGTGCATCAATTGCGGATCGGGCTGAGGCGGCAGCGCACCGCACTACGCGTGTTTCGCCGGTCGATCGACAATGAGGCCCTGCGCGCGCTCGGCAAGGAACTCGGCCATGTCGGGCGGGTCGTCGGCCATCTGCGCAATCTCGACGTGATGGTCGAGGACATCGTGCGCCCGGCACTCGAACATGGACGCGATCCGGAAGCCATCGCCCGGCTGGGTGAACTGATCGCCGGGCGCTGCCGGATCGAACGGCGAAGGGTGAAGCACGAACTGCGTCTGCGCCGATGGAATCCGCTGCTGCTGCGGCTATCGTTGCTGCCACATGGCGCCGGCTGGGCGCGGACCACTTCGCCCAAAGGTTCCTTGCCCGATTTCTTGAGCGACGCGATCGACCATTGCTGGCACGGGGTGAAGAAGCAGGCCGACCGGCTGGAATCGCTTTCGAACGAGCAGCGTCACCGACTGCGCAAGGACCTGAAGGTCTTGCGTTACGCCGTGGAGTTCTTCTCGCCGATCATGCCGGCTGACGAGACGAAGGGTTTCGTTCGGCAGTTGAAGCTGTTGCAGGACCGGTTCGGCTATCTCAACGATGTCGTGCTGGCGCGAAGCCTGCCCGACCTGCTCGCCAGGGAGGAAGCCGACGATCCGCGACTGGCGGAAGCGATCGGCTTTGTGCTCGGCTGGCACAGCGCGCGCGCCGGCCATGAACTGGCCGATGCGGGCGAACTCTGGAAGCGGCTGAAGAAACAGGACAAGCCCTGGCGCTGAGATCAGATGTCCAGATTAGCGACGGTCAGGGCGTTGTCCTGGATGAAGATCTTCCGCGGCTCGACCTCCTCGCCCATCAGGCGCGAGAACAGATCGTCGGCGTCGGCGGCATCGTTGATGCGTACCTGCAGAAGCGTGCGCACATCCGGATCGAGCGTGGTTTCCCAGAGCTGGTCGGGGTTCATTTCGCCCAGGCCCTTGTAGCGCTGCAGCGTCACGCCCTTGCGGCCGGACGCGAAGACCGCTGACAGCAGCCCGCGCGGGCCGGCAATGGTCTGGCTTTCGTCCTTGCGGTGGAAGACGGGCGGCTTGCCGTAGACCTCCTGCAATTGCGAGGCGTACTGGTCGAGACGGCGCGCCGCCGCGGAATCCAGCAGCGCCGCATCGATGACGGCCATTTCGCGCACGCCGCGCACGGTGCGTTCGAAGACGAGGCCGCCTTCGGCGCCACGTCCGCCGGTCCAGCCGCGCTCGGTCTCCTCGGCGATGACGTCGAGCCGGCGGGCAACATATTGCGCTGCTTCCTCGGCCCCGGTTTCGTCGTTCAGCAGATCGGCGTTCAGCGCACCGGCGATGGCGGCCTGTTCGATGACATCCTTGTCGTAACGCGAATGCAGATTGTCGATCAGGCCGCGCACGATCAGTGCGGTATCGATCGCGTGACGCAGGTCCGAACCCGTGCGCACCTCACCATCGCGCAGTTCGAGGCGCGCCTCGTCCATGCCGCCGTCGATAAGGTATTCCTCCAGCGCGCGTTCGTCCTTGAGGTAGCGCGAGGACTTGCCGCGCGCCACCTTGTAGAGCGGCGGCTGGGCGATGTAGATGTAGCCGCGCTCGATCAGTTCCGGCATTTGGCGGAAGAAGAAGGTGAGCAGCAGCGTGCGGATATGCGCGCCGTCGACATCGGCATCGGTCATGATGATGATGCGGTGATAGCGCAGCTTCTCGACGTTGAATTCGTCCTTGCCGATGCCGGTGCCGAGCGCCGTAATCAGCGTACCGATCTGGTCGGAGCCGAGCATGCGGTCAAAGCGCGCGCGCTCGACGTTGAGGATCTTGCCCCTGAGCGGCAGGACGGCCTGGAAATTGCGGTGCCGGCCCTGCTTGGCCGAGCCGCCGGCGGAATCGCCCTCGACGATGAACAGTTCGGATTTGGCGGGATCGCGTTCCTGGCAGTCAGCGAGCTTGCCGGGCAGCGAGGCGATGTCGAGCGCGCCCTTGCGGCGCGTCAGTTCGCGGGCCTTGCGAGCTGCCTCGCGCGCGGTCGCCGCCTCGACCACCTTGCCGACGACCGCCTTGGCCTCGGCCGGGTTTTCCTCAAGCCAGCGGTTGAGGCCTTCATTGATCAGGTTCTCGACGACGGGGCGAACCTCGGAGGAGACCAGCTTGTCCTTGGTCTGGGAAGAGAATTTCGGGTCCGGCACCTTGACCGAGAGGACGCAGGTCATGCCCTCGCGGCAGTCATCGCCGGTGACCGAGACCTTCTCCTTCTTCAGGATGCCCGAGCTTTCGGCGTAACCGGTGATCTGGCGCGTCAGCGCGCCGCGAAAACCGGCCAGATGGGTGCCGCCGTCGCGCTGGGGAATGTTGTTGGTAAAGCACAGCACGTTCTCATGGTAGGAATCGTTCCACCACAGGGCGGCTTCCACCGTGATGCCGTCCTTCTCGCCGGTGAGATGGATCGGGTTTTCGATCTGAGGGTGCTTTGTGCGGTCGAGCCAGCGCACGAAGGCTTCCAGACCGCCCTCGTAAAGCATCTCGTCGCTGCGGGTCTCGACGCCGCGCTTGTCGGTGAGCACGATGCGCACGCCGGAATTCAGGAATGCCAGCTCGCGCAGGCGGTGCTCAAGCGTGCCGTAGTCGAACTCCGTCATGGTAAAGGTCGCCGACGACGGCATAAAGGTGATTTCCGTGCCGGAGCGGCCCTCGCGCTCGCCGGTCACCTCGAGCGGGCTGTCAGCAACACCGTCGGCAAAGCTCATCTCGAAGACCTTGCCGTTCTGGTTGATCTTGAGCTTCAGCCAGACCGAGAGCGCGTTGACGACGGAAACGCCGACGCCGTGCAGGCCACCGGAGACCTTGTAGGAATTCTGGTCGAACTTTCCGCCGGCATGGAGCTGGGTCATGATGACCTCTGCCGCAGAAATCCCCTCCTCGGTGTGAATGCCGGTCGGGATGCCGCGGCCATTGTCCGTGACCGTGCAGGAGCCGTCAGGGTTCAGCGTCACGGTGACGAGGTCGGCATGGCCAGCCAGCGCCTCGTCGATGGCGTTGTCGACCACCTCGTAGACCATGTGGTGCAGACCGGATCCGTCATCGGTGTCGCCGATATACATGCCGGGGCGCTTGCGCACCGCATCCAGGCCCTTGAGAACCTTGATCGAATCGGCGCCATATTCGGCCGGCAGGTCCGGTGTGTCAGCCATCATCAATTCCCGTGAACGAGGTGGCGGGCCGCTTTCGGCGATTTCATCGAATCATGACCCGCGAACATGCGCTACATATAGGGTTTTTCACGCAAAAAACCAAATTCCGATAAGCCTTTGGCGGTGGATGGCGCAGTGATTCGACCAGCTTGCGATCGTCGCCGACGGAAAGGCGGAATCACGCAGCTTCACACAGGGCGCCAGCGCATTTGATGCCGCGTGATCGACAGTCGTGCTATGATGGCGCCAACCGGCCGGAAAGGCGACCCTACCCGTCATGGGCCTCTTGAAAACCGCCTCGCGAAACTTCCTGAGCCGGCCGGACTTTTCCGGTCTGCCACCGCGCGTGCGCGCTGCGATCGCCGAGCGCGAATGGGCCAACGAGTTGCTGCTCAGGTCGATCCAGCTCGCGATCATCCTGATATTCTGCTTCATCTACACGATCTCGCCGAAGACTTATCCCGACGACACAGTGGCACCGGTGCCTTATGTGCTCGGGGCCTATCTGATCCTGGCGGTGGCGAGCCTGATCTGGGGCTGGTTGCGCGAGCCGCCGGACTGGGCCGGCTACATCTCCATCCTGTGCGATTTCAGCCTGCTCTACGGGCTGATGATCTCGTTCCACATCCAGTACGGGCAGCCGGCCTCCTTCATCCTCAAGGCACCGTCCCTGCTCTACGTCTTCATCTTCATCACGATCCGCGCGCTGCGCTTCCACCCGAAATTCGTGCTGATGGCCGGCACCGTCGCTGCGCTCGGCTGGGCCTTCGTGATTGTCTACGTCACCCGCATCGATCCGGGCGACAACATGCTGACGCGCTCCTACGTCGAGTACCTGACGTCGAACTCGATCCTGATCGGCGCGGAGGTCGACAAGATCCTGTCGATCCTGTTCGTCACGGCGATCCTCGGCATCGCGGTCAACGGCTCGTCCAACCTGCTCGTCACGGCGGTGGCCGAACAGGCGGCGGCCGCCGATTTCTCGCGTTTCTTCGATTCCTCCGTCGCGCGTGGCATCCGGTCGGCCGAGGCGCTGGAGGCCGGTCATGGCGACAAGCGGCATGCGGCGATCCTCAATGTCGATCTCAGGGGCTTTACCCGGCTGGCGGACCGGCTCGACGCCAACGAGGTCGTCGCCGTCCTGTCGGCCTATCAGGGCCGGGTGATCCCGCTGGTGCAGGAAAATGGCGGCATCATCGACAAGTTCATGGGCGACGGCATCATGGCGAGTTTCGGCATCGGCGACACGGCCGAAGCCGGCGACGAAACACGGGCGGAAGCCAACGCGATGCGAACGGCGGAGGCCATCCTGCTCGACGCGGAACGTTGGGCCGCCGAGGAACCGGAAATCGGACGCGTCGGCGCGCTCGAAGTTGGAATCGGCATCGCGTCGGGAACGGTGGTCTGGGGCGCCGTGGGACGCGACGACCGCATGGAGATGACGGTGATCGGGCCCGCCGTGAACCTGTCGGCCAAGCTCGAAAAGCACAACAAGAAGCTTTCCAGCCGCTGCATCGCCGATGCGGCAACCTGGGAGCGCGCAAGGTCGCAGGGCTATGACGGCCTTCTTCATGCCGAAATCGTCCGCGCAAATATCGAAGGCACGGGGCGACGTTTGGAAATCGCAAAACTGAGCCTCAAACCGGCACCAATGGCGATTCAGCCGTCACCGGAAGATCAAGCCCTGCCAGCCGGGAAACCGACTGAACGATCACGGAAAAAGAGATGACCGCGGACACCCACAGGGTCTATTTCGTTCCTACAGTACCCGCACCGCGTCAGGCAGCACAGAAGAGCGCAAGGCTGTCCGACAAATTGCGGCTGATGGCGACCTTCGCCCGCAATCCTCTGGAAGTGACAAACTCGGAGGAATACGAGCGGCCCTTCCTCCAGTTTCGCCTGTTCGGCCGGATGACCACCGTTCTGAACGACCCCGAGCTGATCCGTCACTTCTTCGTCGAGAACGCGGCCAATCTGCGCCACGGTGAAATTCGGCAGGCTTTGCTCAGGCCCGCATTACGGGATGGCCTGCTGACAAGCGACGGCGAGGCCTGGCGACTTGCCAGAAAGGCAATGGCGCCTGTCTTCACGCCCCGGAACGTCGACGGCTTCGCCCGCTCGATGCGCTCGACCGCCGAGGCGTTCGCCGACACGCTGGAGCCGGGTGAGGCGTTGCTCGCGCCTCAGATGAGCGTCCTGACCTATCAAGTGCTCTCCGAGGCGCTGTTCTCGGGCGAAATATCGGCCGACACCGAGGCGATGCTGGCCGATGTCGCGCTTTTTCTGGAGGCACTCGGCCATCCCGATCCGCTCGACCTTCTGCAGGCGCCGGCCTGGGTGCCGCGCCCGACGAAACTGCGCGGACGTTCCTCGATCAGCCGTCTGCGGACCCGGGTGGGTGCGTTGATCAAGTCGCGGGCGACGAGCATGGCAGCAGGAGAAGAACTGCCGCGCGATTTCGCATCCCTGCTGCTCGAGGCGAAAAACGGTTCGGAGCCCGCCTTCAGCCATGCGGAGATCGAGGATCATCTGATCACGTTCATCGGCGCGGGCCACGAGACAACGGCGCGTGGGCTGGCCTGGACGCTTTATCTGCTTGCGAATGACGGGACGGCACGGGAGCGCATCGAAGCTGAAATCGACGGTCTGGATATGGACCGAACACCGGAAAACAAGTGGATCGGCGCCCTGCCCTTTACTCGCGCCTGTTTCGAAGAGGCGATGCGGCTGTATCCGCCGGCGGCGATGATCGCGCGTGTTGCCATCAAGGAGGATCACTTCAACGGTCTGGTCGTGCCGGCGCGTACGCGGGTCATGATCAATCTGTGGGTCCTGCACCGGCATCGCATGCATTGGGAAGAACCCGAGCGGTTCGATCCGGAACGTTTCCTTTCACCGGAACGCGAGAAGATCGACCGCTTTGCCTATCTTTCCTTCGGTCTTGGGCCGCGGGTTTGCATCGGTGCCAGCTTCGCCATGCAGGAGGCCGTGATTCTGCTCGCCGTATTGATCCGGCGCTTCCGCTTCGACTATGCGAGCGACAATCCGCCCTGGCCGGTGATGCGGATCACGGTTCAGCCCGACAACGGCATGCCGATGTCGATCAGCCGGCGATAAAGATGCACTATGTCCGGGCGAGGATGTAGCCGGCTGCGCCTGTCATGGCGAGCGCGGCCGTGCGGTTGACCGCCCTCAGCGTGGCGCGATCGGCGAGCGCCGAGCGCGCGCGGGAGGCGAGCGCCACATAGGGCACCAGCACGACATAGAGGATGAGCACGGTCAGCACGGACAGCACCGCCCAGTCGGTGAAGCTCACCCCGGTCATGTCGATCACCACGGGCAGCAGCGCCAGATAGAAGACCACGGTCTTGGGGTTGCCGAGCGTGACGGCAAGGCCTGCGGCAAAGGACATCAGCCCGTCTCTCTTGCCCGGCGAACGCTCGATGCGTTCCGGCGAAAGGCCGGCGGTCCAGAATTTCCAGGCGAGCCAGAGCAGGTAGAAGGCGCCGACGATGCGCACGACCATGAAGGCCGTCTCGAAGGTGTGCGCCAGCAGCGCCAGCCCCAGAATGGCGAAGGTCAGATAGACGAGGTCGCCGAGGACGATGCCAGCCAGCATGGGCAAAGTGCGCCGGAAGCCTGTGCCGAGCGCGCGGCCGACCAGCGCGGCGACGCCGGGACCGGGGATGGCGGCGGCGATGCCGAGCGCCAACGTGTAGGCCAGAAAGGACGACAGGGTCATCACGGTCACCTGCAACGAACGGGTTCGGGCAGGCTTTATGCCCCGGTCGAGCCGAAACCGCCAGTCCCGCGTCCGGTTACGCCGGCCAGATCGCGCTCCTCCACCCTTGCCTGCAACACCGGCGCGACGACGAGTTGGGCGATGCGCATGCCGCGCTCGATGGTGAAGGGTTCCTGGCCGAGATTGATCAGCAGGACCTTTACCTCGCCGCGATAATCCGCATCGATCGTGCCCGGCGTGTTGAGGCAGGTGATGCCATGCTTCAGCGCCAGGCCGGAACGTGGCCGGATCTGGCCTTCATGGCCGGCAGGAAGTTCGAGCACCAGACCGGTCGGGACCAGCGCACGCGCGCCCGGAACCAGTACCATGACCTCGTCGCAGGCGGCTGCGAGGTCCATGCCTGCGGCTCCCGCACTCTGATAAGCCGGCAGATCCAGCCCCTTGGCGTGCGGCAGGCGGACAATGCCGACGACGGGGCGCGGCGGTTCCGTGCCGATCCTGCCTTGGGCAGGCCTTTTGCTGGCGGTTCGTGAATTGACGGGCGTGGGAGACACTCTCATGGCGGCGAACTTATCCGCTGCCACCTTGCGCCGGAAGACGTGCGGCGGGCGCTTTGACCATCTTTCCCCTGCTTTCCAACGGGAGTTTGCTTCGGGACTTGCTGCCCGCCTCAGCCTGCGGCAATCGGGAGTTCGGTCGTCTCCCTGATCTCCTCCATGACGAAGGAGGCGGAGACGTCGGCCAGCGGAATGCGGGCGATCAATTGCCGGTAGAGGCGGTCGTAATCCTTCATGTCACGCACGCGGGCGCGCAAGACGTAGTCGAGGTCGCCGCTCATGCGCCATACCGATATGATCTCGGGCATGGAGAGTGTCGCCTCGCGAAAACGTTCGAGCCAATCCGGATCGTGTGACTGCGTGCGCACCATGATGACGACGGCCAGCCCCAGACCGAGTCGCTCGGGATCGACGAGGCCGACACGTCCTTTCAGATAACCTTCGGTTTCCAGACGGCGCATGCGGCGCCAGGCGGCGTTGCGGGAAAGATGGATGCGTTCGGCGAGCGCCTCGGCCGACAGCGTGGCGTCGCGTTGCAGTTCACGCAGAATGTTGAGATCGAATTGATCCAGATCGTCCATGCCTGGGACATTTATCCCAAGCTTCCGTCATTTCATAGTCCAAATAGGGAAACAATGCTGCGGATCATGGTGCAGATTCCCCTTGCATCATCGCATCGGGAGGGAACCGCCATGACCCGCATCTTCGAACGCATGTTCATCACGCATCCGCACTCCGTCGACGAGAGCTATGTGGAGCATTTCGGGTTCGCACTGCGCTTCTCGGGCCTGCTGTTCGCGGCGGCCGGCGCAGCGCTGGTCCATGCGCTGGTTCCATGCCTTTTCGAGAAAACCGCAAGCGGCATCATCCGCAAGCTTCACACGCGGATTGCCAACCGGGGCAATTGATCAGGCGCTGCTCGGAGACCTCACGGCGAGCTTCATTTGTCCGCAAAGGCCTGCGCGATGCGGGTGACCAGCCGCGTCGCCACTTCCTGCTTTGGCAGGTCGGGCCATTCCTCGACGCCCTCGCGGGTGAGCAGTTTTACCCGGTTGCGGTCGCCGCCCATGATGCCGGTTTCGGGCGACACGTCATTGGCGACGATCCAGTCGGCACCCTTGCGTTCCAGCTTGGCGCGAGCGTGGGTCTCGACCTTCTCGGTCTCGGCGGCAAAACCGACCACAAGGCGGGGGCGCTGTTCGAGGTGGCCGACCGTCCTGAGGATATCCGGGTTCTCGGTCAGCTCCAGCATGGGCGGACCGCTGCCGGCCTTCTTCTTCATCTTCTGATCCGCTGTACCGAGGGTGCGCCAGTCCGCGACGGCGGCAACCATCACCGCGATGTCGGCGGGCAGTTCGCCCTCGACGGCCTCCAGCATCTGGCGAGCTGTCTCGACATGAATGACCGATACGCCGGCAGGATCGGGGATCGACACGGGGCCGGAGACGAGCGTCACGTCGGCACCGGCCTTTGCCAGCGCTTCGGCGATGGCGTGCCCCTGGCGACCGGACGAGCGGTTGGCGATGTATCGGACGGGATCGATCGGCTCATGCGTAGGGCCGGAAGTGACGACGGCCTTCAGGCCCTGCAGCGGTTTCGGCCCATCGTCGAGCAGTTCGGCGACAGCCGCGACGATCTCCAGCGGCTCGGCCATACGGCCGGTCCCCGCCTCGCCCGATTCGGCCATTTCCCCGGCATTGGGCCCGATAAAGCGGGTGCCGTCCGCGCTTAGCGTAGTGACATTGCGTGCCGTCGCCGGGTTCATCCACATGGCCGGGTTCATCGCCGGCGCGAGGAGCACGGGCTTGTCGGTCGCCAGCAGGACGGCGCTGGCGAGATCGTCGGCAAGGCCATTCGCCATCTTCGCCATCAGATCGGCTGTGGCCGGCGCGACGACGATCAGATCCGCCTCGCGCGACAGACGGATGTGGCCGATATCGTGCTCGGCGGCGCGGTCGAACAGTTCGGTGAAAACCTGGCCACCCGCGATGGCGCCGACCGCCATTTCGGTGACGAACTGTGTCGCGGCCTTCGTCATCACGCATCGCACCGAGGCGCCACGCTCGCGCAACCGGCGGATCAGGTCGAGCGATTTATAGGCCGCGATGCCGCCGGCGATGATCAGAAGGATATGTTTGCCGGAGAGAGGCAGGCCTGATGCAACATCAGGCGCTTCGGCAGCAGGCGCATCGGTCAAATCGTCGGTTCCTCCCCCAAACATCAGCCAGACCGGCGAAACACCAAATTGTTCGCCATAACGAACAGCGTCGTCCTGGCCAAAATCCCGTGTGCCGTTGTCATGAGACCTGTAAGTCGATTCACCAATACCCAGAGTACGGGCTGCGGCCGAAGCTGACTTGAAACCAGCCGCCATTCTTGCTTGGCGCAACCGCTCCGACTTGGATTGGTCAAAATGCATCTCGATATCAATACCCGTTGTATCTTTCGATACAATTTGTACTGAACAAGCCCAATGTCAATATGTCAGGACGGATCAAGAGCAGATGCTATGTCGGTATGGCCAAAATCATTGCCCTTGAACAGCAGCGGCAGGTCGAGCGCCTTTGCCAGAGCATAGGAAAAACAATCGCCCATGTTGAGTTTGGCGGCATGCCCGGAACCGCGACCAAATTCGGCGTACGCCGCCTTGGCAAGGTCGAGTTGAGCGGCATCAAAGGGAATGATTTCAAGCGGCAGGCCATCGATCAGAGTCTGAAGCCGAAGCGCGCCATTTCGTACCGCCTTGTTACGCATCACGCAGAAGGCCTCGTGCAGTGTTGCAGCACTAATGGACAAGCTGCCAGCTCTCCCCAGAAAGGCTGAAAATTCAGTCTTCTCCAGCTCGTTGTTCAGGATGGCGACCAGTGACGAACTGTCCAGGACAGCCTCAGTCAAACGACTCGTCCCACATCTCGTCGGCGACCTGCTTCTGGTCAAATGGAATGTCGGGTGTGCGAGCGAGACTTGCTATTTCCTCCGCAGTAAGGCGCCTTTTGCCAACTTTGCCGCCTACAGCGTCCGCGAGAAGATTGCGCACTTCCTCGGATACGGAAATGTACACGCTGCGGCACCGCAACCAAGACGCAGCCTTTCGTCAGCAGCAAGAAAAAA
>JBHIWX010000076.1:0-20379 GCA_041987205.1 Rhizobiaceae bacterium | reverse complement strand
CCACGACCCGCAGGACGTTGACACCAAGCGCCTGCCCTTCGCAGAGGCCGAGGACGGCGCAATCGGCCTGGAAACCCTTTTTTCCGCCGCCCTTCGCCTGCATCACGCCGGACAGGTGCCGCTGTCGCGCCTAATCGAATGCCTTTCCGCGAACCCGGCCTCGATCTTCGGCCTGCCTGGTGGCACGCTGGCGCCGGGCGCGCCCGCTGACCTCGCCATCGCCGACATCGACATGCCATGGGTGCTGAAGGAAGAGGACATCGTCTCGCGCTCCAAGAACACGCCCTTCGAAGGTGCCCGTTTCATCGGCAAGGTGTTGCAAACCATGGTGGCGGGAAGCATAGTTTACACTTCCTGAGGGAGGCTGGGTTGCAATGGACGCGTTCGCAAACTTCCCGGGCGGACTGCCCGGCATGCTCGCCGCGCTTTTGGTGGGCTATCTTCTCGGCTCCATTCCCTTCGGCCTGCTGCTGACCCGCATCGCCGGGCTGGGCGATCTGCGTGGCATCGGTTCGGGCAATATCGGCGCCACCAACGTACTGAGAACCGGCAACAAGGCGCTTGCCGCAGCGACCCTTCTGCTCGACGCGCTCAAGGGTACTGTCGCGGTCCTTGTCGCCAGCAGGTTCTCGCCTGAGGCGGGGCTCATCGCCGGCCTCGGCGCCTTTCTCGGCCATTGCTTCCCGGTCTGGCTCAAATTCAAGGGTGGCAAGGGTGTGGCGACCTTCGTCGGCGTCCTTCTGGCCGTCGCCTGGCCGGTCGCGCTCGTGTTTGCGGCCATCTGGCTCGCCGTCATGGCGATCTGGCGCTACTCCTCGCTTTCGGCCTTCTGCGCCATGGTCGCCACGCCAATCCTGCTGTGGTTCTGGGCAGGACCCGCACCCGCACTGTTGTTCGTCGTGCTCACCGCCCTGTCGCTCTACCTTCACCGCACCAATTTCGCCCGGCTGCTTGCCGGCAACGAGAATCGATTCGGCAAGAAGGGATAGGATGGATCAGGGGGCAAATGCAGGAAACCGGGGCCGTTTCGCGCTGAGCGACGAACAGCGGCTCGCCTGGCTGCGGCTGATCCGCTCCGACAATGTCGGCCCGGCGACCTTTCGCGACCTGATCAACCATTTCGGCACGGCCGCAGCCGCGCACACCGCCTCGCTCGAGACCGGCACGATTGCCGTCTTCGCTGGTGGCCTCGACCTGCCCTTCCCCGATGAAAACGTCACGCTGGCCGAGGACATCGTGGCTTCCGGCGGTGCGCTCGTCTCCGAGATGCCGATCGGCTGGCAGCCGCGCGCCAAGGATTTTCCGCGCCGCAATCGCCTGATCGCCGGCATCGCGCTCGGCGTGGTGGTGATCGAGGCTGCCAAGCGCTCCGGATCGCTCATTACCGCAAGACTGGCGAACGAGAACGGCCGCCAGGTCTTCGCCCTGCCCGGCTCGCCGCTCGACCCGCGCGCGGAAGGCACCAACCACCTCATCAAGCAGGGTGCGACCCTCGTGACCGAAGCTCGTGAAATCGTCGAGGCGCTGCGCCCGGTCGGCGGCGGCGAACCGCAATTGCCGTTTCTGGCCGGCGAGAATGATGACGAACCGTGGCAGGAACGTGACCCCGTGCCGCTCGACGATACGGATCAGGCGCTCCGCGACTCTATCGTCGCCGCCCTTGGCCCGACGCCCGTCGAGATCGACGACATCGTCCGGTTCACGGGCGCGAGCGCCGCGCAGGTCCATCTGGTCCTGCTCGAACTCGACCTCGCCGGGCGGCTGGAACGCCATGCGGGCAATTGCGTCTCGCTGCAGCCCTGAACAACTGATCGTTCGTACCAGCCACCTGCTTGGCAGAACTCATCAGCTCTGAGATTCCCTGTCAATAAGGCAAGATCAGTAGCCGTATGGGTCGTCGACATCCATCTCATCGGGCCCGAGGTAGCGACCAAATAGCGTAAACCAAACCATCGCGATTAAGCCGCCAAATATGGCTCCACAAATAAACAACGTCAGCCCGGTCAGAAATGCTATAGGCGCCCCAAACATCTCAAACACTTCCTGGCAACAGCCCAGCTTGCGAACACAAGCCTAGTTCTGATCCGACAGGGTGAACCCTTGTCGCGAGCGCACCTTTAGGGTCTCGCTTGCCTCGATAGCTGCCATTTCGATGAGATAAGTCAGCATCGCGGCATCCAACTCACTCGAAAAAACACGCAATTCTCGAAGCATCTGCTCAACATACTCAATCTTTGCGATATGATCGCTTAACTGCGTCGACCTCTCGCTATCCGCGGATTCCGGCACTTGCACCCCAAATTCATCTTTCCGGACGGCCCCAACCGCCAATGTTTCAAAGCCCACACTGAAATCTGCGTTCAGCATGAGAATATTGATTTAGCTTAATTTCATATACCTATGTTTGCAATAACTTACCATATGCTACCAATGATTGTATTAGTGCCCTCATCCTGCCTACTGTGACCTCTGGGTCTTGACGCGGCGCGCGCTACTCGCCAATTCATGGGCGCATTCGCGGCGGCGTTTCGACCGTTACGGCCGACCTCTGGAGACCGTGTCCATCCTTCTTTCATCTATTCGGGAATTTTCATGACCGCCAACGTGGTGATCGTCGAATCGCCGGCCAAGGCCAAGACCATCAACAAATACCTCGGCAAGGATTATACGGTCCTGGCTTCCTACGGCCATGTCCGCGACCTGCCGGCCAAGGACGGTTCCGTCCTGCCCGACGACGACTTCTCCATGTCGTGGGCGGTCGACGCCAAGTCGAAATCGCGGCTGGCCGATATCGCCAAGGCGGTGAAAACCGCCGACAACGTGATTCTCGCGACCGACCCGGATCGTGAGGGCGAGGCGATTTCGTGGCATGTCCTGCAGGTCCTCAACGACAAGAAGGTGCTGAAGGATAAGCCGGTCTCCCGCGTCGTCTTCAACGCGATCACCAAGGGCGCCATTCTGGAAGCGATGCAGCACCCGCGCGAGATCGACGTGGCGCTGGTCGATGCCTATCTGGCGCGCCGCGCCCTCGACTATCTGGTCGGCTTCACCCTTTCGCCCGTGCTCTGGCGCAAACTGCCCGGCGCGCGCTCGGCCGGCCGGGTCCAGTCCGTGGCGCTGCGCCTGATCTGCGACCGCGAGGCAGAGATCGAGGCCTTCAAGCCGCAGGAATACTGGTCGATCATGGCGACGCTCGCCAATGGCGATGGCCAGAACTTCGAGGCGCGCATCGCCGAATTCGACGGCAAGAAGCTGCAGCGCCTCGACATCACCAGCGAGGCCGAGGCGACCGCCATCCGCACCATGCTGGAGGCGGCCGACTTCTCCGTGGCCTCGGTCGAATCGAAGCCGGTCAAGCGCAACCCCTATGCGCCGTTCACCACCTCGACCCTGCAGCAGGATGCCAGCCGACGCCTCGGCTTCTCGGCCTCGCGCACCATGCAGATCGCCCAGCGGCTCTACGAAGGCATCGACATCGGCGGCGAGACGGTCGGCCTGATCACCTATATGCGTACCGACGGCGTGCAGATCGCCCCGGAAGCCATCGGGCCGATCCGCGAGGCCATCGCTGGCCGCTTCGGCGAGCGTTATCTGCCCGAACAGCCGCGCGTCTATTCCACCAAGGCCAAGAACGCGCAGGAAGCCCACGAGGCGATCCGGCCGACAGACATCGCGCGCTCGCCTGATGACGTGGCTGGCCGCCTCGACGACGACCAGCGCAAGCTCTACGATCTGATCTGGAAGCGCACCATCGCCAGCCAGATGGCATCGGCCGAGATCGAGCGCACCACCGTCGACATCGACGCAACCCGCAATGGCGAGAAGGCATCGCTCAGGGCAACCGGCTCCGTCGTGCGCTTCGACGGTTTCATGGGCGTCTACGAGACCTCGAAGGGCGACGATGACGACGAGGACGGATCACGTCTGCCGCCGCTCAACTCAGGCGAAGCGCTGTCGCGTGAGAAGATCGACGCCAAGCAGCACTTCACCGAGCCGCCGCCGCGCTATTCGGAAGCCTCCCTCATCCGCAAGATGGAAGAGCTCGGCATCGGCCGGCCGTCGACCTACGCCTCGACGCTGTCGACGCTGCAGGACCGCGATTATGTGAAGCTCGAGAAACGACGGCTCATCCCCGAATCGAAGGGCCGCCTCGTCACTTCCTTCCTCGAAAGCTTCTTCGACCGCTACATCGAATATGACTTCACCGCCGATCTGGAGGAAAAGCTCGACCGCATCTCGGCCGGCGAACTCGCATGGAAGGACGTGCTGCGCGAATTCTGGCGCGCTTTCTCCGCCAGCGTCGAGGATATCAAGGACCTGCGCGTCAGCCAGGTCCTCGACATGCTCAACGAAGAACTGGCCCCGCTCGCCTTCCCGCCGCGCGAGGACGGTTCCGAGCCGCGCGCCTGCCCGAAATGCGCTGACGGACAGTTGAGCCTCAAGATCGGCCGCTACGGCGCCTTCATCGGCTGCTCGAACTATCCCGAGTGCAATTTCACTCGCCAGCTCGGCGCCGACGACAACGGCGAGAACGAAGCCGCTGCCAACGATCCGCGCGTCCTCGGCACCGATCCCGAGACGGGTGAGGAAATCACCGCGCGTTCCGGCCGCTTCGGCCCCTATGTCCAGGCGGGCGAAGGCAAGGAAGCGCGCCGTTCCTCGATCCCCAAGGACTGGAACGCCGCCGAGATCGATCTCGAAAAGGCGCTGAGGCTCCTGTCCCTGCCGCGCGAGGTCGGCAAACATCCGGAGACCGGTCAGCCGATCACCGCCGGCATCGGCCGCTACGGCCCCTTCGTGCAGCACGAGCGCACTTACGCCAATCTGGAAAGTGTGGACGAGGTCTTTACCGTCGGCATCAACCGCGCCGTCGATGCGCTGGCCGAAAAGACCGCCAAGGGTGGTGGCCGGCGCGGCGCGCCTGCCGCGCTCAAGACGCTGGGCGACCATCCCTCACTCGGCGGGCCGATCAGCGTGCATGACGGTCGCTACGGCCCCTATGTGAAGCACGGCAAGGTCAATGCGACCCTGCCAAAGGGCACCGATCCGCAATCCGTCACGCTGGAAGAAGCGGTCACCCTGATCGCCGCCAGGGCCGAAAAGGGTTCGGGCGGGAAAAGAAAGCGCTGAATGACCCGAAAAAAGGCGCAGGGTGGAAAGTCGAAGCCGGGCCTGCCCACCCGTGACCAGGTGCTTGCCTTCATTGCCGAAAACCCCGGCCAGACCGGCAAGCGCGAGATCGCGCGCGCCTTTTCGATCAAGGGCAACGACAAGATCGCGCTCAAGGCGCTGCTGAAGGATCTGGCCGCCGAGGGCCTGATCGAGAAACACGGCAAGCGCCTGATGCGCGCCGGCGACCTGCCCAGCGTCACCGTGCTCGACGTCACCGGCCGCGATACCGGCGGTGGGCTGCTGGCACGCCCCGCCGCATGGGACGAACTGTCCGACGGCAATCCGCCGCGCATCGAAATCCTTCCGCCCCGGGGCAGAAAACCCGTGACCGCCGGTGTCGGCGACCGCGTGCTCGCGCGTCTCCAGCGCCAGGACGACGGTGTCTATTCGGCCCGGGTGATGAAGGTCATCGACAAGCGCAAGGCCGCCCTGCTCGGCATCCTGCGCATTGCAGGCGACAAGACCGTGCGCCTCGAACCGGTGCAGAAACGCGCTGAGGAAGTGGCACTCTCGGCCGACGATATCGGCGAGGCGAAGAACGGCGATCTGGTCGAGGTCCAGGTCTCGCGCGTCGGCCGACACGGCCTGAAGCGCGGCCGGGTAATCCGCGTCATCGGTTCCATGGCGTCCGAAAAGGCGGTCTCCATGATCGCCATCCACACGCATGAAATCCCGCACATCTTCCCGCCGGAGGTGCTGAAAGAGGCCGAAAGCGTCAAGCCGATCGCCATCAAATCGGCCAAAAAACACGAAGACTGGCGCGACCTGCCGCTGGTGACCATCGACCCGGCCGACGCAAAGGACCATGACGACGCCATCTGCGGTGCACCAGACCCGGACGTGCCGGGCGGCCATGTCGTCACCGTCGCCATCGCCGATGTCGCCTGGTATGTCCGCCCCGGCTCGACCATGGACCGCGAGGCGCTCAAGCGCGGCAATTCGGTCTATTTCCCCGACCGCGTCGTGCCCATGCTGCCGGAACGCATCTCCAACGATCTGTGCTCGCTGCGCGAAAACGAGGAACGCCCTGCGCTGGCCGTGCGCATGTGGTTCGACGCCGAGGGCCGCAAGACGAAGCACAGCTTCCATCGCATCGTGATGAAGAGCCATGCGCGCCTCGCCTACCTTCAGGCACAGGCGGCGATCGACGGCAAGCCTGACGACAAGACCGCACCGATTCTCAAGGAGGTGCTGGAACCGCTGTGGGAAGCCTGGCGCTGCATGCATCGCGGGCGGCAGGCGCGCGCACCGCTCGAACTCGACCTGCCCGAACGCAAGATCATCCTCAAGAAGGACGGAACCGTCGACCGGGTCGAAACACCCGAGCGCCTCGATGCGCACAAGCTGGTCGAGGAATTCATGATCCAGGCCAATGTCGCCGCCGCCGAGACGCTGGAACGGCGCAAGCAGAAACTTGTCTACCGCGTCCACGACGCGCCTTCGCTCGCCAAGCTCGAAAGCCTGCGCGAGTTCCTGCACACCATGAACCTTTCGCTGGCGCGCGCCGGCAATATCCGCGCCGCCCATTTCAACCAGATTCTGAACCGCGTGGAAGGCTCCGATCGCGAGGAACTGGTCAACCAGGTAGTGCTGCGTTCGCAGAGCCAGGCTGAATATTCGCCCACCAATCTGGGCCATTTCGGCCTCAACCTGATGCGCTACGCCCATTTCACCTCGCCGATCCGCCGCTATGCCGACCTGATCGTGCACCGCGCGCTGGTCGCGGCATTGGGACTGGGTGAAGGCGGGCTGACGCCGGCCGAGGAAGAACAGCTGGAGGTCGTCGCCGCCGACATCTCGCTGGCCGAGCGGCGCGCCATGCAGGCCGAACGCGACACGGTCGACCGGCTGATCGCCATGCATCTTTCCGAACGGATCGGCGAGACCTTCAAGGGCCGAATCGGCGGCGTCACCAGGGCGGGGCTGTTTGTCACGCTTGCGCAAACCGGTGCGGACGGGTTTATACCGATCTCGAAGATATCGGACGAATATTTTCATTTTGACGAGGCCAGCTATTCGCTGATCGGCGCCGATACCGGGCTCGCCTACCAGATGGGCCAGGAAGTGGAAGTACGCCTCGCCGAGGCCCAGCCCGTGGCAGGCGCCCTGCGCTTCGACATGCTGAGCCCCGGCAACCCGGCCAAGGCCAATCGGGGGGCGGCCGCGTCGAAACGCAAGTCGCACAAGCCCGCCAAACGCCCGGTATCGCGGCGGCGGCGAGGAAAATGAAGGACGAGACAATGCAAAAACTCGACACGGCTGACGGCATGCAGTTCGGTGGTTCCGACCGCCCGGTGATGCCCGCGATCCTGCGCGGCGCGCGCTGCCGCTGCCCGGCCTGCGGCGAAGGCCGCATTTTCACGAAGATGCTGGCAGTAGCCGATGAATGCCCGGCCTGCGGCGAGGAACTGCGTCACCAGCGTGCCGACGACCTGCCGGCCTATCTCAACATCTTCCTCACCGGCCATGTCACGGTCGCCGCCATGGCAGCGCTCGTCACCTTCCTCGAACTCTCGATGTGGACCCAGACCTTCGCAACCGCGATCGTCGCCGTGATCAGCGCCGGCCTGTCGATGCGACCGCTCAAGGGTGCGGTTGTCGCCGCGCAATGGGCGATGCGCATGCACGGGTTCGGCGGCGATGAAAGCTGATCAGGAGGCCTCAGTCAGCGACCCTCTCGAGGGAGAGATCGCGCGCATCGAGGCAATCATCAACTCTCCCAAGCTGCGCGACATGCGAGGGCGGCGCCAGGGCAGTGCTGTAACCGCGATCCGCCCCCGCAACGCGGCAACCATCATCATGGTCGACGGCAAGGGCGACAAGGCACGCATCCTGATGGGCCGCCGCAACCGTTCGCTCGCCTTCATGCCGGGTGCGCTGGTCTTTCCGGGCGGCTCGGTCGACCGCGCCGATTTGCACATCAAGCCCGTGGACAGACTGGCGACCGAAACGGAAGCGAAAATCGTCGCCAATCTGCGTGGCCGGAAAACCCCGCTTCGGGCAAGGGCGCTCGCCATAGCGGCCGTGCGCGAACTGAGCGAGGAAACCGGCCTGCTGATCGGCACGCCGGGCGAACTCGCAAGCCCTCACCCCGACTGGTCGGATTTTCGTGACCGCAAGATCGTGCCGAAGGTCGGCGGCATGGTGCTGTTCTCGCGCGCCATAACGCCCCCCGGCCCGCCAAGGCGGTTCGACACCTGGTTTTTCCTGGCCCGTGCCGAGGACATCGCGCACACGCCGCCCGGCGGTTTCACGCCAAGTGGCGAGCTGGAGGAACTGCAATGGGTCAGGCCTCAGGACGCAATTGAGGGTCCTACGCGCGAGATCACGCGCGTCATGCTGGTCGAGCTGATGCGCCGTCTGGAGCGCGATCCGGACCTCGACCCGGCATGGCCGGCACCGTTCTACCACGCCAGGAATGCACGCTTTGACAAGAAGATCATGTAGCTGCCATCGCGCTTCGCGATCATGCGGATTTCCGACATGTTCCAGGTCTCTTCTCGCTGACAGCGATACGTAAACGGCCTTCGGGCATCTTTGTGTGGAGCGGTGCATGAAAACTGCCGAATCGGCCTTCGGCATGCCGGTCGAGGGTCCGGCGAAAATCGACATGGCGTCGGTCATCGCCGCGATCGCGACCATTTCATCGGTCGGCGTCGCGATCGGCCTGTCCTTTCCGCTGTTGTCGATCCTGCTCGAGCATCGCGGCTTTTCCTCGACGCTGATCGGCGCCAACACGGCCATGGCCGGCATCGCCTCCATCGTCACGGTTCCCTTCGTCAATCCGCTCGCGCGGCGCATCGGCCTGGTCAACACGCTAATCCTGGCCGCAATTGTCGCCGCCATCGCGCTGATGGGCTTCTTCTATTTCCCGAGCATGCCCGCCTGGTTCGCCCTCAGGGTCGTGTTCCACGGCGCGGTCACCGCCTCCTTTGTGCTGAGCGAGTTCTGGATCAATTCTTCCGCACCCGACAACAGGCGCGGGCTGGTCCTGGGCTTTTATGCCACCGTGCTTTCCATCGGCTTTGCCACCGGCCCGACCTTGCTCGCTTTGATCGGAACGAAAGGCATGCTCCCCTTCATCGTCGGTGCCGTGATCATCGCCGCATCCGCCATTCCGGCCTTCCTGGCACGCGCCCACCAGCCCGACATGCACGCCGCACCGCAATCGCACTCCGTGGTGCGCTACATCCTGCTGGTGCCGACCGCGACGCTCGCAGCCTTCATCTTCGGCGCCGTCGAACAGGCGGGCCTCGCCCTCTTCCCGGTTTATGGCGCGCGCAACGGGTTCGACGAGACCGGCGTGGCCCTCCTGCTCATGGTACTGGCGCTGGGCAACGTCGTGCTGCAGATACCGCTCGGTCTCGCCTCCGACCGCCTGCGCGACCGGCGTCATCTGCTCGTCTTCTGCGCCACCTTCGGCGCGCTTGGCGTGGCGATCCTGCCCTATGCCGTGCACCACCTGCCGCTGCTGATCACCGGCGTGTTCCTTTGGGGCGGCGTGACCGCCGGCATGTACACAGTCGGCCTAGCCCATCTCGGGGCGCGCCTTTCCGGCGCCGACCTCGCGCAGGCGAACGCGGCCTTCATACTGTGCTATGCGATCGGCATGGTGATCGGCCCGCAGCTCGTCGGCATCCTCATGGATCTCGACGATCCGGACGGTTTCGCCTGGGCGCTATGCGCCATGTTCGCGTCCTATGTCCTGCTCGCGCTCGTGCGATTTGGACGCAAAGGCGGGGGATAGAAAGGCGGCGCTTGACTTTCGCACGGCCATCGCTAGTTTGCCGGCCAAATGCGAACCGCCCATGGCGGCGATCGCACCAACTTCATTCAGCGCAAGCACAAAAGTCCGAGGCCCTGATGGCCCGGGCGTCGTCACCGGGAATTACGAAACATGGCCAAGGCAACCACCATCAAGATCAAGCTCGAGAGCACGGCAGATACCGGCTATTTCTACGTTGCCAAGAAGAACAGCCGCACCATGACCGAGAAGATGGTCAAGCGCAAATACGATCCGGTCGCCAAGAAGCACGTCGACTTCAAGGAAACCAAGATCAAGTAGACTGCGCCGGGATCACGGCCGCAAGGCCGAACCTGGCATCAGACAAGCCGCCCTCCCGGGCGGCTTTTTCGTGCCCGATTTTTGCATCTGAGGGCACACTTCGCACCTGCGAAGAGCCAGTGGCGGCCGGGCGTGCGCTGTTTCGGCCCGCACGCCATGAGCCGCCCGCAAGGGGCAGTTTTCCGGGACTGACATTGACTGAAGAAAAGGGGTCGGCCGGCTTTGGCCATGGTACGAGGAGGCCACGATTGCCAATGCCGGCCGACAAACCCCACGGACCCAGGAGATGCGGCGGACCTGAGCACTCCGTAGGGTATCTCTTGAACGGCGCCCCGCGACAACAGCGGAAGCTTGCCTCTTTCACGGCGCCACTCTGGCGCAACTCTTGTCTGAAATCAACACATTGGTAACCATTGCGTGCCGTCGATCACAACCGTGGTTAGCGGAATGGGTTAACCGCGCGCGTATGAATGTGCCGCGTGAGTACTGCTGTTATGGAAGGAGCCGCACGGCGTGCGATCAGGCCGCCTCGGTCATCACCTGGTTGCGGCCGGCACGCTTGGCATTGTAGAGCGCGACGTCGGCGCGCTTCATCATCCGCTCCGGCGTGTCGTCCGGGCCTTCCAGCGTCGATACGCCGAGGCTGACGGTCACCGGCAATTGTGCGGCGCCGTCCCTGACGAGGAACGGATGGGTCGAAATCTCGAGCCGGATACGCTCGGCCACGATGCGCGCCAGCGCGATATCGGTGTCCGGCATCACCACGACGAACTCCTCACCGCCGAAGCGGCAGGCAAGATCGAGATTGCGCACATTCTTGCGCACGCGCACCGCGAATTCGCGAATGACCTCGTCGCCGACATCATGCCCGAACTCGTCATTGACCGACTTGAAGCGGTCGAGGTCGCAGATGATCAGCGACAGCGGCTTTTCGCGGCCCAGCGCCTTGTCGAAGAGACCGGCCAGATGGCTGTCGAGATAGCGGCGGTTGTGCAGTCCGGTGAGGCTGTCGGTGACCGCCATTTCGATGGTCGCCTGCACCGAATCGCGCAGCATCTCGTTGTAGCGCTTGCGCTTGATCTGGGTGCGCATGCGCGCCAGCAACTCGTTGCGGTCGATCGGCCGGTGGATATAGTCGTTGACGCCGAGTTCGAGCGCGCGCAGCACGCCGGCATCCTGATCCGCGTCGGAAACGACGAGGATCGGCAGCATCCGGGTGCGCTCCAGCGAGCGCAGTTGCGAGCACAGCCTGAGCGCATCGAAATCGTTGAGCGACAAGGAGATCACCGCGGCGTCGAAATCCTCGTCCGCCGCGCGGAACAGCGCCTCATGCGGATCGGGTACGACGGTGACCGAGAACTCGGTCGCCAGAAACTTGACGATGCGCTCGTAGGACGAGGCACGATCGTCGACGACGATCACCCTGCCCTTCTGCAACTCGCCGCTCGATGACCGCAGATCGAGCATGTCCTCGACACCGAGATCGCGACCGGTCGAGGCGCGCAGGCGCAGTTCGTCGGTCAGGAGCTTCAGCCGCACCAGGCTTTTCACCCGCGTGATCAGCGCCAGATCGTTGACCGGCTTGGTCAGGAAATCCTCGGCCCCCGATTCCAGCCCCTTGACCCGGTCTTCGGGGTGATCGAGCGCGGTGACCATGACCACGGGAATATGAGCGGTCTTGGGATTCTGCTTGAGCCGGCGGCAGACCTCGAAGCCGTCCATCTCCGGCATCATCACGTCGAGCAGCACGATGTCGCACTGCCCGTTTTCGCAGATGTCGAGCGCGTCGCGCCCGGTATTGGCCGTCAGAACCTGGAAATACTCCGCCATCAAGCGTGCCTCGAGCAGCTTGACGTTGGCGGCGATGTCGTCGACGACGAGAATGCGCGCGGTCATGCACAGCCCCCGTTTCGCATCAATTGTCGCCGATATAGGACTTCACGGTCTCGACGAATTTCGAGACCGAGATTGGTTTGGAGATATACGCCTCGCAGCCGCCCCGGCGGATGCGTTCCTCGTCCCCCTTCATGGCGAAAGCGGTAACCGCGATGACCGGTATGGCATGCAGTTCATCGTCTTCTTTCAGCCATTTGGTGACTTCCAGGCCTGAAACCTCAGGCAGCTGGATGTCCATCAGGATGAGGTCCGGATGGTGCTCGCGCGCAAGGTCCAGCGCTTCCAGCCCGTTGCGTGTCTTGATCGTCCGGTAGCCATTGGCTTCCAGAAGGTCGTTGAACAGCTTCATGTTGAGTTCGTTGTCCTCAACAATCATCACGCTTTTGGACATTGACTGGTTCCCGCTGGATGCAGCGCCCTGGAGACTGCAATCAGGTTTGATTTGTTCCGGCCTGTTGGATACGCCAATAATGTTGACGAAACGCAAACATGGCCGCGCCAAATTGCCGATGCGGCCATGAAATGCAAGGCTTCGGCGGTTGGTGAATGGTTGGTGCATACATGACTCGCGAGACGGCCGAAATGCTGGCGATCAAGGCGCTGGGCTTTCTCGCCGGCGATCCGGAGCAGCTCGCGCGCTTCCTGGCGCTGACCGGCATCGCGCCGGAAGATCTGCGCGCCGCGGCCACGCAGGCGTCATTCCTGTCCGGCGTGCTAGACTTCTTCATGGGCGACGAGCCGACCCTGCTGGCCTTCGCCGCCTCCGCAGGGATCGACCCCGCCGAGGTGCCTGTCGCCCGCGAGGTGCTGTCGCGCCATGCCGACGATTGAGCAGGCTCCCGCTTCAGGCCGGCCGGAGGCCCAGCCGTCGCTGCGGGCGGTGTGTCGCGACTGCCTGCAAACGGGACAATGGGCGTCCACCCGCTGCCCGTCCTGCGGCAGTCCGCGCATCCTGCGTCATCGCGAACTCGACGATCTGGTGATCGCCCACATCGACTGCGACGCCTTCTACGCCGCCGTCGAAAAGCGCGACAATCCCGAACTGATGAACAGGCCGGTAATCATCGGCGGCGGCAAGCGCGGCGTTGTCTCCACCGCCTGCTATGTAGCGCGCATTCGCGGCGTGCATTCCGCCATGCCGATGTTCAAGGCACTCGCCGCCTGCCCTGACGCGGTCGTCATTCGCCCGAACATGGAGAAATACGTCGCCGTCGGCCGCCAGATCCGCGACATGATGCGCGAGCTCACGCCCCTCGTCGAACCACTCTCCATCGACGAGGCCTTTCTCGATCTTTCCGGCACTGCAAGACTGCACAAGGCATCGCCGGCGCAGGTGCTGGCCCGTTTTGCCCGGCGCGTCGAGGACGAGCTGCAACTGTCTGTTTCCATTGGGCTTTCCTACTGCAAATTCCTCGCCAAGATCGCATCTGACATGCAGAAACCGCGTGGCTTTTCGGTGATCGGCAAGGCCGAGGCGGTGGACTTCCTGCGCCGCCAACCGGTCTCCATCGTCTGGGGTGTCGGCAAGGCGACGCAGCGCATGCTCGAGCGCGAGGGCGTCACCAGCATCGCCCAGGTCCAGGACATGGAAGAGACGGATCTCGCCCGCCGTTTCGGCTCGATCGGGCTGCGCCTGTCGCGCCTGTCGCATGGCAACGATACGCGCAAGGTCGACCCGGGCGGCGAGATGAAATCCATCTCCAGCGAGACCACCTTCTTCGAGGACATCGCGCGCGAGGAGGAACTCGTTCCGATCCTGCGCCGGCTGAGCGAGAAGGTGTCGGAGCGTCTCAAGGCGAAGCATCTGGCCGGACAGACCGTCGTCCTGAAGATGAAGACAGCCGATTTCAGAACCCGCACGCGCAATCGGGCTCTGGCCGATCCGACCCAGCTCGCCGACCGCATCTTCCGCACCGGCATGGACCTGATGACGAAGGAACTTGATGGCACGAAGTTCCGCCTGATCGGGATCGGAGTCTCGACTCTGCGCTCCGACGAAACCGCCGATCCGCAGGACCTCATTGACGTCAAGTCCACGAGGCGAGCGGCCGCCGAGCGCGCAATGGACAATGTCAGGGGGCGGTTTGGCGGCAAGTCGCTGGAGACCGGCCTGACCTTTGCGGGTCAGACGCGCCCGAAGCAGGCCGACAAGGCCGAATCGAATCCCGGAGGCGCGCCCGACAGGGGGCAGTGCGACGACTGATCGCTACCTTTTATTTCAGATATCAGTAACCACTACTTAAAGTAGTTATTGAACGCCTAGTCCTGCTTGCACGCCGTTCGGTCGAGGAACTCGAGCGAGGTGAGCTCCCCTTTCATCGTGTAATCGGGATAGCGCATGGTCAGTTTGCGCGAAATGCCGTTGTCGTAGAGCAGGAACGAGGCCTCGTAGACCGGCACCGATTCCGAGGATTGGCCCACACCCTTCTCGAAATAGGAGATCGTCACCGGCCAGGCCTCGACATCCTTCAGCGGTTCGATGGCCTTCGCCGTCTCTCCCTCGAAAGGTTCCGACGCCTTGCGGGCGGCACCGATGAAGGCCGAGCTGGTGACCACCTCGTCCGCCTTGTCCGAACCGTCGAAGACGTCGCGCTTGACGAGCTGCTTGCCCTCTTTCGCCGCATCGATGATGTCGATCAGGTGGGTGGAGATGAAGATCGCGGGGGGCAGGTCGAGGTCGCGACGCTGCGGATCGGAAAGGACAACCTTGGTGGCTTCGGCAGTGCGTGTCGCCGACCCCTTCACCGTCGATTCCAGCCGTTTGTCGACGAAGGACTTGGTCAGGAAGTTGAATTCCAGCCCGTTCGGGCTCTCGAAGGTCGAGGTCTGCTGGTCGGTCTGATAGGCATCCTCGGAGGTCGTGATATTGGTCACGAAGCGATAGCGTACCGACACGCCGTCGCATTCATTGCCCGACAGTTCGTAGACGATCCGCCCGTTCATCGCCTCGATGCCGGAGCGATCACTCGCCTCCTTCAGCGACAGATCGTAGACCGCGCGATGCGGCACCAGAACGCCGAAACCCGACGCGGCGGCAGGCTCGAACGACAGCACGGCGAGGGCCGCGACGGGGAGGAAACGGCAGGCGTAACGTGCATTCATGACTTGGCGGACTCTCCGATTGCGGCAATACGGGCGCAATAGCAGGATTCGGTTCTTCGAAGCGCCACGATGTGGCAAAACGGAGCGCGAAGCAAGTTCAGCCGGCCTGCCCGGCACACGAAGAAGGAAAAGCACCGTGCCCGACAACAAGGCCGCCTGGATCGCCGCCGCCCCCATCGCCCATCGCGGCCTGCACGATCTGGCCGCCGGGCGGCCCGAGAACTCGCTTTCCGCCGCCGCTGCCGCCGCCGACAAGGGATTTCAGATCGAGGTCGACCTGCAGCCGGCCGCCGACGGCACGCCCATGGTCTTCCACGACTATGCGCTGGAGCGGCTGACCGGCGTGACGGGCAATGTTCGCGACCGCACGGCCTCCGAACTGGGCCAGCTGCCGCTCATGGGCACCGCCGATAGGATCCCGACACTCGCCGAACTGCTCGGCACCGTGGCCGGACGCGTCGGTCTCGTGCTCGAACTCAAGGGTCTGCCTGGCAAGGACGACGGTTTCGTCGCCGCCGTGGCGCACTGCCTTGAAGGCTATGCCGGCCCGGTCGCGGTCATGTCCTTCAACCATTGGCTCCTCGACGATGCTCGGCGCGAGGCGCCCGAACTGGTGCTCGGCCTGACCGCCGAAGGTGATGACAGCCATTATGAAGAGCATGCGGCTGCGCTGGCCGCCTACGATCCGGATTTCGTCTCCTACGGGATCGAGGATTTGCCGTGCCGCTTCGTCGCGCAATACCGCGACAACACCGGCCGCCCGGTCATCACCTGGACGATCCGCTCCCCGTCGGACGCGGCGAAAAGCGCGCTTTACGCCGACCAAGTAACCTTCGAGGGTTTCGATCCGCGAACATGATCGCCTCCCAAAAAGATCATGTCGGGGCCATTGCCCTTGTTCCTGCCGCACTGCACCATAGATGGTGTTGGCAGGCATTGATGTGGAAGGCGCACGGGTGACATCCGTCCAGTTGCAGATCGAAGTAGCCTCGGCGATCGCCGAAGCCGATGCGCAGGAATGGGATGCGCTGGTCGCGGCCGCCTCCCCGATTCCGGAAGGCGACAATGCCGGCGCGCGCGGCAACCCCTTCATGTTGCACGCCTATCTCAACGCGCTGGAGGAAAGCGGCTCGGCAACGGCGCGCACCGGCTGGATGCCGCGCCATCTGCTGCTGCGCGAGGGCGACGGGAAACTGGCCGGCGCCCTGCCCTGCTACCTCAAGAACCACAGCCAGGGCGAATATGTCTTCGACCATGGCTGGGCCGATGCGTTCGAGCGCGCCGGCGGCGACTACTATCCCAAACTGCAATGCTCCGTTCCGTTCACGCCGGCCGGCGGCCCGCGCCTGCTCGCCGCACCGGGCGAGCATCGCGACCGCAATCGCAGGGCTCTGCTCGATGGCATGACGCAGGTCGGCGAAAGGCTGGGTGTTTCGTCCGCCCACATCACCTTCATGCCGCGCGACGAATGGGAACTCGCCGGCGAGGCCGGCTACCTGCTCCGCACAGACCAGCAATTCCACTGGTCGAACAATGGCTTCGAAAGTTTCGACGACTTCCTTGCGAGCCTGTCCTCGCGCAAGCGCAAGAACATCCGCAAGGAGCGCGACGCCGCACTCGCCGGCAACGGTATAGAGGTCGACTGGCTGACCGGCGACCAGCTCACCGAGGACGTCTGGGACCGTTTCTTCGAATTCTACATGGATACCGGATCGCGCAAATGGGGCCGGCCCTATTTGTCACGCTCCTTCTATTCCATGATCGGCGAGACGATGGCCGAGCGCATCGTGCTGATGATGGCAAGGCGCGGCGGCGACTACATCGCCGGTGCGATCAATTTCGTCGGCGACGACACGCTGTTCGGCCGTCACTGGGGCTGCATCGAGGACCATCCCTTCCTGCATTTCGAGGTCTGCTACTACCAGGCCATCGACTATGCCATCGCCCACGGGCTGAAGACGGTCGAGGCTGGTGCGCAGGGCGCGCACAAGCTGGCGCGCGGCTACCTGCCCGTCACCACCCGCTCCGCCCACTGGATCGCCCATCCCGGCCTGCGCCGCGCCATCGAGGACTATCTCGAGCACGAACGCCGGCACGTGGAAATGGAGGGCGAGGCACTGCATCGCCACGCGCCGTTCCGTAAGGGTGGCGACTGATCGCGACCTTGCCGTTCGGTGCACGGCTCACTAGTGCGTTTCAGGTTTTGTCAGAAATGATGCATCGAAATGCGCGTTCGAGCATATGCGAGAGACAGCGCTTTTCGATACCGTGCAAAGCTGAAACGCACTAGTGTGATGCCGATTTCACGAGTCTTTCGAGGGCCGCATGACCGCATACGACACCGACAACATCTTCGCGAAAATCCTGCGCGGGGAACTGCCCTGCCACAAGCTCTACGAGGATGACGACAATTTCGCCTTCATGGACATCATGCCGCGCGGCCCCGGCCACTGCCTGGTGATCCCCAAGGCCCCGGTGCGGAACATCCTCGACGCCGGCGACGACGTCCTGTCGAAACTCTATCCGGCAATCGCGAAGATCGCCCGCGCCGCAAAGAAGGGATTCGAGGCCGACGGCATCACCATACAGCAATTCAACGAACCGGCCGGCGGCCAGGTCGTCTTCCACATGCACGTCCATGTCATTCCGCGCTTCGAGGGCGTCGCGCTCGGCCCGCCGGCATCGAAAATGGAAGACAACGACGTGCTCGCGGAACACGCCCGCAAGATCATCGAAGCGCTGTAGCAACAGAAGTTTCCAGCAAAAAAGACGCCTCGCGGCGCCTTTTCCATTCTTCATCCGTAAGTTTGCGATCCGGCAGCGACGCTAGCGGCGCTCGTCCTCATCGTCGATGTCGAGATCGGCATTGCCGAGATCGGCCTCGAGTTCGGCCATGGCCTGCATGATCGCCGAATCAGTATCGAGTTCGATGTCGTCCGTGGCGGTCTCCTGATGCTCATAGGCGCCATTGGCACCGTCGAGCATGTTGAGCGCCTCTTCCGTGACCTCGTCGAGCGGATCGATATCGGGCGTCTGCTCGACATCGTGCTGCGCGTCGCCGTCACGCACAGATCCGGTGAGCTTTTCAAGCTCTTCCAGAACGCTGGCCGCACCGGGATCGAGTTCCACGGGCTTCGAGACGAACGGCGCTGCAGGCTCCTCCTCCTGGGGAGGCTTCTCGACCGCCACCGGCTCGGGCTCGTAAGACACGGGTTCCGGCTCTGCTGCCGCTTCGGCCTCGATCTCGGCCAGCGCTTCCGGCTCAAGCGATTCAGGCTCTGGCGTTTCAGGTTCGGCAGCCTGTTCGTACGGACTGGATCCGAAGCTGGTACTTTCGTCTTCCCCGGCTTCCTCGTCCTCGGACGCTTCGCCGCCCGACGAATCCGAAGATTCCTCGAAGCTGCCTTCCAGTTCCTCGATAAGCGTCGTCAGCTTGGTCATGAGCTTGAAATCCGGCAAGGCCTCGATACGTGCCTTTGCCTGATCGCGCATCGTCTTTAGCTGTTCGATGGCTTCCATTCGTGCCTCCTGATGCAAAGTCCGGGTAAAGGGTTCGACCGCCCGTTCCGCGTTGCCGCAAATGCGCAGAATCTGCCCCGGTGCGAGCCCGGACCGCCTCTACCTGTCCCGTAGATGAAAGCCCGACCACCGCATTCCGTCAACTTTATGACAAAGCCATATTGATTGCGAAACGTTTTTCCCCCGCGGGCGCAAGAGCCTGCGGGCAAGGTTAAGAAGAAAAGGGTGGAAAACACGAAGGGCGGTCCGAAAACCGCCCTCCAAATTCATGCGCTGAGCGCCGCTGTCACGTCTTGAGCGGGACCTTGGGCACGAGGCCCGAGCCGCTTGCCTTGCCGGACTTCGGCGATCCCTTGCCGGAACTGGATGATTTGGCGGCTTTCGGCTTGGCGGTCTTCTTCGCCTTGCCGGAAGTCTCGGCCGACTTGGCGGGTTTGACCGGCTTGTCCTCGATGGCGTCGAGCTTGAGGCTCTTCTCGCCTTCCTTGCTGGTGACGAGGCTGACCTTGACGGTACCGCCCTGCTTCAGCTTGCCGAACAGCACTTCGTCGGCCAGCGGCTTCTTGATGTATTCCTGGATGACCCGCGCCAGCGGGCGGGCACCCATCTTCTCGTCGAAGCCCTTCTCTGCGAGCCATGCCACGGCGTCGTCCGAAAGTTCGAAGGTCACGCCACGCTCGGAAAGCTGGGCCTCGAGCTGCATGATGAACTTCTCGACCACGCGATGGACGACCTTGTCCGGCAGCGAGGCGAACGGGATGATCGCGTCGAGACGGTTGCGGAATTCCGGCGCGAACAGACGGTTGATCGCTTCCTCATCCTCGCCGCTCTTCTTCGTCGAGCCGAAGCCGATCGCCGATTTCTGCATTTCGGCAGCGCCCGCATTGGTCGTCATGATGATGATCGTGTTGCGGAAATCGATCTGCTTGCCGTTGTGGTCGGTCAGCTTGCCGTGGTCCATCACCTGCAACAGGATGTTGAACAGGTCCGGATGCGCCTTCTCGATTTCGTCGAGCAACAGCACGCAATGTGGATGCTGGTCGACGCCGTCGGTCAGGAGACCGCCCTGGTCGAAGCCGACATAGCCCGGAGGCGCGCCAATGAGCCGGCTCACCGTGTGGCGCTCCATGTATTCCGACATGTCGAAGCGCAGAAGCTCCACGCCAAGCGACGAGGCGAGTTGCCGGGCAACCTCGGTCTTGCCGACGCCCGTGGGGCCCGAGAAGAGATAGGCACCGATCGGTTTGTCGGGTTCGCGCAGGCCGGCGCGCGCCAGCTTGATCGCCGCCGAAAGCGCCACGATCGCCTGGTCCTGACCGTAGACGACGCGCTTGAGCTGCTCGTCGAGATTGGCCAGCACCACCGCGTCGTCCTTCGACACGGTCTTGGGCGGAATGCGCGCCATCGTCGCAATGGTCGCCTCGATCTCCTTGACGCCGATGGTCTTCTTACGCCGGCTCTCCGGCAGCAATTTCTGCGAGGCGCCGGTCTCGTCGACCACGTCGATCGCCTTGTCCGGCAGCTTGCGGTCGGAGATGTAGCGCGCCGACAGTTCAACCGCCGCCTTGATCGCGTCATTGGTGTAGCGGACCTTGTGGAAGGTCTCGAAATAGGGCTTCAGCCCC
>JBHIWX010000075.1:0-20763 GCA_041987205.1 Rhizobiaceae bacterium | reverse complement strand
CATCCGTTTCGGCGACCCCTCCCGAAACCGAAAGCCTATCGTTTCAATAACCGGATTCTAGGCGCCAAATCTTTCCAATCGGATAACGGCTTCGCGCCATTGCCGTTTCCGCTCCGAACTTGCAATTGCGTTTCCATTCTGTCCTTGTCCGTAACGGGAGGTGGCCCATGCATTTTGGTATCTTCGGCGCCGGATCGATCGGCTGCTATGTCGGGGGCATGCTCGCAGCATCCGGCGACAGGGTGACGTTTGTCGGCCGGTCAGCCATGGCGCGAAGGCTGTCGGCCGGCATGGACCTGACGCGCTATGACGGCTTCGACCGTGAACTCGACCCGCAATCCATCGACTTCGTGACCGGATCGACCTCGCTCGCCGACTGCGACGTGGTGCTGGTCTGCGTCAAGAGCGGCGACACGGCGGAGGCGGGGCGTGTCCTCAAGGCGGCGACCGGCGAGCGGACCGTCATCGTCAGCATGCAGAACGGCGTTTCCAATGCCGCGACGCTGCGCGACGCGCTGCCGGGGCGAACCGTGCTGTCGTCCATGGTGCCGTTCAACGTGGCGCGGATCGGTGAAAGCCGGTTCCACCGGGGCACCGAGGGCGCGACCGTGATCGAGGAGGGCGGCTCGGCCGTCGAGATCGCGCGTCATCTCACGGAGGCGGGCGTGCCCGCCACGGTGACCGACAACATCGAGCCGGTGCTCTGGGGCAAGCTGGTCATGAACCTCAACAATGCGGTCAACCTCTTGTCTGGCCGGCCGCTGAAGGCCCAGCTCATGGACCGCGATTACCGGCGCGTGCTGGCGGCGAGCGTGCGCGAGGCGCTGTCGGTCCTCGACACAGCGGGGATCGAGCCCGCGCGGATCGGAAAAGTGCGCCCAAGTATCATTCCCACCGTGCTCGGCCTGCCGAACTGGCTCTTCCGACTGGTCGCCCGCGGCATGCTGAAGATCGACGACAAGGCGCGGTCGTCCATGGCCGAGGACATGGAGGCGGGCCGCAAGCCCGAGATCGATTATCTCAACGGCGAGATCGTGCGGCTTGGCGGCAAGACCGGCACACCCGTGCCGGTCAATGTGAGGCTGGTCGAACTGGTCGAACAGGCCTTCGCCGCAGGCGCGTCTCCGGCGCTGTCAGGCCGGGAACTGGCCGGCCGGCTTGGCCTCTGACCGACGGCCGTTTCAGCCCTGCCTGGCCTTGCCAGGCCGTGCACCGCGACGGTTGGAGAGATAGCGCATCACCCGTCCGTCGATCGCGGCCAGGCCCGCGACGACCAGCGCCATGCCGGCGATCTGACGCGGCTCCAGGCTTTCGCCCAGAAACAGCACACCGAGCAGGATCGCGCTGATCGGCACCAGCAGCGTTACGAGCAGGACATTGGTGGCGCCGGCGGTGGAAAGAATGCGGAAATAGAGGATGTAGGCGAAGGCGGTCGACAACAGCGCGAGGCCGGCCATGGCCGCCCAGACCGACATCGAGGGCATGCCCAGCGTCCATGGGCGGTCGAGGATCAGGGCCACGGGCATCAGCATGATTGCGGTCGCTGTCACCTGGCCCGTCGCCGTGGCGATCGGCGAAATGCCCATCCGGGCGAACCGGCGGCCGTAGATGCCGGCGAATGCATAGGAGAGCGCCGCGCCGAGGATGGCAATCTGGGCAAGCACCGCCGTGCCGAGGCCCGCGAGTGCGGCCGGGCCGATCATGACGGCAACCCCGGCGAAGCCGAGGACGACACCGGTCATCCGGTTCCAGCTCAGCTTCTCGTCAGGTGTCAGGAAATGGGCGACGAGCACGGTGAAGACCGGCGTCGTCGCGTTGAGGATCGAGGCGAGGCCAGAAGCGATGTGGGTCTGGCCCCAGACGATCAGCGAGAACGGCACGGCATTGTTGAGAAAACCCATGACGAAGAACGCCGCCCAGACCCGCCGGCCGGCCGGGATGGTCACGCCGAAGACACGGCAGAACGCCCACAGTGCCATCGCCGCGAAGCCGGTGCGCAACACAACGATGGTGAGTGGCGGCAGGTCCGTGACGGCCACGCCGACGAAGAAGAACGAACCGCCCCAAACCGCCGACAGGGTGAGGAGCATCGCCCATTCGCGCGCGCCCATTCCGCCGTCTGCCTGCCCTGCCACACCCATTGCCCCGTTTCCCGCCTTGCATGCCGATTGCCTGAACGTGGCAACCGATACGCCCGGGACGTCGCCGCGGCCACCCGAATCTTGCGGCCGCGGCGATCTCGTCAGGGCTTTCCGTGCAGCCTCGCTGCCGGCGTCAGGCGTTGAGGTCGAGCGCCATGTGCGGCACCCCGTTCGACGTCTTCTCGATCGTGCGCCCGTCCGCGTCGATCACGGCAGAGACACGGCTGCGATAGGCCGAGAAACTTTCGAAGGTGACCACGTCGACCGGCTCGTCGAACTGCAGTTCGACCCGCCAGCGGCCGGGCGCCAGTTGCGACTGGATGCCGATGACCTTTGCAGTAAAGGGCTGGCCGAGATAGCGCCCGCGCGCCTTGCCGCCCAGTTCGACCGGCGGACCGGAGGGCCGGTTGCCGAGCGCGGCATGGGCGGTGTTCCAGTCGCGATAGCCGTGCTGGCGCGCGACCAGTTCGAGCGCGTGCGAATGACCGACGGTTTCGCCGTTCTCGGCGAGCGAGGCGCGCAGGCGTTTCGCCTGGTCCTTCATGGATTGAATCGATATCGACATGACAGCATCCTTGTCCTGCCGCCGGTTTGCCGACGGCTGCCACGCATGCTCTGGCCTTCATGTGCCGGTGCCCGGAATTGCAGCACTGCCGCATGCATTGGGGCAGGTTGCATCGTCTGTGTCGTTCAAAGGGGACTTCACCAACGACAGATGTCGTCCGGGCGGCAGGGGTCCCGACCCTTTCTTGATTGGCGTCAGTTAGGTGCACGACGGCGCCCTGTCAAGAAGGGCGGCATTTCGACCATCCGCGCCAACTGGAGCAATGGCGCGAATGCGACTAAGATCGTGGCAGGTCACCGGCGTAGCGCTCAGAGGAATGGCGCGAACCGGTGAACGCCAGCTTGTGCCGGGAGGAGGCATGAACAGGGTAGAGTTTTCCCGCCAGACCGGGACGCGGACGACGCAGGACGCGCGTGGCGACGCATCGGGCCTGCTCGCCTCCAGCCTGAACCTGATCGAGCAGGGCATCACGATCTTCGATCATGACCTCAGGCTGGTTCACGGCAATCGCTGCTACCTGTCGCTCTACGACCTGCCGGACGATTTCATCCGGCCGGGCACGACCTTCGAGCAGATCAACCGTTTCCTCGCCGAGAAGGGCGATTTCGGCCCCGGCGATCCGGCGGAACTGACGGCGGAGCGCGTCGAGCGCGCCCGGCGCTTCGAGGACCATTATTTCGAACGCACGCGGCCGAACGGCACGGTCATCGCGGTCGAGGGCCATATCCTGACGAATGGCGGCTGGGTCGCGGTCTATACCGACGTGACCGCACGAAAGCGCCACGAGGAAATGCTGCGCGAACGCGCCGACCAGCTTTCGCTGTCCCTGCTGGAACGCTCCGAGCAGCTCGGCGCGGCCAACCGAGAGCTGACCGCCGCCAACCGCGCGCTCGAGGAGGTCAAGCGCCTGCTCATCGAATCGGAAGGGCGGATGCGCACCATCACCCGCTCGGTGCCGGCACATATCGCCTATGTCGACCGCGACCGGATCTACCGTTTCACCAATGCCCGCTTCGCCGACATTTTCGGACGCGAGGGCGGCGACGTGATCGGCAGCAGGGTGGACGACATGTTCGAGCCGGCGGTGCTCGACATCCTGCTGCCGGCAATCGCGGCCTGCCTCGAGGGCAATCCCAATTCGGCGGAATTCTCCACGACCGGCCCCGACGGCCAGGAGCGCCATGTACGCACCTCGCTCGTGCCCGAATTCGGCCACGAGGGCGAGGTGATGGGGCTCTACGTGCTCTCGCTGGACGTAACCGAGGAGAAGCGCGCGATGGATGCGCTGGTCTCGACCAAGCGCATGGAGGCGGCGGTCGCGCTCACCAGCGGCGTGGTGCACGATTTCTCCAACATCATGACCATCATCCTGGGCAATCTGAACCGGCTTTCGGACAGCCGGCTTTCCGAGGCCGAACGCGAACACATCATCTCGGTCACGCGCCGCGCCGTCGAGCGCGGTGGTCGCGTCACCGACCAGTTGATGTCCTTTTCGCGCAACGAGGAGCTGAGCCCCGGCCCCTGTGACGTCAACCGGCTCGCCGGCGATCTGCTGCGCCTGTTCTCGGCCTCGCTCGATCCGGCGGTCGTGGTCACGCTCGACGAGGGCAGGAGCGGGGGCGCGCCTCTCGGCGCCCGTGTCGGGGCCTTCGTCGACGAGCGCGCCTTTCAGGATGCGCTCCTGAACCTTCTGTTGAACGCGCGCGACGCCATCGGTCATGCCGGCACCATCCGCGTCGAGATCGCCGCCGCGCGCCATGACGGCGCCGATGCCGTGCGTGTCTCCGTCATCGATGATGGCTGCGGCTTTGCCGAGGGTACGATCGACCAGGCCTGCAAGGCCTATTTCTCCACCAAGCAGGGCGGCAGGGGGCGCGGTCTCGGCCTGTCGATGGTGCGCCGCTTCGTGCGCCGCTCCGGCGGCGATCTGGTCATCGAGAGCGAGCCGGGGAAAGGCGCGTCGGTGTCCATGTTCCTGCCTGTCGCCGAACTGATCGACGAGGCGCACGAGGCCGAACCGAAGCCGGCGCAGGCCGGTGGCTTCGCCGGGCTGGCGCTGGTGATCGACGACGAGCCGGAGATCCGGGGGCTTGTGCGGCAATATCTGCTCGCCTCTGGCATGAAAGTGATCGAGGCGGTCGAGCCCTCCGAGGCGCTGGAACTGATCGCCAACATCCCGCTGATCGCGCTGGTCGTGACCGACATCATGATGCCGGGCGGGTTGACGGGGATCGATCTGGTGCGCGAAATCCGGGAGACCCGGCCGGACCTGCCGGTCCTGTTCATGAGCGGGCTGGCGACCAGCCACCCGGCCCTGCAGCAGGCCGAATCCTGGTTTCCCGTGCTCAGAAAGCCCTTCGGCGAAGCCGAGTTCAACGCCGCGCTTGCCGGGCTGGACGCCAGACGGCCCGCGCGCAAGGAGCCCGCATGCTGAGCGCCGAGACCGCCGGCTCCGGTCGCCAGAAGATCGCCGTCGTCGAGGACGACCGCGACATCTCCGATCTGCTCGACACCGCGCTCACCCAGCATGGCTATGCGGTCGAGACCTTCTACACCGGCGATTCCTTTCTCAAATCGCTGCCGCATCGTCAGCCCGATCTATGTCTGATCGATCTGAGCCTGCCCGACCGCGACGGGCTGGGCATTGTCGCGGAACTGCGCGCTTACAAGCGCATCGCCGCGATCATCGTTTCCGGCCGCCACGAACTCGGCGACAAGCTGGTCGGTCTCGAGCTCGGCGCCGACGACTACATCGTCAAGCCGTTCGAGGAAAAGGAGATCGTCGCCCGGGTACGCTCCGTGCTGCGCCGGATGAATGTGCCGGAGTCGGAAGGCAGCGGCGATATCGCGCGTTTCGCCGGCTGGACGGTCGATTTCCGCCGCTTCGAGATGACCGGTCCCGATGGACGCGCGGTCGCCCTTTCGGGCGGCGAGGCCGGCGTGCTGCGGGCGTTGCTCGAATCCGCCAACCGCCTTTTGACCCGTGGCGAACTGATGGACCGGCTCGGCCTCGACGCCGACCAGAATTTCGACCGCTCGATCGACGTGCGCATTTCCCGGCTGCGCTCCAAGCTCGAGGAAGACCCGAAGAACCCGCGCTTCATCAAGACGGTCTATGGCGCCGGCTATCTGATGGTCGGTCAGGTCGACTGGGAATAGGTCGTTTGGGCCGTGTTCTGTTGTGCGTTGCAATAGAACGGAAACATTTCGATACAATCGGGAAATAGTCGCGAAATTTTGTCCTTCTAATGCCTCGGGACAGTTGAATGCGACGCGGCTTTGGACTTCAGTTGAAGGTCCGGCCGGGGCAGATTGCCCGGAAGCATTCGCAAGAGGAGACGTTCGAGAGGGAGAACGAGGAGGAACTTGCGGTCCGCTACTGCCCGAAAACGGGTGGCGAAGGACAAAAGGCCGAAAACGGCCATGGACCGCAGGCTGCAGGGAGGAGCTCGGTCGAGCCGCGTAATGCCGGGGGGAGAGACCGGCGCAGGGGTTAACCCGACGCAAGGCAGACCGTATCGCAATGGCATCCGGCAGGTACCGCCGTCGCACCTTCGTGGTGCGGCGTGGCAGGCTTGCCGGGTGCCCGGGCCAGGTGATTGTGCTATGCGCCCGGGGAGGAAGAACACGCAAATGGCGACAACAGCCATGCCGGGCAAAACGCCCGAGACTTTCCCGCAATACCTGCTGTGGAACGCAGAGCGTTTCGCTACGCGCCCGGCAATGCGCCACAAGGAATTCGGCATCTGGCAGACCCAGAGCTGGGCGCATATGTGCGACGAGATTCGCCGCTATTCGCTGGGCCTCGCCGCGATCGGCCTCAAGCGCGGCGACAAGATCGCCATCGTCGGCTTCAACCGGCCGAGGCTTTACTGGAGCTTCGCCGCCGCCCAGGCGCTGGGTGCCGTTCCCGTTCCCGTCTATTCCGACTCGGTCGCCGAGGAGATGGCCTACGTCCTCAACCACGCCGAGGTGCGCTTCGCCGTGGTGCAGGACCAGGAGCAGGTCGACAAGCTGCTGTCGATGACCGACGAGCTGAAGGAACTGCACAAGATCGTCTATGACGAGGTGCGCGGCCTGAAGGGTTACGACCATACCAATCTGCACTCGATCGACGACGTGCAGGCGCTGGGCGAGGCAGAATTGTCGGGCGGTGACGCGGCGGACAAGGCCTGGCGCGACGGCATTGCCGCCGGCAAGGGCTCGGACCTCGCCGTCATGCTCTACACTTCCGGCACTACCGGCAAGCCGAAGGGCGTCATGCTGTCCTTCGACAATCTGGTGATCTCGGCGATCAACGGCAATGAATACGACCACCTCAACGAGCACGAGGTCGTGCTCGCCTACCTGCCGCTCGCCTGGGTTGGCGACCACGTCTTTTCCTACGCGCAGGCCTATACGTCCGGCTATTGCGTGTGCTGCCCGGAAAGCGCGGAGACGATCGACGTCGACCGGCGCGAGATCGCGCCGAGCTATTTCTTCGCCCCGCCCCGCGTGTTTGAAAACCTGCTGACCGCCATCATGGTGCGCATGGAGGATGCCGGTCGCGCCAAGAAGGCGATGTTCGACACGTTCATGGCGCACGCCCGCAAGGTCGGCGAGGCGATCCTCAACGGCGAGAAGGTCGGCCTGTGGGACCGCGTGAAATACGCGCTCGGCGAGATCATGGTCTACGGGCCGCTCAAGAACCGCATGGGCTTCACGCGGTTGAAGGTCGGCTACACCGCCGGCGAGGCCATCGGCCCGGAAATCTTCCGCTTCTACCGCGCGCTCGGCCTGAACCTGAAACAGCTCTACGGCCAGACCGAGGCCAGCGTCTACATCACCGCCCAGCCCGATGGCGAGATTCGCGCCGACACGGTAGGCCGGCCCTCGCCGGGCGTGGAAATCAGGATCGCCGACAGCGGCGAGGTGATGTACCGCTCGCCCGGCGTCTTCCTCGGTTACTACAAGAACGAGGAGGCGACGCGCGACACCAAGACGGAGGATGGCTGGGTCCATACCGGTGACGCCGGCTTCTTCGACGCCGAGGGCCATCTCAAGATCATCGATCGCGCCAAGGATGTCGGCAAGTTAAATGACGGCAGCATGTTTGCGCCGAAATATATCGAGAACAAGCTCAAATTCTTCCCAGACATCAAGGAGGCGGTGGCCTTCGGCGACGGCCGTGATTTCTGCGCGGTCTTCCTCAACATCGACCTGACCTCGGTGGGAAGCTGGGCCGAGCGTAACAATGTCAACTATGCGAGCTATCAGGAACTGGCCTCTCATCCGCGCGTCTACGAGATGATGCAGGACCACGTCGCGCAGGTGAACGCGGACCTCGCACAGGAAGAGCGCATGGCCGGTTCGCAGATCAGGCGCTTCCTCGTGCTGCACAAGGAACTGGACGCCGATGACGGCGAACTGACCCGCACCCAGAAGGTGCGCCGCTCCTTCATCGCCGAGCGCTACGCGCCCCTGATCGAGGCGCTTTATGATGGCTCGCAGGAGAAATTCGTCGAAACCGAGGTCGTGTTCGAGGACGGCCGCAAGGGCCGGATCGCCGCGACCGTCAACATCCGCGACATGGACATCGTCGAGGCCGGCGAACCGCGCAGGGAGGCCGCCGAATGAACGTGCACGTTTCCCATGCCGGCGCGATGGCGAACCGCTGGGCCAATGACGGCATTGCCAAGGGCGAGGACCTGCTGGTCGTCGACAACATCTCGCTCGCCTTCGGCGGCGTGAAGGCGATCACCGACATCTCCTTCGACATCAAGAAGGGCGAGATCCGCGCGATCATCGGTCCGAACGGCGCCGGCAAGACCTCTATGCTGAACGTCATCAACGGCTTCTACCATCCGCAGGAAGGCACGATCACCTTTCGCGGTACGGCGCGTCGGCGCATGCGCCCGCACGAGGCGGTGGGCCAGGGCATCGCGCGCACCTTCCAGAACGTCGCCCTGTTCAAGGGCATGACCACGCTCGACAACATCATGACCGGCCGCTCCATCCTGATGCACAAGCCGATCTGGTGGCAGGCGCTGTGGGCCGGCCCGGCGCTCGACGAGGAGATCGCCCACCGCAAGGTGGTCGAGGAGATCATCGATTTTCTCGAGATCGAGCACATCCGCAAGACGCCGGTCGGCAGCCTGCCCTACGGCCTGCAGAAGCGCGTCGAACTGGGCCGCGCGCTCGCAGCGGAGCCAGCGCTGCTGCTGCTCGACGAGCCGATGGCCGGCATGAATCTGGAGGAGAAGGAGGACATGAGCCGCTTCATCCTCGACGTGAACCAGCAATACGGCACCACCATCGCGCTGATCGAGCACGACATGGGGGTTGTCATGGACCTGTCAGACCGCGTGGTGGTCCTCGACTACGGGCGCAAGATCGGTGACGGTACGCCCGATGACGTTCGCAAGAATCAGGACGTCATCGACGCCTATCTCGGCGTTACCCACGAATAGACAGAGGAAACAGTCTCATGACACTCCAACTCCAGATCCTTCCCCTCATCGCGCTGATCGCCGGCATCATCATTCTCGTGGCGCCCCGCTTCCTGAACTACATCGTCGCGATCTACCTCATCATCATCGGCATCGTCGGCCTGTTTCCCGGCCTTCTGCCCTGATCCCCCGTAGGAGCACGCAATGCTGAACGCGATCTTCGTCAAACCGTTCGCCGACATGGTGGCCGCCCCGGACTTCCTTCTTCAGGTCGTCTGGGAGGGGCTGGTATCCGGCGTGCTCTACGCGCTGATCGCGCTCGGCTTCGTGCTCATCTACAAATCCTCGCGCATCTTCAATTTCGCGCAGGGCATCATGGTCGTGTTCGCCGCGCTCACCCTGGTCGGCCTGCACGAAAAGGGGTTGCCGGCCTGGCTCGCGCTGCCGCTCACCCTGGTCGTGATGTATCTTCTGGCGATGACCATCGAGCGCGTCGTGCTGCGCCCGCTGGTCAACCAGCCCGACATCATCCTGTTCATGGCGACGATCGGCATCACGCTGTTCCTGATCGGCTTCGGCGAACTGATCTTCGGCGGCGAGAACAAGGTGATGATCACCGAACAGCTCGGCATCCCGACCGGCAGCTTCACGCTGGAGCCATGGGGCGGTCTGCTCATCCTCGAGCAGAAGGACATCACCGCCGTCATCGGCGCCATCGTGCTGGTGCTGGCGATGCTGCTCTTCCTCAACAAGTCCAAGATGGGCCGCGCCATCCGCGCGCTGGGCGACGACCACCAGGCAGCCCTCTCTGTCGGCATCTCGCTGTCGACGATCTGGGTGCTCGTCTGGTTCATCGCCGGCATCATAGCGCTGGCCACCGGCATCGTCTGGGGCGCGCGCGCCGGCGTCTCCTTCGCGCTGGAGGTGATCGCCTACAAGGCGCTGCCGGTGCTGATGCTGGGCGGGCTCGAATCGGTCTCGGGCGCCATCATCGGCGGGCTGATGATCGGCATCCTCGAAAAGCTCTTCGAGATCTACTGGGGCCAGCCGCTCATGGGCGGCAATACCGAAACCTGGTTCGCCTTCGTCCTTGCCCTGTTCGTGCTGCTGTTCAGGCCGCAGGGCCTGTTCGGCGAACGCATCATCGAGCGCGTGTGAGGCCGACATGCTTTATCGTACAGCCGGCCAGTTCAAGACGACCTACAAGGCGGACCATGCACTGTTTCCCGTGCGTCAGGACGCGGTGCTTTTGTGGGTCGTCCTGTTCCTGGCGGTCATCGTCTTTCCGCTGACCGCCAACGAGTTCACCTTCCAGACACTGCTGATCCCGGTGCTGATCTATTCGCTGGCGGCACTCGGCCTCAACATCCTGACGGGCTATGCCGGCCAGCTCTCGCTCGGCACAGCCGCCTTCATGGGCGTCGGCGCGTATGCCACGTACAAGCTGATCACCATCTTCCCCGAGATGAACCTGCTGGTGGCGATCCTGCTCTCCGGCTTCTTCTCGGCCGCCGTCGGCGCGGCCTTCGGACTGCCGTCGCTCAGGATCAAGGGCTTCTACCTCGCCATTGCCACGCTGGCCGCGCAGTTCTTCCTGGTCTGGCTCTTCGAGAAATGGGCCTGGCTCTACAATTACAACGCCTCGGGCGCGATCCAGGTGCCGACCATCGACATGTTCGGCATCACGGTCGCCGGGCCGAACGCCAAATCCATCGTGCAGTATTATTTCGTGCTCGGCGTGGTCGTGCTGATGACCATCATCTCGATCAATCTGACGCGCGGGCGCATCGGCCGCATCTGGAAGGCGGTGCGCGACATGGACATCGCCGCCGAACTGGTCGGCATCAACCTGATGAAGGCCAAGCTGCTCGCCTTCGCGGTGTCGTCCTACATCGCAGGCGTCTCCGGTGCGTTGTTCGTGTTCCTGTGGCGCGGCGCGGCCGAGCCCAATCTGTTCGACATTCCGCTGTCCTTCCGCATCCTGTTCATCGCCATCATCGGTGGGCTGGGGTCGGTCATGGGCAATTTTCTCGGCGCGCTGCTGATCGTGGCGTTGCCCGTCATCATCAACACCATACCCGACGCGCTGGGCATCGAAATCGGTTCGGCCGTCGTCGAGCACATCAACACCATGATCGTTGGCGGGCTCATCATCTTCTTCCTGATCGTCGAGCCGCACGGCCTTGCCAGGCTTTGGCAGATCATCCGGGAGAAGTTCATCATCTGGCCGTTCCCGCACTGAGTGGGGCGCGGTCCGGTATCGTCCGGGAGGCGGACAACAAGCGGGTACGTTGCCCGCGCCATAAAGGCGAAAGAACGAAGGAGGAGACAAGCATGAAGAGACTGACCAGAATGGCCGTGACGGCCACGGCACTGGCGCTCGGCACGGCGATGTACGCGCCCGCCGCAAGCGCCCAGGATTCGATCTATCTTCCGAACCTTTCCTACCGCACGGGCCCGTTCGCCGCGACCGGCATTCCGCTGATGAACGGCCAGCGCGACTACATCATGATGATCAACGAGCGCGATGGCGGTGTCGGCGGCGTCAAGCTCGAATATGACGAGTGCGAGACCGGCTATTCGACCGAGAAGGGCGTCGAGTGCTACGAGAAGACCAAGGACAAGGCGGTCATCACGCAGCCCTGGTCGACCGGTATCACGCTGCAGGTCCTGCCCAAGACCAATGTCGACAAGATCCCGATCCTGGCGCCGGGCTACGGCTTCTCGCCGATGGCCGACGGCAAGACCTTCCAGTGGGCCTACAACCCGCCGGCCGGTTACTGGGATGCGGCTTCGATGATCCTGAAGTTCATCGCCGGCGGCGACATGGCCTCGCTCAAGGGCAAGAAGATCGCTTTCCTGCATCTCGACCACCCCTACGGCAAGGAGCCGATCCCGCTGCTCGAGAAACTGTCCGAGCAGTACGGCTTCACCCTGTTGCCGATCCCGGTCGGCCTGAAGGAAATGCAGAACCAGTCCTCGCAATGGCTGCAGATCCGTCGCGAGCGTCCCGACAATGTCGTGATGTGGGGCTGGGGCGCGATGAACGCCGGCGCCATCACCGAAGCGGTCAAGACCAAATACCCGATGGACAAGTTCATCGGTGTCTGGTGGGCCGGTTCCGATGACGACCTGATCCCGTCCGGCGAAGCCGCCAAGGGCTACAAGTCGATCTCCTGGAGCCAGACGCAGACCGACAGTCCGCTGATGAACGACGTGCGCAAATATGTCATCGACCCCGGCAAGTCGCTTCTGGAAAATCCGGACGTCGACCAGAAGAAGGTCTTCTACCAGCGCGGCCTCGTCATCTCGATGATGCTCACCGAAGCCATCAAGACGGCGCAGGAGCATTTCGACGCGAAGGTCGTCAACGCCGAGCAGGTCCGCTGGGGCCTGGAGAATCTCGACATCACCGCCGAAAAGCTGGAAGCGCTGGGCATGACCGGCATGGTCCCGCCCTTCAAGACCTCCTGCAGCAACCACACCGGTCATTCCGGTGCGTGGATGCTCGAATGGGACGGCGCGAAATTCGTGCCGGTCTCCGACCTGCTGCAGGCCGACGCCGAGGCGATCGATCCGCTGGTTGCCGAGAAGGCCAAGGAATATGCCGACGCCAACGCACCGTGGCCGGTGAATTCCGACTGCGCCATGTAGGCCACGCCTGACACGAAACTGCCCGGCCGGCTTCTGCCGGCCGGGCCATCGAACCGGATCCGGTCAACGGATCAAAGAAGAAATCCTTCGGGGAACAGCCGGATGAACGCGCCAGTCTCGACACCACAAGCCGATGAGCCGGTCGACGGGGACACCATCCTGTCGGTCAACAACATCGAGGTGATCTACGACCACGTCGTGCTCGTGCTCAAGGGCATCTCCCTGTCGGTACCGCGCGGCGGCATCGTGGCCATTCTCGGCGCCAACGGCGCGGGCAAGACGACGACGCTGAAGGCGATTTCCAACCTGCTGCGCGCCGAGCGCGGCGAGGTGACCAAGGGCAACATCCTGTTCAAGGGCAAGGAAATCCAGCAGCTCAACCCATCCGAACTGGTCAGCCGCGGCTGCATCCAGGTCATGGAGGGCCGGCACTGCTTCGGCCATCTGACCATCGAGGAAAACCTGATGACCGGCGCCTATACCAGGCGCGACGGGCGCGGCGCGATCGCCGCCGATCTGGACCTCGTCTACAGCTATTTCCCGCGGCTGAAGGAACGCCGCCGCTCGCAGGCGGGTTATACCTCCGGCGGCGAACAGCAGATGTGCGCGATTGGCCGCGCCCTGATGAGCCGGCCGACCATGATCCTGCTCGACGAACCCTCGATGGGGCTCGCGCCCCAGCTCGTCGAGGAGATTTTCCGGATCGTCGCGGACCTCAACGCCAAGGAGGGCGTGTCCTTCCTGCTCGCCGAACAGAACACCAATGTCGCGCTGAAATACGCGACCTATGGCTACATCCTCGAATCCGGCCGCGTCGTCATGGATGGCGACGCCGCCGAACTGCGCGAGAACGAGGACGTGAAGGAATTCTATCTCGGTGTCGGCGGCGAGGGGCGCAAGTCCTTCCGGGACGTCAAGCACTACAAGCGGCGCAAGCGCTGGCTCGCCTAGGTCGCGACAGGAATACGAGGAACGGACACGATGACGACCATGCGCTACTCGCGGCCGAAATTCCGGGTGACCCTGCTCGTTGCCGGCGCCATGACGGCTACGGTGTCCGGCATGGTGTGGATGTTTCTCAACGTTTTCGCCATGACCCATGTCGGCTTCTATACCGCGCTCTCGGCGTTCGTCTTCTTCGCCTTCGTGTCCGCCACGATGGTGTTGCGCTACCTGCGCGACGACGTTGTGCTGGCGGCCCTGCCAACCGGGCTTTACGACGCGCGATGGCAGACCGACCCGATCGCATGGGAGCGCATCCGGGAGATCGTCGCCCGGCGCATGGAAAACGAGGTTGAACTGGACGTCTATCTCTGGCGGCCCCAATCGGCGCGTTCGGAACTCAGCCCGGACCACACCATCGAACTGTCGCCGCTGGAAGGCGATGCCAGCAATCTGGTCGAGACGATCGCCCGTCATGTCAGGCTGAGCTTTGATTACCCTGCCGGATGGAGCCAGATCGAAGGCATGGCGGGAGCGCGATCATGAGCACGCATTTCGACGCCGACGAGACCCTCGCACCGGAAGCGCGCGAGGCGAGGCTGTTCGAAAGGCTGCCCCGCTTCCTGGCCGAGGCGCGCGCCAACGTCCCCGGCTGGACCAGGCGGCTGGCGGAGATCGATCCGGCGACGGTCACGACGCGCGAGGCGCTGGCCGCGATCCCGGTGTTGCGCAAGGCCGAATTGATGGAAGCCCAGGCGGCTGAGCCGCCCTTCGGCGGTTTCGCCGATCCCACACAACTGGCCGGCACCCGCCTGTTCATGTCGCCCGGACCGGTCTGGGAGCCGCAGGCGCCCGGCATCGACCCGTGGGGCGCCGCGCGCGCTTTTTTCGCCTCCGGCATCCGCCCCGGCGATACGGTGCACAACGCGCTTTCCTACCACATGACGCCCGGCGGCTTCATCCTCGACGAGGGCGCCCGCGCGCTCGGCGCCAGGGTCTTCCCCGCCGGCGTCGGCAACACGGAACAGCAGGTGGAGGCCGCCGCCTTCGTCCGTCCGGACGCCTATGCCGGTACGCCTGATTTCCTCAAGGTCATGCTCGACAAGGCCGTGGAAATGGGCCGCGACCTGTCGTCGATCCGCAGGGCGATCGTGTCGGGCGGCGCGCTGTTTCCCTCGCTGCGCGCGGAGTATCGCGAGCGCGGCGTCAACGTCATGCAGGCCTATGCGACCGCCGATCTCGGTATCATCGCCTATGAAAGCGCGGTCGATGAAGAGCCTTTGCCCGGCATGGTCGTCAACGAGAACCTGATCGTCGAGATCGTGCGACCCGGCACCGACGATCCCGTCGCGGCCGGCGAGGTCGGCGAATTGGTGGTCACCAATTTCAACGGCGCCTATCCGCTGATCCGCTTCGGTACCGGCGATTTGTCGGCCGTGCTCGACGAGGCCTCGCCTTGCGGGCGCACCAACATGCGGATCAAGGGCTGGATGGGCCGCGCCGACCAGCGAACCAAGATCAAGGGCATGTTCGTCGACCCCAAGCAGATCAACGCCGTGACGAAATCCGTGCCGGGCATCGCACGTGCGCGGCTCGTTGTCACCCGCGACGGCGAACGCGATGCCATGACGCTGCAGATCGAGCCGGCCGAGGGTGCCGCCCCCGATGCCGGCGCCATCGGTGCGGCGCTGACGGCGCATACCAAGCTGAAGGGCCTGGTCGAGATCGCCGCCTCCCTGCCGAACGACGGCAAGGTCATCGACGATCTCAGGGACTATTCGAAGTAAGCTTTCAAGGCCCTGGCTGAGACATGGCAGGAAGGACCGTCATTCGCCCCACTGGGGCGCGTCTGCCGGCCAGGCTTCCAGGCAGGCATCGATGAACGGTTCTTTCCGGGTGAGATATTCCGCCATCCCGTCCCGGTTTTCCGCTTCAAGCCGCAGCTTCAATGCCTGATATCGCTCTCTGACCGCCGGATCGCTTCTCAGTAGATCACGGAAGCGGAGCATCAGACCGATTTTCCGATGGCCAGAGACGCAGACATGAAGCTTGTGCGTACGGATGCCGTCGAGATCGCGACGGTAGAATCGATGCCCCGGAGTAAGGTCCTTCCCGCGCCTGTAACCGAGCGCATCCAGCGCGTCGTCCAGACCGCTTTCGTAGTCCGAGACTTCGATCAGCACATCGATTTCGGGTTTCGCGGTCAGGCCGGGGACTGCGGTGCTTCCGACATGATGGATGGCGACGAGCGCGCCGCCGAATGCCGGTTCGAGGCGATCGCGCTCGGCGCGGAACATGGCCGGCCATGCGTCGTCATAGGCGGTGAGCTTGCTGGTGAGGGCCATGCCGTTCCCTTCGTCGGATTGTTCGCAAGAAGCAGGGTAGGCCTTGCGCAGAACGGACGGTTCTACCCGAAACCGGCGCCGATGCCATCGAAGCCTCGCCTCAGATCAGCGCCGCATCGATTCCTTCCCCCTCCTTCACGGTTTCCATCACCGCGAAGGTATGGGTCTGGCTGACGCTCGGCAGCGCTCCGATGCGGTCGCCCAGCACCTTGCGGTAATGATCCATGTCGCGGGCGCGCACCTTGAGCAGATAGTCGAAATTGCCGGCGATCATGTGCGCCGCCTCGACCTCCGGAATGCGCCGCACCGCCTCGCCGAACCGGTCGAGCACGTCGGTCGTGGTGCGCTCCAGCACGACCTGAACGAAGACGGTGACCGGCAGGCCGAGCATCCCCGGATCGAGCTTCGCGCCGTAGCCGGTGATGTGGCCGTCGCGCTCCAGCCGCTTCATGCGCTCGGTGCATGGCGTCTTGGAGAGGTTGACGGCGTCGGCCAGTTCCGTGACCGTGATACGGCCATTGGCCTGCAGCATGCGCAGGATCTTGCGGTCGATGGCGTCGAGCTCGGTCTGCATGGGATGGCTCCGGGCAAGGGACAGGACATTTTCCTGATTGAATGAGAAAATATAGTGAAACTTGCAAGCGGAGATCCATTATCGCAGTGACATCCCTCATCACCATGCCGACCGGAGCCAAAGCATGAGCGAAACCGAGAGCCGCATTCATCTGCCGGAAAACCCGACGGAAGCCGAAAGCGTCCGCGTGTGCATCGAGACGCTCGGCCTCGACGCGGCCGGCTGCGCGGGGATCGTGGAGAAAGCGGTCGATCTCGTCACCCGCATCCGCGCCGAGGGCAGCGCCGGGCTGATGGAGCGGTTCCTCGCCGAATATGGCCTCAACACGGATGAGGGCGTGGCACTGATGTGCCTCGCAGAAGCCTATCTGCGGACGCCCGATGCCGAGACGCTCGACGCGCTGATCTCCGACAAGATCGGCGAGCGCGACTGGGCGCGCCACATGGGCCATGCCGAATCGGCGCTGGTCAATGCCTCGACCTGGGCGCTGATGCTGACGGGCCGGGTGTTCCGCACCATCCCGGCGCAGGCGCAGGATCTGTCAAGTGTCATGCGCGGCGTCGTACAGCGGCTCGGCGAGCCGGTCGCCCGCGCCGCCGTCGGCGAGGCGATGAAGCTGATGGGCCGGCAATTCGTCCTCGGCCGCTCCATCGGCGAGGCGCTGAAGAACGCCGAAGAAGAGGCGGAAAACGGCTATCTCCACTCCTTCGACATGCTGGGCGAGGCCGCCCGCACCGCGCGCGACGCTGCGCGCTATTTCTCGTCTTACGCCAACGCCATCTCGGCCATCGGCGAGAAGGCGGGCAAGGGCGATCCGCACGACAATTCCGGCATCTCGGTGAAACTGTCCGCCCTGCATCCGCGCTATGAGACGGTCCACCGCGCCCGTGTCATGGGCGAGCTCGTGCCGCGCGTGTGCGAACTCGTGCGGCTGGCGCGCGCCGTCAACGTGCCGATCGCCATCGATGCCGAGGAGGCGGAGCGCCTCGACCTTTCGCTCGATGTCATCGGGGCCGTGCTCGCCGATCCGGCGCTCGAGGGCTGGCACGGTTTCGGCGTGGTCGTGCAGGCCTATCAGCGCCGCGCGCTCGCCGTGCTCGACCGGCTTCACGCGATGGCCGGCGAACATGACCGGCGCCTGTCGGTCCGGCTGGTGAAGGGCGCTTATTGGGATGGCGAGATCAAGCACGCCCAGACACTCGGCCTGACCGACTATCCCGTCTTCACCCGCAAGGAATCGACTGACGTTTCCTATCTCGCCTGCGCGACCCGGCTGCTCGCCATGACGGATCGCATCTATCCGCAATTCGCCACGCACAACGCCCACACCGTGGTCGCGGTCGAGCACATCGCCGGACGCGTCGTGGCGCAAACCGGCACGGCGCCGCGCTTCGAGTTCCAGCGCCTGCATGGCATGGGCGAGGCCGTGCACGAGATCGCCCGCGCTGGGGACGGCCGCCGCCGGCGTATCTACGCGCCCGTCGGCGTCCACAAGGATTTGCTGGCCTATCTGGTCCGCCGGCTTCTGGAAAACGGCGCCAACTCTTCCTTCGTGCACCAGATCCTCGACCGTTCCATTCCGCCGGCCGAGATCGCCGCCGACCCCGTCGCGTGTGTCGAGGCCGCCGATCCGCTGCCGCATCCCGCCATTCCCCTGCCGGCCGATTTGTTCGGCGACACACGACGCAATTCGCCGGGCTGGAATCTCAACGAACCCCATGAGCGCGATGCGCTCGAAGCGGCGATGGCGCCCTTTACGTCCAGACGCTGGGGCGACGGGGAAGGCCGCGCGGTCACCAATCCGGCGAAGCGTGACGATATTGTCGGCCATGTCCGCGACGCGGCCGGGAGCGAGGCGGCCGACGCCATCGCGCGCGCCGTGTCTGCCTTCGAAGACTGGTCCGCGACACCCGCCGCCGAACGCGCCGTGATCCTCGAAAGGGTGGCCGGTCTTTACGAGGCCAACGCCGCCGAACTGATGGCGCTTGCCGTGCGCGAGGCCGGCAAGACGCGCTTCGACGCGATCGCCGAACTGCGCGAGGCGATCGATTTCCTGCGTTATTACGCGGCCCAGGCACGCGAAAAGCTCGCCGGCCGCGCGGGCCTCGGTCCGGTCGTCTGCATCTCGCCGTGGAACTTCCCGCTGGCAATCTACACCGGCCAGATCGCCGGCAGTCTCGCCGCCGGCAATACGGTCGTCGCCAAGCCGGCCGAGCAGACCCCGCTGATCGCCGCGCGTGCCGCCGAACTGTTCGCCGAGGCCGGCCTGCCCGACGGCGTACTGAACATCGTGCAGGGCGATGGCGCGAAGATCGGACCGGTGCTGACCGGCGACCGCCGGGTCGGCGCGGTCGTCTTCACCGGCTCGACGGACACGGCGCGGGCGATCGACCTCTCCATGGCGCGCGACGGCAACCACACCGCGCCGCTGATCGCCGAGACCGGCGGGCTCAACGCCATGATCGTCGATTCCACTGCGCTGCCCGAACAGGCGGTGCGCGACATTCTGGCCTCGGCTTTCCAGAGCGCCGGCCAGCGCTGTTCCGCGCTGCGCATTCTGTTCGTCCAGAAAGACGTCGCGCCCACGCTGCTGGAAATGCTGGAAGGGGCTGCGCGCGAATTGGCGATTGGCTTGCCATGGTCGCTGGCCACCGATGTCGGCCCCGTCATCGACGAGGAGGCGCGAGGTGTCATCTCGGCGCATTGCGACGCGCTGGAACGCGAGGGGCGGCTGCTCTTCCGCCTGCCCGTGCCGAAGGGCTGCGCCGACGGCACGTTTGTTGCGCCTGCTGCCTTCCGGCTCGATTCCATGCAGGAGCTGGAGCGCGAGATCTTCGGCCCGGTGCTGCATGTCGTCACCTTCGACGCTTCCGATCTCGACAGGGTCGTCGACGAGATCAACCGGGCCGGCTACGGCCTGACGCTCGGCATCCACAGCCGCATCGACACGCGCATCGACCGCATCTGCGCGCGGGCGCATATCGGCAACATCTATGTCAACCGCAACCAGATCGGCGCCGTCGTCGGCGTCCAGCCCTTCGGCGGCGAGGGGCTGTCGGGCACCGGGCCCAAGGCGGGTGGCCCGCTCTATTTGTTGCGCCTTTCAAGGCCCGCCGGCGATGACGGTGACGCGATGCCCGATCCCGCACCGCGAATCCTGCCTGGCCCGACGGGCGAACGGAATTCCTACGTGCTGCGTCCGCGCGGGCTCGTCGCCTGCATGGCGCCCGGCACCGCCCATCAGAAGGAACAGGCGCGGCTGGCGCGCAATGCCGGCAACACGGTCATCGCCGTGACGGCAACCGATCCCGTCTTCCGGCAGTCGCTGGACGATGGCCGGCTCAGCGCCGTCATGATCGATGGCGAGGTCTCGCGCGAATTGAGAACGATGCTGGCCGAAAAGCAGGGGCGCCGCGTGCCGGTGATCACCGGGCAGGGCGATCTGTTCATGCTCCACGCCGAGAGCTCGATCAGCGAGGACACCACGGCTTCCGGCGGCAATGCCTCGCTGCTGGCCTCGGTATCGTGATGGCCGCTGCCTGACGCCATCTGACCTTCGACAGGGAAGTGAGGCGAGTCCTTCCATGACGAGCGCATCGAAAGGCTGAACCTGACGACGCTGTTCGTCATGGAAGGCGGCTATGCGAGCTGATGAACCAATACAGCTTCGTCATCGTAGGGCGTGACCCGACGATCCATTCCGTGACGTCGGGTCGAGTAAAGGCCTCAAGGCGTCCCTCCCCTGAAGTGCAACGGAATGGATCCCCGGGTCACGCCCCCCGGCTTCGCCCGGGACGGCCCACGGATGACGGCCCAAAAAGGGGCTTTCGGATGCGGTTGGAGTGGTCCCACAAGCCGGTTTTGCCCGTTCAAGGGTCATGCAAGGTTTTTCGTCAAGATGCTAGTTTATTGAATTCATGATGAATTTTGGCGAAGTGTGTATTTGAAGCGCGAAAATGCACACCTGTTCGGAAAACACCTCCCCATCTTCAGGTCACGACGGCGGCAATGGTGCCGAAGTCGAAAAGGCCCGCGGAACTGACAGTCCGGAACAAGGGCCACAAACCTGGAGAAACGAACATGACCAACCTTCGCAACAAGGCACTCGCAGTCC
>JBHIWX010000074.1:0-20937 GCA_041987205.1 Rhizobiaceae bacterium | reverse complement strand
CATACCCGTTCCCATGCCGAATGTTCGAAGTCAGGCGGTCGCCCGCTTCACAGATTGATGCGTCCGCTTCTTTCACCATCAGGCTGGCTACGAACGCTGATGGTAACCGTGATCAGGAGGATGCAGCCGATGAGGAAGGGCTGCCAGAAAGGTGAAATGCCGTGGAGATTTAGCGCGTTTCGGATAACACCGAGAAGCAGCACGCCGAGCACTGTGCCCAGTACGGATCCATGTCCGCCGCCCAACCGTGTGCCACCAATGACCGCTGCGGTGATCGCATCGATTTCCAGGCCGATGCCTGTCGTCGTCAGTGCGGTCCCTGTGCGCGCGGTGTATAGAAGCCCCGAAAGACCAGCGAGGCCACCCATCAACGCGTAACAGCAGGTTACAACGAGAGCGACTGGAACGCCCGAAAGCATCGCCGCCTTCGCATTCCCGCCAATCGCATAAACCCAGCGACCGAACTTGAAGAAACGCAGCAGCGCCCAGCAGAAAATCACCGTGCCGATGAAGAAGAAGCCGGCGATTGGAAATCCATGCCACTGGCCAAGCGCTATGACGGTGATCTCGATCGAGTCACCCTCAGCACGGAATATCCGTCCTTCGCTGGTGATCAGGACGATGCCGCGTAGCAGGCTCGCCATCGCCAGCGTGGCGATCAACGGGTTTATTCCAACTCGACTGACAAGCAGGCCATTCGTTGTGCCCATAAGTACGCCGGCGGCGATGCAGGCGAGGATGCCGAGCGCCATGTAGAGGGGCTCGCCCTGGCCGAAAACGATGACGGCAACGAGTCCGCAAAGCGCCGCAATCGCGCCGACCGAAAGATCGAAGCCACCGACGATCATGACGACCGTCATGCCTACGGCCGCGACGCCGACGATTGAAGACTGCGCCAGAACATTCGACAGGTTCTGGGGATTGCGGAATGTCTCGTTGGTGAAGAAAAGCAGAATTGCTGGCAGCAGCAGCGCCACCGCGAAACCGTAACGCCCCAGAAAGGCCTTTGCCTTCAACAAGTCGATCCGGGTCGACTTGCTGGCTTGTTCCGTACTCGGTTGGGTGGCTGACATTGCTCGGTCTTCTCTGGGAACGATATGCTCAGGAATCTGATCACGGGGCGACAGCCGGTTACCGGTCCGCTCCCGGCGCCGGCCGGGCGCTGGAGGCGCCCGGGTCTTCGTCTTTTCTGATAGAATTCCAGTCTACGCCCGAATTGCGCGGGACTGGAGCCAACAGCGCTTCAGTAACCGCGGCCTTCACAGTCCGAGAAGTTCGCCTTGGTACAGAAGTTCAGTGCCGGCTCGGCAGCAAACAGTGGAACAGAGTCGTAGTTCCCACTTTCGTGCATTGCCACGATGGCCTTGATCGCCAACTGGCCAATGACTCGAGGGTCCTGGTAGACCGACCCATACATGTCGCCAGCGCCAATCGCTTCCTCTTCAGCCTTGCACAGATCCATCGAGATGAACTTGATCTCTTCCCGGTTCTGCCGCCTCGCCCAGTCCAGCGAGGGCGGGATCATGCAATTGCCCATGCTGTTGACGAGCGCGATGTCGCCCTTGTTGGGAAATCGCTGCAGTACGTCCTGAAAACCTGTAAGCGCCTGGTCGGGAAGCCAATCGGCCGTGACGCTGACCCATTCTATGTCTTCGCTGGACGCGTCGATGACTTCGTTCATTCCCTGCCAGCGAAGCCGATCAGGACTGCCGCCAGCGGTACCCCTGAACATCACGACTCGTTTCTTGCCCTCGATGCCGGCGACGGCTTCGAGGATGAGGCGGCCTGACTGGCGTCCATACTCGACGTCGTCGGTGCCGATATAGGGAAAGCCTTCGATTTCGCCCATGACGGCCACGACCGGCACATCCGCACCTTCCGTTTCCTTGGCCGCCGGAATGATGCCGACGACATCGATTGGCGTCACCGCGACGACATCCATGTCCTTGACCACGAACTCACGCAGGTTCTCCACCTGCATTGAGGCATCCCATTTCGGATCGGCGATCGTCAGATCGACATTGGCGGCTTCTGCCGCCTCTTTCAGACCCGTAATCAGCGGCACGGTCCCAGGCGTCGAGGACACATCCCAGACGGAAACGCCGACGCGCAGCTTTTCATCCGCCGAAGCCGTTCCACATGCCAATCCAGTTGCGACCAAGAAGGCAGCAAACACCCCGCAGGAGCCAATTCGATTCTTCATCACCGGAAGGTTGCCGAAATACGAAAAGCTGCTCATTTCCGTTCCTTTCTAGAAAAATTTACCTAGCGAAATTTCTGCGATTTTGAAAATAGTAACGTTCATATTGCCCATTGCAAGCAGATTCTTGCAAATAATAACGATCATATGTTGAAACCGCGCAAAAACGTGCATATTGCGATCTGCCGATATTACAGAGGTTGAATCCGAAGGGATTCGGGATAAGTCCGGTTGTGGGCATACCCTTGGCCGAGCTTCGAGTTCGGCCGTGCTGCTGGAGATAGCGGCGACCCAAACATGACCGATTGCCGGGGCGGGACCTGACAGGATGCAAATGAACAAGCTGGGCGGCCGTTCTACCGGCGTTCCGACCATGAAGGATGTCGCGGCACTGGCGAACGTGTCGGTGAACACCGTCTCGCTCGTTCTTCGACAACCGGAAAGAGTCGCGCCTGCAACACGAGAACGTGTGAAGGCGGCAATCGAGCGCCTTGATTACACGCCCAACCGGATCGCCGGCGCGCTGGTGACCAAGCGAACCAAGATCATCGGCGTCGTCATACCGACCATCACCTACACATCTCTGTGGGATATCGTCAGCGCGCTGACCGACGTTTTTGACGAGAACGGGTATCAGATCCTGATCGGCATGACGAACTACTCGCTTGAGCGCGAGGCCCGCGCGGTGGAGACCTTCCTGGCCTATCGTCCGTCGGGCATGGTTCTGACCGGTCTCGCGCATTCAGAAGAGGTGCACGAGCGCCTCGGCAGGGTCGACATTCCGATCGCCGAAGTTCTGCGTGTCGGAACCGATCCGATTGATTTCTGCGTGGGCTTTAACCACGACGAGGCTATTCGCGTCCTGGTCAATCTTCTCTGGAACGCCGGCCATCGCAACATCGCCTATGTTCGGACGCCGCAGTTCGAAACCAGCGACCGTGAAGCAGAACGCATGACCGGGTTCACTTCGGAACTGGCAAAGCTGGGCGGTCCTGTCGACCTGTTCTTCACGACGCCCTCGACACTGGCCGGAGGTGCTGGGATTGTCCCGCAACTGCTTGAGCATGAGCGAGGTATTACGGCCGCAATTTTCAGTTCCTATATGCCGGGACTTGGCGCGCTCGTTCATTGCGGCCAGTCGGGAATCGACATCCCCGGCCGGATTGCCTTGACCGCTTTCGGCTCGCCAACCGATGGTGCCGCGACGATTGAACCCGGCCTGACCACGATAGAAATCGATCATACAGCAATTGGGCGTCTTGCCGCGCAAACGATGATCAGGCGTATTGCAGGACAGACGCTCGACTCCCCGACAATTGAGACGCCTTACAAACTCATGCGCAGGGGTAGCGCCTGACACGGCCCTTACTCCCTAGCGCCACGTTCTTCCGCCAAGTCCGTGCGGATAATGGGCGAACACCCTGGCGGTGATATCCAAAATCATAATGCACAGCCCGACGAAACCGGCAGGCTTCGACCCGGACGGGGGCAGATGCCGCTCGCAAAGGCGAGCGGCACCAGCTTGATTTGCAGGCTTTCGATCAGTTGGTGCCATAGGCGGCAGGATCCAGCTTGCCGTAGATTTCCTTGCGGGCAAGTTCGGCCATCGCATCGATATCGCTGTGGTCGACGCCTTCCAGAAGTGCGGTCCAGCGGTCTACGATCGCCTTGTACTGCTGGAGGATCTCGGCGGCATTTTCGACACCACGTCCTTCGGCTTCGGCAATGACGGCGGCCTCGTCCGCTGCGGCAAATTCGCTGACCGCATTCTTGAGCGCGTCGTCGGGTTGGACCTCTTTCAGGCTGCCTTTTTCAACCGCTGCCGCAATCGCTCCCTGCGCGTCAGAGACGTTGTCCATCGTGCCTTTGACCAGATAATAGGCCATCTGATCGAAAAGCGCCGAGCGTTCCTCGGTCGACAGACCCTGCCAGAAAGCGGGGTTGTAGCCCCACAACATGCCGGCATAATAGTTGCCGACCGGCAGCGTATTGATCGAACTGGTCACGTCGGTGAGGCTGAAGGTGACGAGAGAGTCGCCTGGCGTTACGGCACAATCCAGCGAACCGGTGTCGAGGCCGATATACATCTCGCTGGAAGGAATGGAGACAGGAACCGCACCGATGTGTTCGGCAAACCGGGTCCAAGCACCGCCCGCCATGCGCATGCGCTTTCCCTTGACATCAGCCAGCGTGACGACCGGGGACGAACAGATCAGGTTGTAGGTTGCAGTCGAATAGCCGCCGCCGAACACGATCCCGTTTTTCTTCCACTCTTCAAGGGCGGCCTTGTTGGTGAGACCAAACTCCGTCGATGCAAGTGCGATCACCGCAGCATCCGAGGAGTAGAACGGAACATTGCCGATGAGGTTGTTGACCGGCAATTCGGCAGGGGTATAGGTGCCCGCATGATAGCTGACCTGGGCGACGCCGTCGGCCACGCCCTGCATCGAAGCGGCGGGCGGGAGAAGCGAACCGCCGGTGAACACCTTGAAGTTGACTGATCCTCCGGTCGCTTCGCTGACCTTTTCGGCGAATTCGAGGTAAGGTCCGCGCGCCAGCGAATGGCTGTCCGCAAAGAAGATGTTGGCATTGTAGTCGGCCGCAATGGCCGGCAGACAAGTCGTCGCCAACATGAGCGCTGACGCGCCCGCAATGATCTTCGATGTATGCATAGCTCGATCCCCTTTTTGTTGTGGGTTGGATTAGCCCGCCATCAAGGACGGCAGGTAGAGACTGATCGCTGGAAACCCGATCAGGATCGCGAGCGTCACCAGGTCCATGGCAATGAACCAGGTTGCGCCCGAAATGATGTGGCCAAGCCGAACCCGACCTGACAGCGCACTGTGCAGAACGTAGAGATTCAGGCCGACCGGCGGCGTAACGAGTCCGATTTCGAGAAGCTTGATCGTGATGATGCCGAACCAGATCATGTTGATGTCGGCGGCTTCCAGTACCGGCAGGAGGGCCGGAAGGGTGAGCAGCATGAGACCGATGGAATCGATGAACATGCCGAGCACCACATAAAGAGCGGCGATCATGATGATGATGACGATCTTGTTGTCCGAGAACGCCAGCATGGCGTCCGACATCGCCTGCGGCACGGTGGAAAGACCCATGAAGCGCGTGAACATCACCGCGCCGATGGTCAGGAAAAAGATCGATGAAGTGGCAACGACTGTCTGTCGTATGGCGAGCCATAACGCTTCACGCGTCGCCTGGCGGCGAAGCACGGCAACCAGCAGAGCAAGCGAGGCGCCGACCGACCCTGCTTCCGTCGGGGTGAACAGGCCGCCAAAGATACCGCCGAGAACGCCAATCACCAGAACGGGAAACGGCCAGACGGACAGGACCAGCGGCAGTAATTGACCCGACTCGACCTCGACATTGGTCGGCGGCGCCAGCTTCGGATTGCGAGCGCATCGAACCGTGATCATTGCCATGTAGATGAAGGCAGACAGAACACCCGGCAGCACGCCCGCGATGAACAGTTGCCCGATCGATTGTTCGGTGAAAATTCCGTAGAGCACCATCAGGATCGACGGGGGGATAAGCGACCCGAGCGTGCCGGACGCCGCGACGACGCCTGTTGCGAGACTGGGATGATAGCCGGCCTTCAGCATTTCGGGCACGGAGATGCGCGACATGGCGGCCGTCGTCGCAATGCTCGATCCGGATGCCGCCGCAAACATGGCGCAGGCGCCTACCGCAGCCGATGCCAAACCGCCGGGGACGCGCCGCAGGAGCAATCGCAGCAAGTCGAACGCTCCAGACGTCATGCCGGTATTTGCAGCGATGAAGCCCATGAACAGGAACATCGGAATGGCGGTCAAAGACCAATCGCCGATCAGGTTGAAAGGCAAGGCGCTCACGATCCCGAACGCGGCGGTCAGATTGAGCATGATCCAGATGCCGACGAACGACACGATCATCAGCGCGACACCGATCGACATTCGCAAGGCAAGCAGCGCGAACAGGCAGCCGATCCCGATCCAGCCAATCTCGAGGTTGGTCATGCCGTGGCCTCGTGGATCGTTCTGGTTATCGGTGTGCCCATCGCCGCCATCACCATGCGCAGACCTGCGGCGACCGTGGACAGTCCGAAGCCTATCGGAAGCATGATACGCGACGGCCAGACGATGACTTCACGGCTGCCCATTACGACTTCGCCGACGCGCCATGCACGGATGGCATCCTGGCCGGTTCGCCAGGTCATCACCGCCAAGATTGCCACCGTCGCCGCACAGACGATTACGAGGACAATTCGCTGAAGCCAGTCGGGGAAATGATTGAAGAGGAGATCGACGACGACATGTTCGTCGTCCAGTTCGACCAGCGCCATGGGCAGCATCACGATTGCGACCATGTAGTAGTAGGACGACAGCTCGATCGTGCCCTGGATCGGGCTGTTCCAGACGGCCTTCAATACGACGTCCAGCGTCACATTGAGCATCATCAACACGACGCCCGCGCCGCCCAGCAGCATCAAGAAATGACAGATACGTCGTAGTGCTTTTTCCATGGGTCCTCTCAGCCCGCGATGGCGGCTACCAGTTGCAGCCGCGCGCCTCGATCGGCCAGATGTCGACAAGCGTGTCGCCACGCACCACGTGATAGAAATCGTAGAGATTGACGGTGGGGTCGCAGTGCGGTGTCACGCAGGTCAAGACGTCGCCCGCCTTCAGCGGATCGGCGCCGGCCGGCAAGTGCACCCAGCCATGTTCGTCGCCCAGAAACTTGTAGTCCGCCCCCTCGGCGCAGCCGGAGTAGACGATCGGGCGCGGCCCGTCCATGGCGTAGGACTTGTACCCCGCGTCGGTTGTAACTCGGCCCTCGACATTCGCGCTGAGAACAGTCGTTTGGACGAAGAGGGACGTGTCGAACGGGCCGGATGACCCGTCTGGCCGTTTCACCGCATTGTATTCGACGTCCATGAACACATACGACCCGACCTGGAACTCTGTGAACACATTCTCATGCATGTCGATTTCAAACGAACCGGTGCCGCCGCCCGAAACGATTTCAAGAGGGCCGAAGGCCTCTGTCAGGGCTGACTTCGTCGCCGCTATGCCCGCAATCACACGCTTGGCCTCTTCGTCTCGCGCAGCCGCATCCTCGATGTGCTGGACGTGGCCGGCATAGCACTGCATTCCCAGCAACTTCAGGCTGTCGCGGGTCTTGATGTGCTTACCCAACGCAACAGCCGAAGCCGTGTCGCGCGCGCCGGTCCGGTTGTTACCGACACCGACGTCGACGATGACGGATATCGTCACACCCGCCTGTTTGGCGGCATCGGCGACGAGATCGACCGCCAACACGCTGTCGACGGCAAAGATCAGTTCGGAAAGCTTGCTGCGCAGGCCAACAAGTGTCTTGACCTTCCATGGGTCGACCACAGGCGAAGTCAGCAGCAGGCTTGAAACGCCAGCCGAGGCCAATGCGATCGCCTCTCCGGGTTTGGCGCAACACACGCCAAGCGCTCCCAGTTCCATCTGCTTTTTGGCGATGGTCGCGCATTTGTGGGTCTTGGCATGCGGGCGCAGGTTTTCGGGACGACCGGCAAAAAGGTCAGCCATCTTGCGGGCATTCCGCTCGAAAGTGTCGAGATCGATAACAAGAGCCGGCGTAGCGAGCTGTGCCCTCGATCCGGGTTTTCCGATCAATCTTTCATTCGGGCCCAGGCCCATTTCAAATGCCATGGAATGACGTTCCTCTTTCATGCAATCATCATGCGCGTCACGCGGCGAGCGTGCGCTTGGTCAATTTCTTCTGAAGGAATTCCTCAAGTGCGCCCGGACCACCTTCTCGTCCAATCCCGCTGGACTTGACCCCGCCAAACGGCGTATCGGCACCGGCGAGTGCAAGGTTGTTGATACCCACCATGCCGACATCCAGCGCCTCGGCAGTGCGTTCGGCCAGCTCCTGACTGCCGGACAACACGTATCCGCCCAATCCGTATTCGACATCGTTGGCCTTGGCGATAACGTCGTCCAAGTCGTCGAACGCGATGATCGGCGCGACTGGCGCGAAGGGCTCCTCGATCATGATGCGGCTATCGAGCGCCACGTCGGTTAGAACGGTTGGCTCGAAGAAGAAGCCCTTGTTGCGGTCGGCCGGCTGCCCTCCCCCGCATTGCAGCGTCGCTCCGCGATCGAGTGCATCTCTGACGAGGCCAGTCGCGGCTTCGACGCGCGAGCGGTTCACCAGTGGACCCATCGTTGTCACCGGATCCGTGCCGGGACCGATTTTGAGCGCTTTTGCAAACGCTACCATTTCCCTGGAGAAGTCGTCGGCGATGTCTCGGTGTACGAAGAAGCGGCTCGGCGACACGCAGGCCTGGCCAGCGTTGCGGAACTTTACCGCGCCCGCAAGGCTTGCGGCCTCCTTGGGCGAGAAGTCCCCATGGACGATCACTGGCGCATGGCCGCCGAGTTCAAGCGTCATACGTTTGAGCGATGCCGCAGCCATGGGCGCAAGCAACTTACCGACGCGGGTTGAACCCGTAAACGACATCGCGGCCACCAACGGCGAGGACAGCCAACGCTCAGAAACCTGTGAAGGCTCGCCGAAAACGAGATTGAGCGCGCCTGCTGGAAGACCTGCATCGGCCAGCGCCTTGACGATCAAAATGGCGATCCCCGGCGCTTCTTCAGACGGCTTCAGCACGACCGTGCACCCCGCAGCGAGCGCATATGACACCTTGGCCGCGATCTGGAGCGCCGGAAAATTCCACGGCGTGAAGGCGGCCACAACACCGACGGGCTGATGTTCGACATAAGTGATCGTGCCAGCCGGGCGCGCGGGCACGATTTGACCCACGAGACGCGTCGCTTCCTCGGCGGCCCAGTCAAAGTGATCGGCGGCCATGAGGATTTCGCGCATCGCCTCGGTGATCGGCTTGCCCTGCTCGAAACTGAAGAACGGCGCGTATTCGTTCGCGTTATCACGCAGCGTTCGCGCCGTAGCCTTCAGGATCGACGACCGCTCCCAAGCATGCGTGCGTTTCCAGCCGGCAAACGCGCCGGAAGCTGCTGCCACCGCATCGTCCAGGTCCCGTTCACGGGCCAACGGAATCTGCCCGATCACCTCCTCGTTGGCCGGGTCGACGACATCGAGTCGTCCGGCGTCCGAGGGGAAGCGCCATTTGCCGTCGATATAGAAGCCACCTTCGGCGTAGAGTTCGGCATTGGCACCCTGGTGGGCAGAATTTGTCATTGTGTGGATCTCCCGGAGATAACCTGATCGGCGATTTTCTCGGCGATCATCATTGTGGTCAGATTGGTGTTGGAACTGACGATGGACGGCATGACGGACGCGTCCACGACCCGAAGGCCCGGAACCCCGATCACCCGACATTCGCTGTCGAGCACCGATCGCGGATCGTCCGGCGAACCCATGCGGCAAGTGCCGCACGCGTGCCAACCATGCGTTACATTTTTCAATGTCCATTCGTTGAGGCGGTCCTGATCGTCGATGAGAACCGAAAGATCGCCTTCTGGCGCGATCACGTTGCGCGTGATCTGACGCCGCGCCGTGGAACTGGTGTCCATCAGGATCGCGCCGACATCGGCGAGAACGCGGTTTTGCAGATTGATGCTGCCGAGCCGTTTTTCGCGCTCCGTATACGATGCCGCGAACGGTTCGGACGCGACCGCGCGCAGTTCCGCAGAACCGTAGAGCCTGGCGATGAAACGAACGGAATCCGAAAGTCTTTCCAGGTCGCGGTCGTCTCCCAGCAAATTGAGGTCAATGTCCGGTTCGCTCTGCGGGTCTTTCACATTGAGCCTGACGCTGCCGAGCGAATAGGACTTGTTGACCCATGCCATCAGCGCGCCGAACTGCCTGCCGATACGGTGCCAGGCAACCTGGTTCACGCACAAAATGTACATATCGCCCGGCGTACAGCCTTCGATGCCGGAACTGTAGCGTGCACCAAGCAGGAGGTGGCGACGCATATGGTCCGGCAAGCGTGCCGATGGCGAGATGAACGATGCGATCCCCACGGTGGGATGGTCCTGCAGGTTTCGGCCGACACCGGGCAATTCCCTGACGACCGCCAACCCGGCGGCCGAAAGCTGTTCAGGGTCGCCGATGCCAGAGCGCATCAGCATCGCGGGCGAATGCATCGCGCCACAACACAGGATTACTTCGCGCGCCTCATAGCCGAGCTGGACGCCGCCCCTGCTGACCGCGACACCGGTAGCTTTGCCATCTGTGTCGATGCGTACTTTCTGGACGTGAGCATCGCACAGGATGGTGAGGTTCGGTCTCTGGCGGACTTCGTTGGATAGATATGCCTCCGCCGAGGAAACGCGCCGATCCGAACGGTTGTTGATCGGCATCGGATAGACGCCTTCGCTGGAACCGTCATTGTGGTCCGGGAGGTAAGGCAGTCCGGCATCGACCATGGCCCGGCATGCGGCTTCGGAGAAGCCCGGCCATTGCTCGCGCGGAATTCGGCGAACGGGCAAGTTGCCCTCGGCGCCGTGGTTTGGCCCGTCAATATCGAGGTCCGTTTCGACTTTGGCGAAGTATGGCGCAACATCGCTCCAGGCCCAGCCCGACGCGCCATCGTCACGCCACCCATCGAAGTCCGACGGCAAGCCGCGTATGGCCATCATGCCATTGATGCTGGAACTGCCGCCCATGATGCGGCCCTGCTCGTAAGCCTTCCTGCCCGCGCCTGAAACGCCCGGCCGCGTGGCGCCATTGGCGACCGTCAGGCCACGCCAATGGTAATTCGGATTGTAGTAGGCGCGGTGCGGATAGCTGTCGAGAATATCGTCCGGAACCTTTCCCGGCGGCGTGTCCGAACCGGCCTCGATGAGAAGAACGCGCTTCGTCGGATCCGCGGAAAGGCGATTGGCAATCACGCAGCCTGCCGAGCCCGCACCCACCACGATCCAGTCGAACGTCGAACCATCGACGCCCTGTTGCGAAGGCGAAATTATGGGTCGCGAGTGGCTCGACATACAGACTGCATTCCGCTATTTGTTCGCTAGACGAACATTTGTTCGTTGTATGAACTATACGTTTCTCCTTTTGACGATGTCAACAGCGGCGAGCCGATTTCACGGAGCCGCAGCTTCGCCTGCCTCTGGCGCCGGCCTCCGGGAAGCGGCTCGCCAGCGCCCAAGTCAGGGCGAAATTCAGGGCGCCAGCTGGTTTGACGCGCAGTTGCCGATCGAAAGAGACAAAGCTATTTTGACCCGACTCTGGACAGACAGGACGCTATGAAGACGGAAGACGATGAGCCGAGAGAATGGGTGCGCTCGCTAGAGCGTGGATTGCATGTTCTGGAGGCTTTTGACGGAGGCCAGAACGGACTCACACTATCGGACGCCGCAAAGAAGACTGGCCTTTCGCGTGCGACTGCGAGGCGACTACTCTTGACCCTCGAAGGCATGGGCTACGTCAAGGCCGTGGGCAATCGGTTCGAATTGCAACCACGCATTCTCACGCTCAGTCACACTTTTCTCTCATCGGTTGCAGTGACTGATCTGCTGATGCCGTTCATGGAACAGGTGATCGAAGGTACAATCCACATATCGTCATCGGCATCAGTCCTCGACGACACCAACGTAGTGTTCGTATGCGGCGTGCCCGCGAAAGGATTCGTCCGCACATCCATGACGGTGGGGCTGACCTTCCCGGCACCTCTGACAGCAACAGGCAGAGCAATGCTGGGACAACGGCCGCTCGAGGAAGTGGACAATCTGCTTGAACGCAGCAATCTTTCGATGCTTACGCCGAAAACGGTCATCGATAAGCCGGAGCTCCGCCGGATGATTATCGAAGCAGGCAAGAGCGGATACGCGACCAATGACGGCGGGCTGGATCTTACGATCAAATCGGTCGCGGTGCCGGTCTTCAATCGCGACAATCGTTGCGTCGCTTCTATCAGTATCAGCTGTCACAACATGGACCGTGATCTCGAAAATCTGGTTGATGAGTTCCTGCCACGCCTTCTGGCAGCAGCCGATGAACTCTCGAAGAACTACCCGAGAACCACGCTACATAACCTCTGACGAACCCTGTCCGGAAACCGCAGCGTGATTGACCGGGGTTCCTTCAGTGGTCCAGTTCGATATTGGAGATCCGACATGTATTTGGGCCTGTGACAGGATAGCCCGCTTGGCAGCGTAGGCTGCGGGGATTGATGATGGCAAGATGGCTTGCGGTACTGGCAGAGCCATCTGGCCGTCAACCCGCTCGGCTGCTCGCCGCGGATGTTCATCTTGACGATGTCGGGGGCGATGCAGGTACTTTCTTCGGCAGAAAACCGTCGCGGTGCGGCGCGGCGATGTCCTTGATGACTTTCTCCGCCGGCTCCTTCTGTGTCACGGATTTCCGTCTCATCTTCGCTCCTTGAAGGGCTACGATGAGCCAGAAACCCTCCTCTATCCGTTAAGCCGAATTTGTCTCATTAGCACTGAACCCGGACAATCTGCAGTCTCGATGGCAGCAAACGCTGGAGCCGGTGGAACAGGAGCAAGGCTGAGCCCGGCTCGTCCAGCGGTTCGCCATTCAGCCCGACGTCGGACACGCTGACAATCACAAGCCGGACTTTTGCAAAACGAACGCGGCGCGATCCGCCCCATCAGTCGCATAAAGGTACATTCTGGAAGAACCAGCGGAGAACTTTACGTTCTTCAGTCGAGGCCTCTAAAAGTTCTTACCGCAGTCACAGCGCCCTGCTCGACGAAACGCGCGTCGGAGGAGATCGTGGTGAGCATGAATCCTTTTTCCGCCATGCGCCGGGCATAGGCGGGCGAACCGCAATGAATGCAGGCCGGCACACCTGCCTCGCGGCAAGCCTCCACAATGTGGCCTATGACCTCGAGCATCTCCGGTTCTTCCCTGTCGAAGCCGGGGGGAAAGCCCAGCGACAGGGATAGGTCGGCTGGGCCGATATAGATGGCGCCGAGACCGGGTACCGCGAGGATATCCTTCAGCTGCTCTAGCGCCGAGCGTGTCTCGATCATGGCGATTGGCAGGACTTCACGGTTGGCGGTCGCGAAATACCGGTCGCCATGCACGAGGCGGGCGCGGATCGGTCCGAAGCTGCGTGCGCCCTCAGGCGGATAGCGGCACATGGATACGAATATTGCCGCGTCTTCCGGGCCCTCGATCATCGGCGCAATGATCCCGAGGGCACCGGCATCGAGCGCGCGCATCACCCAGGCGGGTTCCGGCCAGGGCACGCGCACCAGTGGCACCGAGCCCCAGCGCTCAATGACCGGCAGGATGGACAGCAGGTCCCGGTAGTCCGCCGTGCCGTGCTGCATGTCCACCGTGACAGAGTCCCAGCCTGCTTTGCTCATCGCCTCGGCCGAAATAACGCTCGGCACCGCGATCCAGCCATTCACGGCACAGCGACCGTCCTTCCAGATTGTGCGTAGCGGGTTGACGAACTCACTCATGCCGTTCGCTCTTTCTTGTTCATTGCCAGGAGAAATGCGTCATCTTGACGTTAAGGTAGTCATGGATGGCCTGGCGACCGCCCTCGCGCCCCATGCCGGAATGGCCGATACCGCCGAACGGCGCTTCGGCGTGGGCGATCATGAATGTATTCACGCCGACCATGCCGGAATAGAGTTCCCGGCTCAATTTCTCTCCCGCAGCATGACTGCCGGTGAATGCATATGCCGCCAGTCCGTAGGGAGTGGAGTTCGCACGTGCAATCGCCTCGTCGAGATCGTCGAAAGCGGCGATGGGCGCAACCGGGCCGAACGGCTCCTCGTGCATGGTGCGGGCATCGTCCGGCACGTCGGCGAAGACGGTCGGCTCGAAGAAGAAACCCTTGTTGGTACCCGTCGGACGCCGCCCTCCGGTCAACAGCTTTGCGCCGCTCTTTTCGGTGTCGGCCGAAAGCTTCTCGATGCGCTCGAGTTGGGAAGCAAGCGTCATCGGTCCCATGGTCGTTTCGGCGTCCTGACTGTCGCCGAGCTTCTGCGCCTTCGCCGCCGCGACCATGCGCTCGGTGAAGCGGTCGGCCACATTTCGCTGCACGTAGAACCGGTTCGGCGCGATACAGACCTGCCCGGCATTTCGGAACTTGAAGGCAGCGCATTGCTCGGCAGCCTTGTCGACATCGGCATCCTCGCAAATGACGACCGGCGCGTGGCCGCCGAGTTCCATCGACACGCGCTTCACAGTCTTCGCCGCCTGCTCCATCAGCAATTGTCCGACACGCGTCGAGCCCGTCAGCGAAATCTTGCGCACCTCCTCTGCATCCATGATCGCTGGCGAGATGTCCTCGGCGCGGCCGTTGAGAAACTGGACCACGCCTGCAGGCGTACCACCTTCCACACAGCATTCGGCGATGATCGTCGAGGTCATCGGCGTCTGTTCTGACGGCCGGCAGATGATGACGCAGCCCGCAGCGAGCGCCGGTGCGATCTTGCGCGCCACCAGGTTGATCGGGAAATTCCAGGCGGTGAATGCAGCGACGATGCCGACAGGTTCGGGGTCAACGACCAACCTGCCGCCCTGACGCGAGGGGATCGTCTCACCGAACAGCCTTTCGGCCTCGCCGGCGAACCAGTCGAACTGTTCGATGGCGATATTGACCTCGCCTTCCGACTGCGACAGCGGCCGGCCGATCTCCAGCGAGAGCGCCCTGGCGAGATCGCCCTTGCGTCGCTCCATGGCGCGCGCAATGGCGCGCAACACCTTGGCGCGTTCCCAGCCATGGGTCTTCGGCCAGGACTTCTGCGCCGCGCGGGCGTGTTCCAGCGCTTGCGCGACATGGCGCGCGTCACACGCTGGCGCATGCCACAACACTTCCTCGTTGCACGGATTGATCACGGGTATCGGATCGAGCTCCGTGCTGGTGCGGAATTCGCCGCCGATAAGTATCCTGGGCTGGAAATCAGTCATGATCGGTCCCCGTCTTGAAGTTCAAAGGATTTCCGGTTCGGCGGGCGACGGCCCGAAACCGGTCTCGAGAAAATCGAAATCGCAACCCTCATTGGCCTGCCTGATATGTCGCGAGAACATCCAACCATAGCCGCGGCCGAATTTCGGTTCGGGCGCTTGCCAGGCCGCGCGGCGGCGGACGAGTTCGTCCTCGGGAACATCCATGTCGATCCGCCGGTTTTCGACATCAAGCTCGATCCAGTCGCCGGTTCTCACCAGCGCGATCGGCCCGCCGAGAAAGCCTTCCGGTGCGACATGTAGGATGCAGGCGCCATAGCTCGTGCCGCTCATGCGCGCGTCCGAGACGCGCACCATGTCTCGAACGCCGGCCTTCAGCAGCTTCTGCGGGATGGGCAACATGCCCCATTCCGGCATGCCCGGCCCGCCAAGCGGCCCCGCGCCGCGCATGATCAGCACCGTGTTTTCGTCAACGTCGAGATCCGGGTCGTCGATTTCCTTCTTCATCTGCGCATAACTGTCGAAGACCAGCGCCCGCCCGCGATGCTTCATGAAGTTCTGCGCCAGCGCCGACGGCTTGATGACGCAACCATCCGGCGCGAGATTGCCGTAGAGTACGGCGAGTGCCCCGTCGCGGTAGACCGGGTTGTCGAGCGGGCGGATCACATCGTCGTTCCACACTTGCGCGCCCTCGATGTCCTCGCCCAGCGTTAGGCCCGAGACCGTGCGCGCAGAAAGATCGAGATGGGGCTTGAGCCGGCCCATGAGCGCCGGAAGGCCGCCGGCGTAGTAGAAATCCTCCATCAGGTACTTTTCACCTGACGGCCGGATATTGGCGAGCACTGGCACCTCGCGGCTGGCAAGTTCGAAATCGGCGAGAGAGATGTCATGGCCGGCGCGGCGGCCCTGTGCGATGAGATGGATGATCGCATTGGTCGAACAACCCATCGCCATGGCCACCGCGATGGCGTTGGTGAAGGAAGCACGCGACAATATGGCGGACGGGCGCAAATCATCGCGCGCCATCTCGACGATGCGCCGGCCGGCTTCCGCGCACATGCGGATGTGATTGACATCGGCCCCCGGAATTGAGGACGCGCCGGGAAGCGTCATGCCCATCGCTTCCGCCGTCGCCGTCATGGTCGAGGCCGTACCCATCGTCATGCAATGGCCGTAGGATCGCGCTATGCCCGCTTCGACCGCCTGCCATTCGGCTTCGTCGATACGGCCGGCGCGCCGCTCGTCCCAGTATTTCCAGGTGTCGGAGCCCGAGCCGAGCACCTCGCCGCGCAGATTGCCTCGCAGCATTGGTCCGGCAGGCACGAAGATCGCCGGCAGGTCCATGCTGGTCGCGCCCATCAGCAGACCCGGCGTGGTCTTGTCGCAGCCCCCCATCAGGATCGCCCCGTCGACCGGGTGCGAGCGAAGCAGTTCTTCGGTCTCCATCGCCAACATGTTGCGATAGAGCATGGTCGTCGGCTTGACGAAATTCTCGCTCAGCGACAACGCAGGAAGCTCGATCGGAAAACCGCCTGCCTGCAACACGCCACGCTTTACGTCCTCGACGCGATGCCGGAAATGAGCATGGCACGGATTGATGTCCGACCAGGTGTTGACGACTGCGATGACCGGCTTGCCGTGCCAGTCCTCCCGCGCATAACCCATCTGCATAAGCCGCGAACGATGGCCGAAGCCGCGCAGATCGTCGGCATCGAACCAGCGCGCACTACGCAGTTTCGGACTGTCCCCGGAACCGCTCATTGGCTCGCCGTCACCCCGCCATCGATGAACACGGTTTGGCCGGTCATGTAGCTGCCGGCTGGCGCGGCGAACAGCATGATCTGGCCGACGACCTCGACCGGGTCGCCGATACGCCCAAGCGGATTGCGCTCCAGGATGAAGTCGCGAAAGGCTTCGCGCTCCAGATGCGGCCTGATACGGTCGGATTTGATAAAGGTGGGCGCGACGCCATTGACCGTTATGCCGTGCGGCGCGAGTTCCATGGCGTGCTGCTTGACCAGCATCATCAGCCCGCCCTTGGTCGCGCAATAGGCCGAGTAGCCGCGGTCGCGCAGCGCGAGCTGCGAGCGAACCGAGAGCAGGTGGACATGGCGGCCGCCCTTGCCGGCCTCGATCTGGTGGCGCGCCACCGCCTGGCCGAGGAACATCGCCGAGCGCAGATTGGTCTCGTACATGTCGTCGAAGGTTTCCGGCGTCACATCCATGACGCGCTGCTCGCGCTGGATACCGACGCAATTGACCATTACGTCGATGCCGCCCATCACCTCTGCCGCCTTCTCCACGGCTTGCCCGATCTGCTTTACATTGCGAGCGTCGAGTTCGAGACCGTGCGCGAACCCGTCATGCTCCCTGATCGCCTCGGCCAGAGCCTCGGCTTTCGCCGACTTTGGCCCTGCAATCGCAACCTGCGCGCCGTGGCGCGCGAAGGCCCATGCCACGATCTCGCCGAGTGCCCCATAACCACCGGGAACGAAGACGCGGAGATCGCGAACGGCAAACAGCCTGTCGATCGCGTCGAGGTCCACCCTTGGGGTAATTCGTTCAACTGGCCTGTCCATCACGCCACCTCCACCCCGGCGGCCCGGTACACGCTTTCCATCAGGCGAAGGGTTTCCAGATTGTCGAGCCGATCGGTCTCGAACGGTTCGTCATTCGCAACACCATCGACGAAAGCGGCGATCGCGGTATCGAAACATTCCTGGTACCGGCCGAGCAGATCGACCTCCACGGCTTCATTCTCGTGGCCGACGAGAAAGACGCGGTTGTAGTCCATGATGATTGTGGCTCTTTCGCCGATCACTTCCAGCCGGTCGCCATGCAGCGGCGGATAGCCAGGTGCGCAAATGCAGCCGTCAGCGGTCGCAATCAGCCCGTCTGCGCCCTCCATCAGGATCGACGCCGTGTCCTCGCCGGGCAGTCCGTTCGCGAGACGGTTGAGCCGTGCCGACACAACCTTGAGCGGGCCGGCAATGCAACGCAGCACATCCAGATGATGGATCATGGTTTCGAAGACAAGATTGCGCTTGAACCCCTTGAGGTAGGGCTGGCGTTCGACCAGGAACGGCTCTGCATTTTCGCGCGGGCAAAGCCCGGAGCCACGACAGGCGATGGTGAGGTGCTTCACCTTGCCGATCCGACCCTCGTCGATCCAGCGTCGCACCGTCACGTAGTGCGGCCTGAACCGATAGTTTTCGTGGACCATGAAGCGAACGCTGTCTCCGACATCAGCAATCAGCGCTTCGGCCTCCGCCACGGTTTCCGTCAAAGGTTTCTGCAGCATTGCGTGCACGCCACGGTCGGCCGCCATGCGTACCACGGGCGCATGCGCCTCGACCGAAGCGGCAATGTCGACCAGTTCGAAACCGCCGTCGGCGAACATCTTTGCCGGATCGTCATAGACCCGTTCGATTCCAAACTCTTCCGCGCGGGCATTCGCCTTGTCGAAATCGATATCGCACACGGCAACAACCGGCACGCCGGCATTCTGCCAGGCCCGCAGGTGGTAGAGGCTGATCATGCCGGCGCCGACGAGCGCAGCCCGGTATGCCGACTCAGCCATTGTCATCCTCCCAATTGCCGTAGCCGTAGAGCCAGACACTGCCCTGCGGCGAAACCGTCTTCAGCGAGTGGACGACATCGCGCGGAATTCGAACCCGGTCCCCCGGTCCGGCAGCGGCCGTCTCGTCGCCTACGCTGATTCGGAGTTCGCCCTCGGCGACAACGACATATTCGTCGGTCGAATGGACGAAACCGTTCCACTCCTGACCCGGGGGGTCGCGGAACACACCGAAGCTGAATTGTTCCCGCCGCCAGTCGTCGCGCACCCGGTCATGGCTGACGGGCAGGGCGTAGAACTGCTTGTCGAAATAGCCCATCAGGCAGCCCTCTTCGTCAGCAGGTCGCCTAGATAGTCGCGCGCCGGTTCGTGGCGGATCAGCGTTTCGTAATCCGGGAAGTCAGTAACGGTGCCGCGCTGCACGAAGATGAAACGCTCGCAAATCTCGCGCAGGATTTCGAGGTGGAACGCCTCATTGGGATGGACGCAGAGGAAAACGAGCCGATCGCGTGCCCTGAGCGCCCGAAAAAAATCAAGCATGAAGCCGATATAGCCGTCCTGCGTATTGAACTGCGGCTCGTCGAACAGGTGCACCAGCGGGTAATCGGAGCCCGCGCGGTTCATCAGCATGTTGGGTTTCAACGAGTGGAAATGGCGGACCTGATAGGACTGGTGGTAGTGGATGGCGAGCCGGTCGCGTTCGTCGGTGCGCACCTGATGGATATCGGCACCGGCGACATGAACCTCGCCCGCTGTCGGTCGGTTCGACCCGGTGATGAGCTCGAACAGCGTCGTCTTTCCGGAGCCATTCGGCCCCATCATGCCGACGATGCCAGGTTTTTCGATGGTGAAATCGGCCTTCAGATGAAAGGTCGGCGTGCGGTCGAAGAAACCTCTGGTGTAGGTCTTCTCAAGTCCGCGGACATTCAGCATTGCGCTCATGGCCTACATCCCGATCAGCCGCCGGCGCAGCGGCGTGTTGTCGATGAGCTCGCCTGCGGAACCCTCGTGCACGATGCGACCGCGGTCCATCACATACACACGGTCGGCGACTTCCAGCGCGGCGAGCGCGTTCTGCTCGACGATGAGGACGGCGATACCTTCATCCTTGAGGCGGCGCACCGTGGCGAGCACGTCCTGCACGATCTTCGGCGCCAGCCCCTGGCTCGGTTCGTCGAACAGCACCATGCCGGGCGAGCCGAGCAGGGCGCGCGAGATCGCCACCATCTGCATCTCGCCGCCCGAGAGGTTCTCGCATTCGCGGCTCATCAGGTGCTCGAGCGCCGAGAAGATCTCGAACATCTCGCCGATCTCCCACTGGCGGAAGCCGGTCTTCTTGCGTGCGATCTGCAGGTTGCGGGCCACGGTCAGCGTCGGAAAGATACGCCGGTCGTCGGGCACCCAGCCCACGCCGAGCCGCGCAATGGCATGCGTCGGCAATTGCGTGATCTCGGAACCGTTGAAGGCAATCGAACCCTGGCGTGGCGGCGTCAAACCGAGGATGGAACGGATAGTCGTCGTCTTGCCGGCGCCATTGGCACCGAGCAGCGCGACGATCTCGCCGTCATTCACCTTCAGCGAAGGACCGAACAGTGCCTGGGTCTCGCCGTAGAAGGTCTCGATTCCATTGATCTCGAGCATCAGGCCAGTTCCCCCAGGGCCGAGCGTTCCACCCATTTGTTGGCACGCAATTGCGCCGGAGCGCCCTGCGCGATCACCTGCCCCCAATGGATGACGGAAATCTCATCGGCCAGTTCGAACAGGAATTGCATGTCGTGCTCGATCATGACGATCGTGTACCGTTTGCGCAGACGCTGGATGAGGCGCGCCAGATTGCGCGTCGCCTCCGAGCCGAGGCCCGAGGTCGGCTCGTCGAGAAACAGAATCCTGGGCTTTGCGGCCAGCGCCACGCCGATTTCAAGCGCACGCCGGTCGCCATAGGAAAGCGCTACCGAGCGCTCATTCTCACGGCCGGACAGGCCAACCTGCTCCAGAACCTCACGCGCGCCTTCGACAATGTCCTCCTGATCGAGCGCCGACTTCCAGAATTGCCGATGGCGCGACCGGAACTGGGGGAGCGCGATGGCTACGTTTTCGAACACGGTCGAATCGTCGAACAGGTTCATGATCTGGAAGGAACGCGCGATTCCGAGGCGCGCGATGGCGTGCGGCTTCATGCCCGTGATATCGCGACCGTCGAACAGGATCTGCCCTTGAATCGGCGTGAGGAACTTGGTCAGCAGGTTGAAGCACGTGGTTTTTCCCGCGCCATTCGGGCCTATCA
>JBHIWX010000073.1:0-21076 GCA_041987205.1 Rhizobiaceae bacterium | reverse complement strand
TCCGAGCGGGGCAGAAGTTGTGGAACAGCAGCAGGAGCAGCGAAGGCGTCGAGCAGCCGGCGAGGACGCGCGTCGAACTCCGCGCAGCCAAGAAAGCGGGCGATCGAGAGCGGCGCCCGGAAGGCGGCGCAGCAGGCCATCCCGCAGGACCCAACATGAACACAATCGTGCGCTTCGCACCTTCGCCGACGGGCAATATCCATATCGGCAATGCCCGCACGGCGCTGATCAACTGGCTTTTCGCCAGGAAGCAGGGCGGAAGCTTCATCCTGCGCTTTGACGACACCGACCGGGAGCGCTCGAAAGAGGAATATGCCGAGGGTATTGCCCGCGATCTGGCCTGGCTGGGCATCGAACCCGACAGCGTCGAGCGGCAGTCGGCACGCATGGGCGAACATGCCGCCGCCACGGAGCGGTTGAAGGCACAGGGGCTCTTATACGCCTGCTACGAGACGCCGGATGAACTGGAACGCAAGCGCAAGCGTCAGGCTGCGCGCGGGCTGCCGCCGGTCTATGACCGCGCCGGGTTGAAGCTGACGGACGAGGAGAGGGCGGCGCTGGAGGCCGAGGGGCGGCGGCCGCACTGGCGGTTCCTGCTGCCCAACCATGACGGCGATCCGTTCGCGCCGCGACGCACCGAAGTGCGTTGGGACGATCTGGTACGCGGCGAGCAGGTCATCGATCTGGCGTCGATGTCCGATCCGGTGCTGGTGCGCGAGGACGGGACCTGGCCCTACACGCTGCCAAGCGTTGTCGACGACATCGATTTCTCGGTCACCCATATCATTCGAGGCGACGATCATGTCGCCAACACCGCGGTCCAGATATCGCTTTTCGAGGCGCTGGGTGCGCCGGTGCCGGGTTTCGGGCACCACAATCTGCTGATGACGGCCAGCGGCGAGGGGCTTTCGAAACGACTCGGTTCGCTGTCGATCCACAATCTGGCCGAAGACGGCTACGAGCCGATGGCGGTCGCCAGCCTCGCCGTGCTGATCGGCATGGCCGGTTCGGTGGAGCCGATGCCCGATCTCGACGCGCTGGCCGAACGGCTCGACCTGTCGGCGATTTCCAGGTCGGCGGCTAAATTCGACATGGCCGAACTGGACGGGCTCAATGCGAAACTGGTGCATGGCCTGGAATGGGACGCGGTGCGCGACCGCTTCGCGGCAACGGATTTCGACGGCGAGGGCGAGGCATTCTGGCCGATCGTGCGCGAGAATATCGGGAAGGTCGGCGAGGCGCCGGGCTGGTGGCGTCGCCTGATGGAGGCCGAGCCCGTGATCGACGAGGAAGATCGCGAATTCCTCGAACTGGCGCGCGAAGCACTGCCTGACGGCGAGATCGATCCGGAGAGCTGGTCTCGCTGGACGGCGGCACTGAAGGAGAAGACAGGGCGCAAGGGCAAGGCGCTGTTCATGCCACTGCGCAAGGCGCTGACCGGCATGGAACACGGGCCGGACATGGGCCGGCTGCTGCCCTTTATTGGACGGGAAAGAATTCTGGCCCGACTACCCTGATCTTGCCGCTGGCGGAGGCGACCGGACGTTCCGGCTTCTTGCGTTCGCCGCTCAGGATTTCAACATCCTCCACGGTGAGTCCGCCTTCGAGATTGGCGACCGTCTCGGGATCGAGGTCGGGATCGATCTTGAATTTGGGCAGCGGGATGCGCGCCTGACGGTCGACAAGCGCGCTGCGCGAACCGTCTGCATCGGTGCCCGAACCGGCGATCTCAGCGAGATAGCCCGACGAGAAGCGGCAGGTGCATTCCGGGTCGAATTTCTGCCGGTAATTGAAGGCGGTGGACATCTGGCGATAGGGCTCGCCGGTGCGATAGGAGATCATGTCCTCGCTCTCCTGGTCCGGCATGCCGTGGATGAAGAGTTCGACATCGGTGCCGGGGCACATAGACTGACAGGTGAGATCGTCCTGGTCGAACCGTTCGCGCACGGTCGAGAAGCTGATCGGGAAATAGTAGCCGTCGCATTTCCTCACGCACAGGGTGCGATAGGTGCCGTAACGGCTCGCAAGCCCGGTATCCGGGTCGTAGGCGTTGTCGCCGCGTCGGCCGTAATCGGAATAGGTGCGGATTCCGAAAATCTGCTCGAGCAGGGTGCGCCGGCGCGGTTGCTCCTGGCGGGCATAGACGTCGTTGTCGCGCGCGCGGGTCTGGCAGCCGAGGCGTTGCATCTCGCGCAGGATCGCCCGGCGCCGGCCGGAATCCGCACTGCCGCCGGAGCCGGCAAGCTGGTCGCGGGTGCGCCGCAGATTGCTCAGATTGGAAAACATCTGGTTGAGGCTGGTCTCGATGCGCGCGCAGATCGGCCGGGCGCGGCCGAACGGCGTGTTGCAGCCATTGAGCTGTGCGGCGCGCCGCGTCTTGGCGATCTGCGCCTCCTGATCGTTCACGGCGCGGGCATATTGCTGGTAACGCGGCGACTGGTTGGCGAAGCCGCCGCCGGAATCGATCGCGGCGAGATCGTTGACGAGACGCAGGCAGGCCGCGGACTGGGCCATTGCCGGCGTGGCCGCGGCAAGGCCGATCAGGGTGAACGTAAGGCGCAGCGCTGTTTTCATCGTGCGCGCCAAATTGTTTCCGTGTGCCTGCAATTGGCCCCGCATCCGTCGAACCGATTCCGCAACCTTGATGGGCCGCCCCTCACGAACAGCCTCTAGGCGTTGATTATGACGATTCATGGTCGTTAGGCCAGTTCGGTTGAGGACCATGGATCGAATTGCGATTCAATTTGCCGGCTCAGTAAAACGGGCGTATTTATCGGCCGTTGGGGCTTGCTATTGGCGCTTGCAAAATGGAGATCGTTCCGTGAGAGCCCTGTTCATTGCTTTTGCCTGCATTCTGACAGCACTAACCCATGCCTATGCACAAAGCCTGCCCGATTACCCGTCCTATCGATTTGTCGGGCAGATCGGCGGTGTTCCGCAAGACAGTACATTTGTCTCCAACGCCCAGGGGATACTGACGGCGGACGCCAATACCTACGGTTCGTTCCACTTCATGTCGCTTGCGGCGCAAGGCGAACCGGGAATGGACCTTTCCTTCAGATACCGGTGCGTCTGGATGAATAACGACAATCAGCTTGTCAGTTCGCCGACCTATTCGGGCGGGACCAGTTGTCCGCCGGGCGGCGCGGCGCAATCCAGGTTCGTGCGGGCGATCGTCGTCGAACTCGACGGTGCCAACAAGGACGACTATCTGCTCGAATACGAATGCTGGATCGGCTACTTCAACCAGAATCGGCTCGATCCGTTCGGCCGCGTGCCGGCCGGCACGATGTGTGGGCACGAGACCGGCGGCGCGCCGCAGGAATGGCTGTCCAAGATCGTCTTTTACCTGCGTCGCAAATAGCCTCCGGTGCGTTTCAGTCCGGACGGAATCCAAATGCGATGCATCTCGCATTTTCTCGAACGCGCATTTCGATGCATCTGTTTCCGACAGAACCTGAAACGCACTAGCCAGGCTGACGCTTAACCGACATCGCCTCGACGGCGGCCAGCGCGCTCATGTTGAATACGCCGCGCGAGGTGACCGACGGTGTGAGGACGTGAACCGGTTTTGCCGTGCCGACGAGGATCGGGCCGACATGCAGGGCCTCGGTCATCTGCTTGACCACGGTCATGGTGATGTTGGCGGCGTCGAGATTGGGGAAGACCAGAAGGTTCGCCTGTCCCTTCAGTCGAGAGGCCGGGAAGACACGGTCCCGGATGAGTTCCGAGAGCGCGGAATCGCCATGCATTTCGCCGTCCACCTCCAGGTCGGGGTGGTCGCGGGCCAGGATCTGCGCGGCGCGGCGCATCTTTTCAGCGGCCGGGCCGCCACGTGAACCGAAATCGGAGGCTGACAGCAACGCGGCCTTGGGCGTGATGCCGAAGCGCCGCACCTCGCGCGCGGCCAGCACCGTCATCTCGGCAAGTTCCTCTGCCGTCGGGTCGTCATTGACGAAGGTGTCGGTCATGAACCATGCGCCGGCCTGGTTGATCAGGATCGACAGGCCAGCCAGCGTACGAACGCCAGTCGCGCGGCCGATGATCATCTCTACATAGCCGAGGTGGCGCAGGAAGCGTCCGTCGAGGCCGCACAGCATGGCGTCGGCGTCGCCGCGTTCGACGGCCAGCGCGCCGATCACGGTGCTCGAGGAACGCACGATGGTGCGCGCGGCTTCAGGCGTCACGCCCTGGCGCCCGGCTTTTTCCAGCATCAGGTCGACATATTCGCGGAAACGGTCGTCCTTCTGCGGATTGACCAGTTCGAAGTCGCGGCCGTGGCGGATGCGCAAGCCGTATCGCTCAAGCCGGCTTTCGACCACTTCCGGTCGCCCGATCAGGACGGGTTCGCATATGCCTTCCTCAAGCGCGATCTGGGCGGCGCGCAACACGCGTTCGTCCTCGCCGTCGGCGTAGATCACGCGTCGGGCGCTGGCGCGGGCCTTTTCCACGACCGGCTTCATGATCAGGCCGGAGCGGAAGACGAAGCGGTTCAACTGGTCGAGATAGGCGTCGAAATCCTCGATGGGGCGCGTCGCAACTCCGCTCTCCATGGCGGCGCGCGCGACGGCCGGCGCGATCCTGAGGATGAGCCGCTGGTCGAAGGGCGAGGGGATCAGGTAGTCCGGTCCGAAAGACGGCATGGCGCCGCCATAGGCGCGCGCGGCAACGTCGGACGGTTCGTCATGCGCGAGGCCGGCGATCGCCTCGACGGCGGCGAGCTTCATCGCCTCGTTGATGGTTGTCGCGCCGACGTCGAGCGCGCCGCGAAAAATGTAGGGGAAGCACAGGACGTTGTTGACCTGGTTGGGGAAGTCGGAGCGGCCGGTGCAGATCAGCGCGTCGGGCCGGATCTGGCGGGCGATGTCCGGCATGATCTCCGGCGTCGGATTGGCAAGCGCGAGGATGATCGGCGTGTCGGCCATCTTCGCCACCATTTCGGGCTTGAGCACGCCGCCGGCCGACAGGCCGAGGAAAACGTCGGCTCCCTCGATCGCCTCGCCCAGCGTGCGCATCTCAGTGTCGCGGGCGAAGGGCTCCTTGTAGGGGTCCATCAGGGTCTCGCGGCCCTTGTAGACGACACCCTCGATGTCGGTGACGAGGATGTTCTCCCGCTTCGCGCCGAGGCTGACGAGCAGGTTGAGGCAGGCGAGTGCGGCCGCGCCCGCGCCGGACGCGACGATCCGTGCCTCGGCGATGTCCTTGCCGGCATGCTCCAGACCGTTGCGAACCGCCGCGCCGACGATGATTGCGGTGCCGTGCTGGTCGTCATGGAAGACGGGAATGTCCATGCGCTCGCGCAGGCAGCGTTCGATCTCGAAACATTCCGGCGCCTTGATGTCCTCCAGATTGATGCCGCCGAAAGTCGGCTCCAGAGCGGCGACCACGTCGCACAATTTCTCGATGGAGGTTTCCGCGACCTCGATGTCGAAGACGTCGATACCGGCGAACTTCTTGAACAGGACAGCCTTGCCCTCCATCACCGGCTTGGAGGCAAGGGGGCCGATATCGCCGAGGCCCAGTACGGCCGTGCCATTCGAGATGACGGCGACGAGATTGCCGCGCGAGGTATAGGCGGCGGCCTCTCCGGGATCGGCGGCAATCGCCAGGCAGGGCGCGGCCACGCCGGGCGAATAGGCAAGTGCCAGATCGCGCTGGTTGCCGAGTGGCTTGGTCGCGGTGATGGCCAGTTTGCCCGGGCGGGGAAAGCGATGATAGTGCAACGCGCCCGCTTCCAGTTCGTTGGCGGGTTCGTATTTTGTGTTAATGGTATGTGAAGGTTTCTTCATGTTTGTGGTGAACTCGTGTTCCACTCCATCTGGTACTTGAAGTTTCGCATTAACTGCCGGAAAGCCTATGCGATTCAAGAAGTTGATAGCGTTTCGTTAATCTATCGCATTAGTTGCATTTCTTGCCTAGAACGCGCTCTGGTTAAGGCCGCCGTCGATCAGAATGTTGCGTCCGGTGATGTAGCCGGCATGCACCGAGCACAGAAACGCGCAGGTTGCGCCGAATTCCTCGGGTGTGCCCATACGACCGGCGGGTATGCTTGCGGCTTCCTGTTTCCTGACGTCCTCGATGGTGATGCCCTGCTTCGCCGCCCTGTTCTCGTGATTGCCGCGCAGCCGGTCGGTGTCGAACTTGCCGGGCAGGAGGTTGTTGATAGTCACGCCGTCGCCGGCGACCGTGCGCGCGACTCCCGCCAAAAAGGATGTCAGGCCGGCCCGCGCGCCGGAGGAAAGGTCGAGGCCGGGAATGGCGTTGTAAACGGAGGACGAGGTGATGTTGACGATGCGGCCGAAGCCGCGACCGGCCATGCTGTCGATGACATTCTGGATCAGCTCGATCGGCGTGACCATGTTCTGGATGACCCCGTTGAGGATGTCTTCGCGCTCGAGTTCGCGGAAGTCGCGGAAGGGCGGACCGCCATTATTGTTGATCAGAATGTCGGGATCGCGACAGGCGTCGAGCAGCCTGGCCTGACCGTCATGGGTCGACACGTCTGCGACGACCGGCGTGACCTTCGCACCCGTCGCCCCGGCGATTTCGCGGGCTGTCGCTGTCGTCACTTCCTCGTTGCGGCCATTGACGATGACCTCGCAGCCGGCCTCGGCCAGATGCATCGCGCAACCTCTGCCAAGTCCTCTGCTCGATGCACACACGATCGCCTTTTTGCCGGCAATGCCCAGATCCATGGAAGTACTCCCTCACGCTCTTGAACGTCTTGTAACGGCTCACCGTTAACTGTTTTGCGCGGCGAACTCCAACCGTCACAAGGTTGTTACGTGAATCGTCGCATAGCAATCGGAAATGCAATAGCCGGTGAGACGGCCCCATGAAATCGAAGCATTTCCGTACCCTGTTCCTGTCCGACATCCATCTGGGAACCGCCGGATGCCAGGCCGATCTTCTGGTCGATTTCCTGCGCGAGCACGACGCGGAGAAGATCTATCTGGTCGGCGACATTGTCGATGGCTGGCGGCTGAAGCGCTCCTGGTACTGGCCGCAGGCGCATAATGACGTAGTGCAGAAACTGCTGCGCAAGGCGCGCAAGGGCGCGCAGGTGATCTATGTGCCGGGCAATCATGACGAGTTCCTGCGCGGCTATCTCGGCTCGCATTTCGGCGGCGTCGAGGTGCGCGATACCGATCTGCACGAAACGGCGGATGGTCGCCGTCTGCTGATCATCCATGGTGACCAGTTCGACGTCGTTGTGCGCCACGCCAAATGGCTCGCCCATTTCGGCGACTGGGCCTATGTCACCGCGCTCTACGTCAACACCTGGGTGAACCGGGTGCGCCGGGGCCTGGGCTTTCCCTACTGGTCGCTGTCGAAATGGGCCAAGCTGAAGGTGAAGAACGCCGTCAGCTTCATCGGCGAGTTCGAGCGCGCGCTGGCGGGCGAGGCGGCGCGGCTGGAGGCCGACGGTGTCGTCTGCGGCCATATCCATCACGCGGCGATTGGCGTGCGCGAGGGTATCGAATACATCAATACGGGCGACTGGGTCGAAAGCTGCACGGCGATCGTCGAGGAGCATGACGGTACGCTACGCCTGATCGACTGGGCCGATACGGTCCGCAATCGGTTGCTGGAAGCGAGCGCGCGGCCGAAACTGCCGGCGCCGGAAGAAGAATCCCGCAAACGGGCCGCCCGGGCGGCCTGATCCGCTTCGGGCAGGAATATCCATGAAGATACTCATCGTCACCGACGCCTGGCGGCCCCAGGTCAATGGCGTTGTTCGCACACTCGAACATGTGGTCGAGGAACTGAGCGCCGAAGGGCACGAGATCGCGCTGATCACGCCGGCCGATTTCAGGACCCTGCCGATGCCGACCTATCCGGAGATCAGGCTGTCGCTGACCACGTCGGCGACGATCCGCCGCCGGATCGAGGCGGCAGACCCCGATCACATCCACATCGCCACGGAAGGACCTCTGGGGATCGCCGCGCGCAAGGCGTGCCTGAAGCTCGGGCGTGCCTTCACCACCAGCTACCACACCCGCTTCCCGGAATATCTGCGGGCGCGGGCACCGGTGCCGCTGGCGCTGACTTATGCCTGGCTCAGGCGTTTCCACAACTCCGGCACGGCGTGCCTGGTCGCGACAGAGAGCATTGCCAACGATCTCAACCAGCGCGGATTTTCCAATGTGACGCCCTGGACGCGCGGCGTCGACCACGCGCTGTTTCATCCGCGCGACCGCAAGGCCTTGCAGGCGGAGTTCGGGTTCGAGGCGCCGGTCTTCATGAATGTCGGCCGGGTGTCGGTCGAGAAAAACCTGGAGGCCTTTCTCCGGCTCGACCTGCCGGGCACCAAGGTGATCGTCGGCGACGGGCCGGCGCGCAAATCGCTCGAGAAGCGGTTTCCCGAAACGCGCTTTCTGGGCACGCTCTCCGGCGAACCGCTGGCGCGCGCCTATTGCGCTGCCGACGTGTTCGTGTTTCCGAGCCTGACCGACACGTTCGGTAATGTCCTGCTCGAGGCGCTGGCCTGCGGTGTGCCGATCGCGGCCTTTCCCGTGCCGGGTCCGCTCGATGTCGTCGGCGACAGCGGCGCTGGCGTGCTCGACGAGGATTTGCGCAAGGCATCGCTTGAGGCCCTGAAAATACCTCCGGAAAAGGCGCTCGAACACGCGGCGAAATTCACCTGGGGGGAATGCGCGCGCATCTTCCTCGAAGCGGGGTTGAAGGCGGCCTAGCCGTGGTCGAAGGCGTGTGGGTGACAATCGCACGCTTGCAAGCCGATTAAGAATATCGGATCAACCGTCGATTGCCGTGACTTCCGTGCGGCGAACGGTACGGGTGCTTCATGACACAGCCGCTGCCCACATTCGACGACGTAGCCGCTGCCGCCAGGCGGCTTGAAGGGCAGGCGGTTCGCACACCGCTGCTTACCAACGACATTCTCGACGGACTGACCGGCGCGCGCGTCTTCCTCAAGCCTGAATGCCTGCAGCGCACCGGCTCCTTCAAGTTCCGTGGCGCCTACAACGCCATCTCGTCGCTGAGCGATGCCGAAAGGGCCGCCGGTGTCGTTGCGTGCTCGTCCGGCAATCACGCGCAGGGTGTTGCAGAGGCGGCGCGCCTGCTCGGCGTCGCGGCCACCATCGTCATGCCGGCGGATGCTCCGGCCATCAAGCATGCGCGGACGAAACGGTCCGGCGCCAGGGTCATCGGCTATGACCGGGGCCGCGAGGACCGCGACGTCATTGCCGCAAAGGTTTGCGCGGAAACCGGTGCGGCCTTCATACACCCCTATGACAACCGGATGGTGATTGCCGGGCAGGGCACGAGCGGGCTGGAGATCGCCGAGGATATCGCCTCGGCCGGGCTGTCCTGCGACCGGGTGCTGGTGTGCACCGGCGGCGGCGGTTTGACGGCGGGTGTGGCGCTTGCCGTCCATCAACGCTTTCCGAACGCGAAAATCCATTGCGTCGAGCCGGAAGGGTTCGACGACCATCGCCGGTCGCTGGAGGCCGGCGAGCGGGTCGCCAATGGCAGGCTGTCGGGCTCGATCTGCGACGCGCTGCTGGCGCCGAGCCCCGGCGAACTTGGTTTCGCCATCAATCGCGAACATCTGGCGGGCGGGCTGACGGTCAGCGACGAAGAGGCCTGCGAAGCGGTCCGCTTCGCCTTCGCGGAACTAAAACTGGTGCTGGAACCGGGTGGGGCGGTGGCGCTTGCCGCACTGCTTCAGGCGGGCAAGGCATTCGCGGGGGAGACAATCGCCTGTGTCCTGTCCGGCGGCAATGTCGATCCGGAGCAATTCGCGCGGATCGTCGCGCCGGAGCAGGACGCCTGATGCCATCTGGGCGAACGGGGCAGGCCGGGCAGGTGGGGCAACAGTCCGCTCCCTTCGCCTTTGGCGCACGTATCGCGCTGTCCTATTCGACGGTCTTCTTCCATCTCGGGATTTACCTTCCCTATTTCCCGCTCTGGCTAAAGGCTCGCGGCCTGACGCCGACCCAGATTTCGATCGTGCTGTCGCTGCCGCTGATCGTCCGCGTGATCAGTTCCGGGCAGATCACCGGCGTCGCCGACCGGGCGAGCGACCGTGCCAATGTCGCCATCGTGCTCTATGTGATGTCGGCGCTGGCGGCGACGGCTTATCTGTTCGTCGACGGCTTCTGGCCGATCTTCGCCGTGATGGCGCTGTACGCGGTCGTGTTCAACCCGATCGTGCCGGTACTGGATTCGCTGACGCTTTCGGGTGTCAGGCGGTTCGGGGTCGATTACGGTCAAATCCGGCTGTGGGGCTCGCTGGTTTTCGTCATTGCCAATCTGGGCGGTGGTGCGGTGCTGGCCGGCTATGATGCCGAAACGGTGCTGCGGGTACTGGTAGCGAGCCTGTTCGTCGGCGCGGTGCTGTCGCCGCTGCTGCCGCGCATCGGCCGGCCGAAGAACGCGACGACGCCGACGGGACTGGCCGAGGCGACGACCTGGCGGTTGCTGGCCAACCGGCGCTTCCTGCTGGTCATGCTGGCGGGCGGCATCCTGCAGGCAAGCCACGCCCTGATCTACGGTTTCGGCTCGATCTATTGGGAATCGCTCGGCTATTCGGGCGGCGTCATCGGCGCGCTATGGGCCGTGGGCGTTGCCGCCGAAATCTTTCTGTTCCAGTTCTCGCGCGCCATATTCAGGCGGGTCGGGCCGCTGGCGCTCATCGCCATCGGTGGCATGGGCGCCATATTGCGCTGGTCACTGATGCCGCTTGCGCCGCCGCTGGCGGGCTTCTTCGCGCTGCAATGCCTCCACGGCCTTTCCTTCGGAGCGGTGCATCTGGGCATGATGCAGTTCCTGGCAGACAGCGTTCCGGAGGATCGCATGGGTGCCGCGCAGGGCGCGAGCTTCGTACTCGGCGGTCTGGTGATGGCGATTGCGGTGTTTTCGTCCGGCCCGATCTATGCCGCCTTCGGGGCCGGCGGTTTTCTGATCATGACGGCGGCGAGTGTGGTCGCGCTGGCGCTGCTCTTTCTGGGGAGCAGGGTTCAGCCCCACAGGCGCGGATCGGGCGGGGAGACGACCACGGCGGAATAATGCAGGCCGTGCAGCCGGTCGCGGGTCAGCAGCAGTGGCCCGTCGAGGTCGACGTATTGCGCTTCCTGCGCAAGCAGGATGGCGGGCGCCATCGACAGCGAGGTGGCGACCATGCAGCCGACCATCACCGAATAGCCGATCTCGTGCGCGCGCATGCGCATGGCGAGCGCCTCGGTCAGGCCGCCGGTCTTGTCGAGCTTGATGTTGACCGCGTCGTAACGCTCGCGCATGGGCTCCAGATCTGCGGTCACATGCACGCTTTCGTCGGCGCAGATCGGCACGGGATGTGGGATGTGTTCCAGGATCTCGTCCTGCCCGGCCGGCAGGGGCTGCTCGATCAGCATGATGCGCGCCTGCGCGGCGACCATCATCAGGTCGTGGATGTTGTCGGGCGTCCAGCTCTCGTTTGCGTCGAGGATGATCCGGGCGTCCGGGGCGGCGGCCGTGACGGCATGGATGATGTCCTCGTCATTGCTGCCGCCGAGCTTGACCTTGAGCATGGGACGCATCGCGTTGGCGCGGGCGTGCTGGGCCATTTCCTGCGGATCGTCGAGGCTGATGGTGACGCAGGTCGGTACCGGGCGTGGTGGCGCGGCGCAGATGCGGCGGTGGACCGGCAGGCCCGACTGCTTCGCCTCGAGGTCCCACAACGCGCAGTCGACGGCGTTGCGTGCGGCGCCCGGCGCCATCGCCGCATTGATCTCCTTGCGTCCGGCACCATCGGCGACCAGCGGCGTGACCTCGTCGATCTGGGCCAATACGCTTTCGACCGTTTCGCCGTAGCGGGCATAGGGCACGCACTCACCCGTGCCGGTGACGCCGTCGCGCGCGATGCGGCAGACGACCACGACAGCCTCGGTCTTGGAGCCGCGCGAGAGCGTGAAGGCGCCACGGATCGGCCAGGCTTCAGTTTCGGTCGAGAGTGTTGTTTTCATTGGAATTTTATGGCGCGTACGCAGGGACACGAGCACACTGGCACAGAATCGGGATTCCGCCTAGCCGCGCCGGTGCGTTTCGCGCCCGAACGAACGCTGCGGATGTGTAGGTTGCGAGAACTTAGGCCTGTCAGATCTCGCGGACGCGCTCCGCGTCGGCTTTCGCCACCTCCTCGGCATGGTCGGCGGCCGACTGGACCTCGATGAACAGACGCTTGACCACCGGAAAGCGTTCCTTGATCGCGTCTTCGAGCTGGCCGATCGCCTCCTCGACCTTTCCGGCGGTCAGATTGTTCTCGAAATCCACCGACAGGGCGAGCAGCACGTCGTTCGGGCCGCGATGCAGTGTCCTGATCTCGTTGAGGCGATCTACCGTCGGGGTCGCCTCGACAATGCCGCGGATGGCCGAGACGATCTCGGGCGCCGCCGCTTCGCCGATCAGCAGCCCCTTGGTCTCGTAAGCGAGCAGGGCTGCGGTGATGGCGAGGATGACGCCGATCAGGATGGAGGCGACGCCGTCCAATTCGGCGATGCCGAGATATTGCGCACCCAGAATGCCGACGAAGGCGACGACGAGGCCGAGCATGGCGGCCGTATCCTCGAAGAGCACGGTGAAGACAGTCGGGTCTTTCGACTGCTGGACGGCTTCCAGATAGCCGCGCTTGCCGCGCGTGGTCTGGAACTCCTTGAAGGCGATCCACCAGGCGACCGCCTCGAAGCACATGGCGAGTCCGAGCACGACATAGTTGATGAGCGGATTGGCGACTTCGTGGGGATGGAGGACCTTCTGCACGCCCTCGTAGATCGAGATGCCGGAACCGACGGCGAAGATCAGGATGGCGACGACGAATGCCCAGAAATAGAGCTCCGCGCCATAGCCGAAGGGATGCTTTTCGTCGGCGGGCTTCTTTGCCCGGCGCAGGCCGTAGAGCAGCAGCCCCTGATTGCCGGTATCGACCAGGCTGTGAATGCCTTCCGACAGCATGGCCGACGAACCGGTGATCGACGCCGCCACGAATTTCGTGACGGCGATCAGCGCATTGCCGGCCAGTGCCGCGTAGATGACCTTTTTCGAGCCGGTCGCCATTCAGGGCCTCCATTGTTCCGCGTGTCTGATTGCCCGGTCAGGCGCGTCAGCGCAAGCTTTGCGTGGCCCAAGCGTAGCGTCGCGCGGTTTTGATGTCGATGTGATGCGCGACAGCGGCGATCCGGGATAGGCTTTATCCTTGTGTCGAACGGAGGACGGCATGACGGCACGGATACGATATTCAGCGAGGCTGGTCTTTGCAGTTTCCGGCGTGCTTCTGCAGACCTGCGCGGCTTCCATGGCCGGCGAGGCGGATGTGGTCGGTGTCGAGGTGTCGACGCAGGACAGCACCTATCGTTTCGCCGTGACGGTGCGCCATGCCGACGAAGGCTGGGATCACTACGCTGACAAGTGGGAGGTCGTGGGCGACGACGGCACGGTTCATGGCGAACGCGTGCTGCTGCACCCTCATGAGAACGAGCAGCCATTCACGAGGTCGCAGACCGGTATTGTCATTCCCGAAGGCATTCTCGAGGTCGTCGTGCGGGCGCATGACAAGGTGCACGGGCTCGGCGGCAAGGAAATGCGGGTGAGAATGCCCGACCGCTAGTGCCAGCTTCCTGCTGCGATCTGGTGGTGATCAGGCGGCGATCAGGGCCTTGATACCGTCGGCGACGAACTGGACGGAGAGGGCGGCGAGCAGCAGGCCAAGCAAGCGCGTCAGTATCGTGCGGCCCGTGGCGCCCAGATATTTGTCGATGCGCTCGGCCAGCACGAAGGCCGTCAGGACGATGACCATTACCACCAGTACGATGACGACGAGCCATGCCCAGCCCCAGCTCTCGGCGGCGAATTCTTCCGACAGCAGGATGGTGGCCGAGATCGCGCCGGGACCGGCGATCAGCGGCACGGCAAGCGGAAAGGCGGCGATGTTGGCGATGTGGTCGCGGCTCACCGCACGTTGCGAGGTGCGTTCGTGGCGTTCCTGTCGCTTCTCGAAGATCATCTCGAAGGCGATGTAGAAGAGCAGCAGACCGCCGGCCACGCGGAAGGCCGGCAACGTAATGCCGAGCGCCGAGAGGATGACCGAGCCGGTGAACAGGAAGGCGAGCAGCACGACCGAACCGATGATCGTCGCGCGGCTTGCGACCGAGAAGCGTTCGGCGCGGCTCATGCCGCCAGTCAGCGCAAGGAAAAGCGGTGCCAGCCCCGGCGGGTCGATGGTGACCAGCAGCGTAACGAAGGCGTTGAACAGGGTGTCGGTGCTCGGCAAGGGCGTGTCCGCGAGGTCGGTTTCGCACGGTGCTTCCACCAACACCGGTAACAATGCAGCTTAACCGGGAAGCTCGCCGAGGCCAAGGAGCGGCGACAGAGACCGCCACGCCAAGGCCTGGCACGGCGGCCGGCGATGGCTGCCGATTCGCCGAAATGCGGCCAATTTGCGAAGCGTGCGACCAAATTTCCGTGTGGCGGAAAAACGAAGGTGTAAGCCATTGTAATTACAGACCTAAAACGTGTGCAAACCGGCCTGTGGATTTGGCTTTGTGGTAGGAATCGCCTATATTGAAAGCCATTCCTTCCATTGGCCTGAAGAGCATCATTCTTGTCAGACGAAACCAACGCACCAGGCCGCCCTTCCGGCGGGCCGTCCGACGTCAATCCCATCTCCATCATCGAGGAGATGAGCCGTTCCTATCTCGATTACGCGATGAGCGTGATCGTGAGTCGGGCGCTGCCGGATGTGCGTGACGGGCTGAAACCCGTCCATCGCCGCATTCTCTATTCCATGGCGGAAAACGGGCGCGACTGGAACAAGCCCTACCGCAAGTCCGCGCTGATCGTCGGCGACGTCATGGGTAAGTATCACCCGCATGGGGACCAGTCGATCTACGACGCGCTGGTGCGCATGGCGCAGGATTTCTCCATGCGCGTGCCGCTGATCGACGGGCAGGGCAATTTCGGCTCGATCGACGGCGATCCGCCGGCGGCAATGCGCTACACCGAGTCGAGGCTCGACAAGGCCGCGCACGAATTGCTGTCCGATATCGACAAGGACACGGTCGACTTCCAGGACAACTACGACAATTCCGAGCGTGAACCGGTTGTCATCCCGGCACGCTTTCCCAATCTGCTGGTCAACGGTGCGGGCGGCATCGCCGTCGGCATGGCGACCAACATTCCTTCGCACAATCTGGGCGAGGTGATCGACGGCTGCATCTCGCTGATCGACAATCCCTCGATTTCGCTCGCCGAAATCATGCAGATCATTCCGGGGCCGGATTTTCCGACCGGCGGCCTCATTCTAGGCCGTGCCGGCATCCGTTCGGCCTACGAGACCGGGCGCGGCTCCGTGATGATGCGCGGCAAGGTCGACATGGAGACGGTACGCGGCGAACGCGAGGCCATTGTCGTCACCGAGGTGCCCTACCAGGTCAACAAGGCGACGATGATCGAGAAGATCGCCGAATTGGTGCGCGAGAAGCGGATCGAGGGCATCGCCGACATCCGCGACGAATCCGACCGCGACGGCTATCGCGTGGTCGTCGAGTTGAAGCGCGACGCGGTGCCCGACGTGGTGCTGAACCAGCTCTATCGCTACACGCCGCTGCAGACCTCGTTCGGTTGCAATTTCGTGGCGCTGAATGGCGGCAAGCCCGAGCAGCTCACGTTGATGGACATGCTCAGGGCGTTCAACGCCTTCCGCGAGGAAGTCGTTACGCGGCGCACCAAGTTCCTGCTCAACAAGGCACGCATCCGCGCCCATGTCTTGGTCGGTCTCGCCATCGCGGTCGCCAATATCGACGAGATTATCAAGCTTATCCGCGCCGCGCCCGATCCGGCGACGGCGCGCGAGCAGTTGATGACGCGGCGCTGGCCGGCGCATGACGTTGCGCCGCTGATCCAGCTGATCGACGACCCGCGCCACACGCTGAACGAGGACGGCACCTACAATCTCTCGGAAGAGCAGGCGCGCGCGATCCTCGATCTGCGCCTGCAGCGCCTGACGGCGCTCGGCCGCGACGAAATCTCCGACGAGTTGCACAAGCTCGGCGAGGAGATTGCCGACTATCTCGCCATCCTGGCGTCGCGCGAACGCGTGCTGACCATTGTCAAGGACGAGCTCGTGGCCGTGCGCGACGAGTTCGCCACCCCGCGCCGGACCGAGATCGTCGATGGCGGCTACGATGTCGATGACGAGGACCTGATCGCACGCGAGGACATGGTGGTGACCGTCACCCATGGCGGCTACATCAAGCGCGTGCCGCTCGACACCTACCGGGCGCAGCGTCGCGGCGGCAAGGGTCGTTCCGGCATGTCGACACGTGATGAGGATTTCGTGTCACGCCTGTTCGTCGCCAACACCCACACGCCGGTGCTGTTCTTCTCCTCGCGCGGCATCGTCTACAAGGAAAAGGTCTGGCGGCTGCCCGTTGGTGCGCCGCAGGCGCGCGGCAAGGCACTGATCAACATGCTGCCGTTGCAGCAGGGCGAGCGCATCACCTCGATCCTGCCGCTGCCGGAGGACGAGGAAAGCTGGAGCGAACTCGACGTGATGTTCGCCACCACGCGCGGCACGGTGCGCCGGAACAAGCTGTCCGACTTCGTTGACGTCAGGCGCAACGGCAAGATCGCCATGAAGCTCGACGACGAGGAGGGCGGCGAGATTCTGTCCGTCCATACCTGCGAGGAAAGCGACGACGTGGTGTTGACCACGGCACGCGGCCAGACGATCCGCTTCCCTGTCACCGATGTGCGCGTGTTCGCCGGACGCAATTCTGTCGGCGTGCGCGGCATCAGCCTGGCGGACGAGGACCGCATCATCTCCATGGCGATCCTGGCCCATGTCGAGACGACGCCGGCCGAACGCGTCGCCTTCCTCAAGCGCGCGGGCGCCGAGCGGCGGGCGCATGACGACGAGCTGAACGGCGAGGGCGCCGAGGAGGCCGTTGTCGCGGACGAGGAAGAAATCGCCGGCGAGGCGGAACTTTCCGAGGAGCGCTATGCGGAACTCAAGGAAAGGGAAGAGTTCCTTCTCACCGTGAGCGAGTTCGGCTACGGCAAGCGTTCGTCTTCCTATGATTTCCGCACCTCGGGTCGCGGCGGCAAGGGGCTGCGCGCCACCGACATCTCCAAGCTGGGCGAGATCGGCGAACTGGTCGCCGCCTTCCCGGTGGCCGACGGCGACCAGATCATGCTGGTCTCCGACAAGGGCACGCTGATCCGCGTGCCCGTCAACGGCATCCGCTTCACCAGCCGTGCCTCGAAGGGCGTGCGCATCTTCAATACGGCAAAGGACGAGAAGGTCGTCTCGGTCGAGCATATCGGCGAGCCCGAGGAAGAAGAGGGCGACGAGATTGTGGCCGAGGCCGAGGCGATCGAGACGCAGGACCCTGAGGCAGGCTCTGCGAACGAGACAGGGGATCAGGCCGGCGATCAGGATCGTGGCGGCCAAGACGGGGAAGGCAACGGGCAATGAGCTGGGCGGTCATCGCGACGGTAGCGCTCGCCTCCTTTTTCATCATCATCGTTCCAGGGCCGACGGTCACCGTGATCGTCGCCAATTCGCTGCGCGACGGTGCGCGTGCGGGCCTGCTCAACGTCGCGGGCACGCAGGCCGGGCTGGTTCCCATGCTGTTCATCGTGGCGTTCGGCCTGGAAACGGTCGTCTCCTTCATGGCGCATGCCTTCTTCTGGGTGAAGCTCGCCGGCGCAGCCTATCTGATCTGGCTCGGCTTCCGCCTGCTCACCTCTTCGGGCGATATCGGCGACGTGAACAAGGTGCGCCGGCCGAGAACGGGTTATTTCTGGCAGGGTTTCATCGTCATCTGGTCGAACCCCAAGGCGCTGCTGTTCTTCGGGGCCTTCATCCCGCAATTCATCGATCCGCCTGCGGGCAGTACATTCGAGCAAACGCTGGTGCTCGGCCTGGTCTTCATGGTGGTCGGCGCGATCTTCGATTCCGCCTATGCGCTGATTGCCGGCAAGGCTGGATCGCTGCTGACGCGCACCCGAGTACGCCTTGTCGAGCGCATTTCGGGCACGATCCTGATCGGTGGCGGGCTCTGGCTGGCGACGCTGAAACGGGCCTGAGGGCGTGACGGGTAGCGAGGTCGAGGCCTTTCCCGCCACGCCGGAGCGGTGGGAAGACGTTGCCGCCGTGTTCGAGGATGGCGGCTATGCTGGCAAATGTTGGTGCGCCTACTGGTATCTGTCGAACAAGGCCTATCGAGCGGGCGAAACCGGTGACAACAGGATCCATCTTCAGGAACAGGTCGCCAGCGATCGCCGGCCCGGCGTGATCGCCTATGTCGGCGGCGAACCGGCGGCATGGCTTTCGCTCGCGCCGCGCACGCGTTTCGACCGGCTAAACCGCTCGAAGCCGTTGGCGCCGGTCGATACGAATATCGATACCGACTCCATTTGGGCGATGAACTGCTTCGTCGTACGCAAGAAGTTTCGCCGCAAAGGGCTGATGCGCGCACTGATCCGGGCTGGCATCGATTTCGTCGGCAGCCAAGGCGGCAAGGCCATCGAGGCCTATCCGGTCGACGGAGACGGTCGCACGGGCAGTTACGATCTGTTTCTGGGCACGCCCGCCGCGTTCACGGAACTCGGATTCCGGGAGATTGCGCGAAGGCTGCCCAGGCGGCCGATCCTGCGGCTCGATCTGGATTGACACTTCTATCGGTAGGACTGGACGCAAAAAAAGGCGCGGAGCGGATCCGCGCCAGTTTATGAGACTGAAGGTCGGGCATGGCGCGGGCAGGGCTGGTTCAGGACCCTGGTCCGCGCGGGGATATACAGTCTCAATTCCTGATTAACCAGTTGGGGACTGGTACGTGAATTTCAAGACCGGCTCGATCCGGGCCGCTCAGTCGAGCGAGGCAAACCGGCCGCGCAGATTGGCGGTGCGCAGCTGGCGATGGATCTCGCGCTTGCGCTCCACATGCAGCGACCAAGTGGCGGCAATCATCATTGCCGATGCCATTACGAAGGCTGCGATCAACATTGCCATGAGAGGTATCTCCCTGTTTTCAATCCCATTGTCGTCGAAACAACTTGTCTTTGCGTTCATTCGACGGGTCGGATTTTATGCTTCCGGTTTGTTACCGGTCCTGAACCCTATATTCAGTTTCGGTTCATCTGCCGGTGTGATGTTTCGCACACTGTGAAACTCGAAGGTTGCCTGCCCCAAGGGTCGCCGCGAGCGCTGCCGGCCGAAAAAGCCTTTCCTGTCCGAAACATGGCGCCGTTCACACCGAATGGTGAAAACTCTCACTTTAGAAGTGAAACCGTTCACTTTTTTCGCCTGATTGCGTGTGAAAAGCGTTGGTTTTGGGCTATGTCTCGACACCGCCGGGCCGATAGCGGCTCCCGACCGTTCGAAATATGCCCATTGTTCCGGCATCAAGTTCGCCTCTTTGTCCGTCATCGTTCGCGGTTACCTGCATGAAACGCATTTCCTACTATCCTGGTTCCTTCGATCCGCTGACCAATGGTCATGTCGACGTTCTGCGCCAGGCGCTGGCGCTTTCCGACGAGGTCGTGGTCGGGATCGGCGTGCAGGCTTCCAAGACGCCGATGTTTAGCTTCGAGGAGCGCGCCGAACTGATCGCGGAGGCGATCGAGGAGGCCGAGACGGGTCTGCGCGAGCGCGTGCGGGTGGAGAGCTTCGAGGGGCTGGTCATTCACGCCGCGCGCAAGGCGGGGGCAAACATGCTGGTGCGCGGCCTGCGCGACGGCACCGATCTCGATTACGAGATGCAGATGGCCGGGATGAACGGCGTCATGGCGCCGGACATCAAGACGGTGTTTTTTCCCGCATCCCCGCAGTTTCGTGCCATTACCGCCACATTGGTGCGTCAGGTCGCGAAAATGGGCGGTGATGTCTCACCCTTTGTTCCCGGATCGGTCCTCGATGCGCTGATGTCGAAAGTCGGCCGGTAACCGCAAATTCCTATCGTTGGCGCCACGAATGGCGGCCGGACCTTGTTCAATCGGAGAATTTCATGCTGCGTATCCTTCTGCCGCTGCTCGCCATGCTGACGCTGGCGGCCTGCAATTCGGACACTCCCCCGGTCAGCAGCGGCCAGGGCACTTCGCAGACGCAGGCAACCCAGCAGCAGAGCGCGCCCCCGGCGGCGACGCAGGAAAGTGCCACGACACCGCAGCCTTCCGCCGGTGCGGCAGCCGGCGACGACGCGTTTCAGCGCGGCCTCTGGGTTCATGGGGATTGCCTGCTCCTGTCAGCCGCGCGGAGAATGCTCACAGCAGGCGCGTTTCCGCAACCGCCGGCTCGCGACGCCGACGGAGTGTCGCCGATCCGCTTGAAGCCTGCGTTAACGCCCGCCTTGCGCCCGGCCCGGCCGGCCGCGATGCTGCCCGCCTTCTATAGATGCGCCAGCGGGAGGATTGAAGGTGCGCCTGGAAAACAAAACGGCCATGATCGTCGGCGCGGGCCAGTCCCCGGGGGAGACCGTCGGCAACGGCCGCGCCGTCTGCCTGCTGTTCGCGCGGGAAGGCGCCGCCCTCGCCTGCGTCGACCGCAGCCTGGAGGCAGCGGAAGAGACGGCCGCTCTCGTCCGCGCCGAAGGCGGTCGCGCCATCGCGCTCGCGGCCGACATCACCCACGAAGACCAGATCGTCGCGGCCGTCCAGGCGGCGGAGAAGGAGCTCGGGCGGATCGACGTCCTCCACAACAATGTCGGACTCTCCATCGCCGGCGGCGACAGCGAGATCGACACGTTCACCGAGGCCGCCTTCGACAACGTCTTCGCGATCAACCTCCGCGGCATGGTGATGACGTGCAAGCACGTGCTGCCCGGCATGCGCGCCCGGAAGTCCGGCTCCATCGTCAACATCTCGTCGATGGCCGTCCGCGACATGTACCCTTACGTCGCCTACAAGGCCTCCAAGGCGGGCGTCGTCGCCTTCACGGAGCAGCTGGCCTACCAGGGCGCCCCCCACAACATCCGCGCCAATGTCATCCTGCCCGGCCTGATGAACACGCCCATGGCGGTCGACACGCGCGCTCGAGAATGGGGCCGCCCCCGCGACGAGATCGCGGCCGAGCGGAACG
>JBHIWX010000072.1:0-22925 GCA_041987205.1 Rhizobiaceae bacterium | reverse complement strand
GCGCAACGACATGATGCGTTCCATGATGAAGGACTTCCAGAGCGGCGATTTCCTGAAAATGCCCCTGCCGGATCGGCTGCAGCTTCAGGAAACCCACATCGCGGCGCGCCTCGAGGAGATTCGTTCGGTCAAGGAAGCCACCGAAAAGCTCTACGCCGTGCTGAGCGACGAGCAGAAGGAGGTCGCCGACGAAATCGTGCTGCCGACCATGGGCATGGGCATGGGCCGGAGGGGCGGCCGCATGCGCAACTGAACGCGGACCGGTCCGCCATTCAAACGGAAAGGGCGATTTCCGATGGAAAGGGAACTGAAGGACAAGATCCTGGAGATTCTGGATGCGAACCGTCTGATGACGGTCGCGACGCTGCGGCCCGATGGCTGGCCGCAGGCAACGACGGTCGGCTATGCCAATGACGGGCTCGACATCTGGTTCCTGTGCGGGGCGCAGAGCCAGAAGGCGGCCAACATCGCGCATGACAATCGCGTTTCGATCACCATCGATCATGACGTGACCAGCGTTTCGGAGATCGCCGGGCTGTCCTTTGCCGCGCATGCGATCAGGGTGACGGACATGGCCGAGATCGAGCGCTTCGTCGCGCTCCTGATGGCCAAATACCCCGAATATGCAGGCATGCCGCCCGTCAATCCCGAGGAGGTCTACTGTCTCAGGGTCCGGCCCGAACTGGTGTCCGTGCTGGATTACGCGAAAGGCTTCGGCCACACCGATCTCGTCAAGGTCGGCCCTGAAGACTAGGGCGGACGATTGATCGCCCGGAGCAGGCCCCCACAGGCTGGCGCCTTATGGGTCTTGCGCGGCCGCGCATTGGGGGCTAGGCGAAGGACGCGCGGGCGATGAATGTCCGTGCGGGGAGGAAATTTGCCTGGAATCATTGCGCTCTGCGTCGCCTATGTGCTGAGCCAGTTCTACCGCTCGTTTCTCGCGGTTCTGGTGCCCTATCTCACCGATGAACTTGCGATGACGCCGTCCGATCTGGCATCGGCCTCCGGTGCCTGGTTCGCGACCTTCGCGCTGGCGCAGTTTCCCATCGGCATGTGGCTCGACCAATACGGGCCGCGCCGTACCGCGGCCTGGCTGCACGCCGCCGCCGGCGCGGGCGGGGCAGCCCTGTTTGCCATGGCGCAGTCCCCGATGCAGGTGATCATCGCCATGGGCCTGATCGGCATCGGCTGCGCGCCCGTGCTGATGGCGTCGTTCTACCTGTTCGCGCGGCAGTTTTCAGCGGCGAGCTTCGCCACGCTGGGGTCGACCTTCGTCGCCGTCGGCACGCTCGGCAACATCGCCGGCTCCGCGCCCCTGGCGCTGGCCGTGGAAACGTTCGGCTGGCGCGAGTCTCTGTGGATGCTGAGTGCCGTCACCTTCATCACGGCCGCCGCTATCCTGCTCGTCCTGCGCGACCCTGAACGCGAGGGCGAGGCGGACGGGCAGAACGGCTCCTATCTCGAACTCCTGCGCACCCGCGCGCTCTGGCCGATTCTGCCCTGCATCTTTCTGGGCTATGCGGTCGCCGCCGGCATTCGCGGCCTGTGGGTCGCGCCCTACATGCGCGACGTCCACGGGCTGGACGCGACCGGCATCGGCGCCATCGCGCTCACCATGGCGATTGGATTGTCGCTTGGCAGCCTGGTCTATGGCCCGCTGGACCGCATCTTCAACAGCCGCAAATGGGTCGTTATCGGCGGCAATCTGGTCGTCGCCGGGGCGGCCCTGGCGCTCGCCGTTGCGCCGCGCATGCCGGTCGCCGCCGCAACCGCGCTGTTCGCCGTCGTCGGCGTGTTCGGCGCGTCCTATGTGGTGCAGATGGCCCACGGCAAGGCCTTCGTCCCGGCCCACATGACCGGGCGCGGCGTCACGCTGATGAATTTCTTCTCGATCGGCGGGGTCGGCGTCATGCAGTTTGCGACCGGCAATGTGGTCGAACGGCTGGGACCGGGACAGGACGGCGGTGACTGGACCCATGCCTATTCGGCGCTGTTCGCCTTCTATGCGATCACGCTGCTGGCCGTGCTGGCGCTCTATTTGTTCTCGCGCGACGCGAAACCGCGCTAGCGCCGGTCAGCGCTCCAGCGTCTTTACCCATGCGACGATGTCGGCGACGACGCGGTCGGTATTGCCGGGGCTGAGAATGTCGCCGGCGATGACATGGTTGCTCGGGTCGCCCGTTTCCTCGATCCGGATGAGCTTTTTCGGCGCCCCCCAGCGCTCGTAGACCTCTTCGGCAGCCTTGGGCACCGTCACCGTGTCTTGCGGCGAACAGATGAACAGGGCCGGCGTGGTCGCCTCGGCCGGGTTCATCACGCTGACGGTCTTCATCAGCGCCGCGAGCGTCAGCACCGAGACGGAGGGGTAGGAGGTCGTCCACCATTTGGCCTGTTCGGCATTATGCGGCTCCCAGCTTCGCGTTTCGCCGAAGGCGAGCGGCAACAAGGTCGAGCCCCAGGGCATGTTGAGCAGGCCCAGAGAAGCGCCCTGGACTTCGTAATTGGGCGACATCAGCACAAGCCCGGAGACCTTGCTCATCAGCCTGGCATTGCCGGACGCCCAGGTCGCCAGCGTTGCGCCGCTGGACGTGGCGATGATGACGATGCGTTCGCCGATGCGTTCGCCGATGGCGATCGCCTCGGCCATGTCGTTGACCCAGTCATTCACGCTGGCCTGTGCCAGCGCCTCGCCATCGGCGCCGTGCCCGGTCAGGCGCGTGTAGAACAGATTGGCGGAGAACGCTTCCGCGACCCTGTCTGAAACCGGGCGGGTTTCCCATTTCGTCGCCGAAAAGCCGTGCACATAGATGAAGGAGAGGGGTGTCTTGGCCTTGGTCTGCGGATTGGCCCAGACGATTTCCTTTTCCGCACCTGGTTTCAGGCCCTCGACCTGCGATTCCCTGTTGGCCAGCCAGGCATCGATGTCCGAACCGATGCCGGCGGCCTCGAAGCGGATGGTTTCGTCGACAGGAGGTCTTGGTCCGAGGGCGATGACAAGCATCAGGCCGGCAACGATGCCGACGAACAATGAAAGGCCCCGTTTCATTCTCCTCCCCCGACGAGCTTTCTTCAGTGCCTCCATGATGGCCTCGCTAGCGCTGGCTGTCTAACATCGCCACGTCGATATTTGCCCGGTTTACAACCACGCGCATGGCGAAGCTCGACTGGATGCGTGAAACGCCGGGCAGGGTCGACAGCCAGCTCTTGTAGATCTGTTCGTAGTGTTCCATGTCGCGCGCGTTCACCCGGATAAGGTAGTCGCTTTCTCCTGACATGAGAAAGCAGGCGACGATATAGGGGCAGATACGTACCGATTCCTCGAACCGCCTGAGATGTTCCTCCGACTGTCCCTTGAGCGTGATGTGCACCAGCGCGGTGATCGCCTGGCCAAGCGCCTTGTTGTTGATCACCGCCTGATAGCCCTCGATGACACCGGCCTGTTCGAGTTGCTGAAGCCGACGCGAGCATGCCGAGGCGGAAAGCCCGACACGCTCCGCGAGCTCGACATTGGGCATGCGGGCATTGTCCTGCAGGGTCTGCAGGATGAGTCTATCGGTACGATCGAGATTCATGACGCAATAAAATCCGGCTGGAGTCGTGATTTGCGCAATTATCGCCGAAAATCGCTCTGATGGGAACGGATGTTTGCAAGGACATTGATCGCGATCGGCGCGATACTGAACGGCATCCAGTCACACTCGCTCACGCGGAGGCAAGCATGCGCGTCGGATGTCCCAGGGAAATCAAGAACCACGAATACCGGGTCGGCCTGACCCCCGGCAGCGTGCGCGAATACGTTCTGCATGGCCACACCGTCATCGTCGAGAGCGGCGCGGGAGAGGGCATCGGCGCAGATGACGGCCAGTATCAGGCCGCCGGCGCGAAGATTGTCGCCACCGCAGCAGAGGTCTTCACCCCGTCCGACATGATCGTGAAGGTCAAGGAACCCCAGCCTTCGGAATGGGCGCAGCTGCGCGAAGGCCAGCTTCTTTACACCTACCTGCATCTGGCACCCGACCCGGAACAGACCAGGGGCCTGCTCGAATCGGGCGCCACCGCGATCGCCTATGAAACCGTCACCGACGCGCGCGGCGGCCTGCCGCTGCTGGCGCCGATGTCGGAGGTCGCCGGACGCCTGTCGATCCAGGCGGGCGCGACGGCGCTGCAGAAATCCAATGGCGGACGCGGCGTCCTGCTCGGCGGCGTGCCGGGCGTGCTGCCGGCCAAGGTCGCCGTCATCGGCGGCGGTGTCGTCGGCCACAATGCGGCCAAGATGGCCGTTGGCCTGGGTGCCGAAGTGACCATCATCGACCGCTCGATCCCGCGCCTGCGCGAACTCGACGACATCTACAACGGCCGCATCCGCACCCGTTTCTCCACGGTCGAGACGATCGAGGAGGAATGCTTCGCCGCCGACGTCGTCATCGGTGCGGTGCTGATCCCGGGTGCCGCGGCACCCAAGCTCGTCAGCCGCGACATGCTGTCGGGCATGAAGAAGGGTTCGGTGCTCGTCGATGTCGCCATCGACCAGGGCGGCTGCTTCGAGACCTCTCGCGCGACCACCCATTCCGATCCGACCTACGAAATCGACGGTATCATCCATTACTGCGTGGCCAACATGCCCGGCGCGGTGCCGGTGACCTCGGCCATCGCGCTCAACAACGCGACGCTCTATTACGGCCTGCAACTGGCAGACAAGGGTCTGAGGGCGCTGGTCGACGATCCCCATCTGCGCAACGGACTGAACGTCCATCGCGGCAAGGTCACCAATCGCGCCGTGGCCGACGCGCTCGGCTACGAACTGGCCGAACCGCAGCAGATCCTCTCACAGGTGGCCTAACCTCCGCCTGTTTGCACCCGCGAAAAGCCCGGCGCTTGCGCCGGGCTTTTTGTTTGCCCGATACAGTGCCGGTATTCAGGCGCGTTCGATGCGGCACTGATAGCAATTGTAGCGCGATGAGCGCATGTGGAGATAAGCGACGCCGTCGCGCGCCAGCAGCGCTTCTGCCACCTCGGTCAGCCGGCTCGCCGGAACGACCTCCGCCGCGTCGTAATTGATCCAGTCCTTGTCATTGTAGCCGCGCAGGATGTAGTCGCCACCGAGCTTGAACATCATGGCGGGTCTTTCACTATCGGCTGCGCGTTCGCATTCGTCCGCATGCAGAAAGATCGGCCCCGTCTCTGCATAGGGCTGTCGGCTCTCGAACGGGCTGTAGGCAAGCGCCAGATAGGTGTCACCGCCGGCCACCGGTTGCAGGCAATGTCGGCAGGGAATGCCATTGCCATCCGAGACAAGGTGGACAGGGGCAATGCCATGGGCATCCTTGCCGCCGTTTTGCAGGTCGCGGACGGTACTGGTATCGAGTGCGATGAATTTGATGGTCATGGCCTGGTCTCCGTCAGGACTGTTTGATGTCAGCCTTTTGCCGCCAGTGTCATCCTCCCGCCACCCGATTCATGCTGGGGTCATTTCTGGCCCGGACATGGCGCGCTCATGTCGATTTCAACCCGGGGCTGGATTTTCCGTGTCCGCTGGGGCGATACTGGCTCCGGGAGGTCGGGAGGACGAAGATGGGCATGGGGACTGCATCGTGGATCACTATGACATGGTCGTCATCGGCAGCGGGCCGGCCGGGCGACGCGCCGCCATCCAGGCCGCCAAGCTCGGCCGCAACGTGCTGGTCGTCGAAAGGGGCGGCCGCGTAGGCGGTGTTTCCGTCCATACCGGCACGATACCCTCCAAGACGCTGCGCGAGACCGCGCTCAACCTGTCGGGCTGGCGCGAGCGCGGCTTTTACGGCCGGTCCTACCGCGTCAAGCAGGACATAACCGCCGACGATCTGCGCAAGCGGCTGCACGTCACGCTCGGCCACGAGGTCGAGGTGCTCGAGCACCAGTTCGCCCGCAACCAGGTGACGACGCTGCGCGGCAAGGCGCGCTTCGTCGACCCGCACAAGGTCGAGGTGGAAGGCGAGGAGGGCGAGTGTTTCACCTTCTCGGCCGACACCTTCCTGATCGCTGTCGGCACAATCCCGTTCCGGCCCGACTACATTCCCTTCGACGGCATGTCCGTCTTCGACAGCGACGAGATCCTCGATTTGCCGCGCCTGCCGCGCTCGATCGCGGTGATCGGCGCCGGCGTCATCGGCGTCGAATACGCGACCATCTTCTCCGCGCTCGACGTCCACGTCACGCTGATCGAGCCGCGCGAGACCATGCTCGACTTCATCGACCGCGAACTGATGGAGGATTTCACCTACCAGCTTCGCGACCGGGGCATGGTGATGCGCTTCGGCAAGAAGGTCGAGAAGGTCACCCGCCCGTCGGGCGGCGGCTGCGAGATCGAGCTGGAGGGCGGGCGCAAGGTCCGCTCCGACATGCTGCTGTTCGCCGCCGGTCGCATGGGGGCGACGGCAGCGCTCAACCTCTCAGCCTGCGGACTGGAAAGCGACCATCGCGGCCGCCTGAAGGTCAATCCCGAGACATTGCAGACCGCCGTGCCGCACATCTATGCCGCCGGCGACGTGATCGGCTTTCCGAGCCTTGCCTCGACGTCGATGGAGCAGGGACGCATCGCCGCCTGCCACGCGCTCGCCGCGCCGGCGCACGAGCCACCCGAATTCTTTCCCTACGGCATCTATTCGGTGCCGGAAATGTCGACTGTCGGCATGACGGAGGAGGAGATCGTCGAACGCGGCATCGCCTATGAAAGCGGCATCGCGCGCTTCCGCGAAACCTCGCGCGGCCACATCATGGGCCTCGACAAGGGCATGCTGAAGATGCTGTTTTCGTTGAAGACGCGCCGGCTGCTCGGTTGCCATATTGTCGGCGAGGGCGCGACCGAACTGATCCATATCGGCCAGGCCGTGCTGAACCTGAAGGGCACGCTCGACTATTTTGTCGAGAACACCTTCAACTATCCGACGCTCGCCGAGGCCTACAAGATCGCCGCGCTTGACGCCTGGAACCGCATGGGCGCGGGCGTGCCCAGGGACAAGGCGCAATAGGCGAAGGCGGATCACACAATTGTGCATCACGGCCGCATTTTATGGCCGCTGTCGTCTCCTATACTTTCCGGCAGATGCGGCTGGCACATTCAGAAGCAATGCTGCCGGCCGTCAAGCAACGCGAACCGACGAGGATGCGACCGACATGAAGCCGGAATTCAGCAATCGCCGAACATTCCTCCGCGGCGCCGGGGCCGCCGGACTGGTTCTCGCCCAGGGACCGATGGGACTGGCCATGCCTGCGCTCGCCTCGGGTCTGGCCCCGACGCGTACCATGCGCGGCGGCGCCAACAATTACCGTCCGAACGCTCCGCTGGTCGAGCGGCTGGGTTCGGGCTTCTGGGTAAGGGGAACGGTACGCAGGGCGGGCGATGGCGCGCCGCTCGAAGGCGTGCGCATCCAGATATGGGCCGCGACCGTTCTGGGCGGCGAGCGCGAGCCGCGCAATCACGGCTCCGTCCTGACGGCGGCGGACGGCACCTTCCGCCTGGAGACGGAGCAGATCGTGCCGAATTTTGGTCAGCCTCACGCGCATCTGGCCTATGACGACGACGCCTTCGAAACGGTCTTCCTGCGCCCCGTCATGCCGAGTGCAAGCGACACATCGGTCAGCGCCGATTTCGTGCTCGCACCGGTGTGATCACGCGCTGACCGGGGCATGACGCGAAGAAGCATCCCGTCGTGGCTGATCTGGATCGCTGTCCTTGCGATTATGCTTGGCCCCGTGCTGATCGCGGCAGCCAGCCCCTATCTCGCCTATCGCAACGCGGCCTATATCGCCGGCGGCTTCGCCGGCATCGTTGGGCTCGCGCTCTTCGTAATTCAGCCCATGCTCGCGGTCGGTTTCCTGCCCGGTGTCCGGGCGGCGAGGAGTCGCCGATGGCACCGATGGCTGGGCTCGGCGATCGTCGCCTGCGTCGGCCTGCATATCCTCGGGCTCTATCTGACCAGCGCGCAGGACACACTCGATGCCATGCTGCTCGTCGCGCCGACGCCATTCTCCGTCTACGGCGTCGTCGCGCTGTGGGGGATCGTGCTGACAGGGTTGCTGGCGATCTTCCGGCGCCGGCTCCGCCCTTCGCTGTGGAGCGTGATCCACAATGCGGTCGTGCTCGTCGTGGTGATCGCCACCATCATCCATGCCCTGCTGATCGAGGGCGCGATGGAACCCTTCTCGAAATGGCTGTTGTGCCTTGCCGTACTCGTATCGACCGGCGCCGTGCTGCTGGCCCACTGGGCGATCCGGCCGGCATTGCGAAGGCGCAGGGCGGGCGTGAGGCCGGCTGCTGACTGACGAACGGGCGTCAGTCCAGTACTTCGACCGTCTCTTCCGCCGTGCCGACCGGCTCGAAGCCGAGACGCTGATAGAGCGGCAGGGCGGCGGCGTGGTCAAGCGAATTGGTGTGCACGGTAAGCCGCTCCGGGCCCTTGTCCCAGGCTGTCTCGATCGCGTTTGCGAGGAACCATTTGCCCAGTCCCAGCCCGACATAGTCCGGGCACAGGCCGAAATAGGCCAGTTCCACCACCTCGGGCAGGCGGGACGCGTCGAGTTCGAAGAAACCGGCCGGGCAGCCATCGGCGTAGAGCACGTCGATCTGCGTCGTCTCGGCATGGATGATTGCAGACAGCTTCTCGTCATCGATGTCGCGCCGCTCGTACCAGTGATGGTCGCGCCCGACCTGGCTGTAGAGGTAGCGATAATAGGCGAGCGGCATGTTTTGCGTGCGTATCAGCGCCAGCGCCGGTCTTGACGGCATGGGCACGTGAAGCGACGGGCGGGTGGCCATTTCCAGATAGGTAATGCGGGCGGTCAGTGTCTTTGGTTTGGCCTTGGCCATGCTGCACGCGGCTCCGTGATTGGATTGCGTCCGGCCGTCACTCCCAGGTGGCGACGGGCGCGTTGTCGGCGGCGCCCCATTCGGCCCAGGAGCCGTCATAGAGCGAGTGGTTGGCGTGGCCGATGGTCTCCAGCGCCAGCGATATGATGGCTGCGGTGACCCCCGATCCGCAAGAGGTGATGGCGTGGCGTTCCGGCGTCAGCGCGGCGGCCTCGAACATCGGCTTCAGTTCGTCGATCTCCTTCAGGCGCCCATCGACCGAAAACGTGTCGGCCGGCATCGACTGCGCGCCCGGAATATGCCCGGAACGCAGGCCGGGGCGCGGTTCGGGAACCTCACCAGTGAACCGTCCCACGGGGCGTGCGTCCAGGATGAGTTGTTCGCCAAGCTTCAGATTGGCGTGGATATCCTTGATAGAGCGCACGCGCGAGGCGTCGAAGGCGGGTTTGAAGACGGCCGGCTCTGGTTGCGTCGGCGCACCGGTTTCGACCGGTCGGCCGGCTTCGCGCCAGCGGTCGAAGCCGCCGTCGAGCACGCGCACCGATTTGGCGCCCATGACGCGGAAATTCCACCACACGCGCGCCGAGGAAAACAGGCCGGGGCCGTCATAGACGATTATGTCGTCGGTTTGGCTGATCCCCATCGCGCCGACGGCTTCGGCGAAGGCTTCTGGCGCGGCCAGCATGTGCGGCAGGTCGGAGTGCTGGTCGCTGATCGCATCGAGATCGAAATAGACGGCACCGGGAATGCGTGCCGCCTCGTATTCGCCACGGCCGTTGCGGTTTTGCGCCGGCAGGTACCAGGAGGCATCGACGATACGCAGATTGGCTTCGCCGAGACGCGACTGCAATTCGTCTGGGCTGATCGTGAACGGGCGTGCCTGGCTCATCTGCGCTCCCTCATTTCTGCTCAATCGGAATCTCCGCGCCGATCATTATCGCGGCCGAGTTGCCGGTCGTGCCAGACCTCGGCCGAACGACCCGGATAGCCGTCGAAATGAACGTGCCCCGGTCCTTCGGGCACGTCGACCCATGATGCCTTGAATTCCAGCATCATGTGGACGACCTCGTCGGGCTTCGGCAGGTCGGTATCGATCGCAGAGGCGAAGGGGTGGATCAGGTCGGGCCAGCGATCGTTGAACAGCCACAGCGCGCTGCCGCAGCGCGTGCAGAAGCGGCGCTCGACCTGGCCGGTGCTGCCGCCGCTTTCGGCGCGATACACGCCGATGGCATCCTCGCCCTCTACCTCGAGGCTGTCGGCCCAGCCCATCAGATTGACTGCATAGCCGCCGCCGCCCGCCGTCTTGCGGCAGATCGAGCAATAGCAGCGCTGATAGGGAAACGGGGTATTGGATTCCAGGTGGAACCGGACGGCGCCGCAATGGCACGAACCTTCAAGCTTCACGCTTTCATCTCCTCCCGTTCAGGTTCGGCACCGGACCTCACGCCGATGGCGGCGGACCGAAGCGGATGCGGAACCGGCGGTTCTCGCGCCCCTTCTTCTCGATCTTGCCGATATGGATCTCACCGACCTCGGCGGTTTCGGTGACATGGGTGCCGCCGCAGGGCTGGCTGTCGACCGAGGCTTCCTCGCCGATGGCGACCAAACGAATACGGCCGGCGCCGCGCGGCGGGCGTACGTTTTTCGACTTGATCATTCCGGGATTGGCGTCGAGTTCGGCCTCGGCGATCCAGCTCGCATAAACGGGATGGTTGCCGTTGACGATCTCCATCATCTGCGCCGTCACGTCTTCCCTGGTGACGCCGGCCTCGGGAATGTCGAAATCGACCCGGCTTTCCTCCTCGCCGATATTGGCCGAGGTGATCGGGTAGGGGCAGACGACCGAGAGGATGTGGCAGGCGGTGTGCATGCGCATCAGCTTGTAGCGCCGGTCCCAGTCGATATGGCCGACCAGTCTCTCGCCCACCGAAGGCAGGGGCTCGCCCTCGGCCGGCACCAGCACGATCTCCTGCTTGCTCTCGCCCGACACGGTCGCCGCGATCTTGATCTTCGAGCCGTCCTCGCGCTCCAGCCAGCCGGTGTCGCCGGGCTGGCCGCCGCTGGTGGCGTAGAAATTGGTCTCGTCGAGAATGATGCCGCCGCGATCGTTGACGGCGAGGACCGTGCCCTCGCAGGCGGTCAGATAGGCATCGTCGAGAAAGGCGAGGCGGGTTTCGAAAGCCATGGCAGGGTCCGCTTGCTGGTCAGGCTTCCTCGAAGGGGATGTCGAGTTGCGTTTCTCGTTCCAGCCAGGCCGGAACCGGCAACTCCTTCGAGCGCAGGAATTCGGGATTGAACAGTTTCGACTGGTAGCGCGTGCCGGGATCGCAGAGCACGGTGACGATGGTGTGGCCGGGCCCCAGTTCGCGCGCAAGGCGGATGGCGCCGGCGACGTTGATGCCGGTCGAACCGCCGAGGCACAGCCCCTCGTGCTCGAGCAGGTCGAACAGGATCGGCAGCGCCTCGGTGTCGGGGATCTGGAAGGCGAAATCGGGATTGAAACCTTCGAGATTCGCGGTGATGCGGCCCTGGCCGATGCCTTCCGTGATCGAGCTTCCCTCCGACTTGAACTCGCCGGTGGTGTAATAGCTGTAGAGCGCCGCGCCCATCGGGTCGGCGAGCGCGATCTTGACGTCGGTGTTCTTGCCTTTCAGCCCGATGCCGACACCGGCCAGCGTGCCACCCGTGCCGACGGCGGCGACGAAGCCGTCGACCTTGCCATCGGTGTCGCGCCATATTTCTTCCGCCGTGGTGACGATATGGCCATCGCGATTGGCGACGTTGTCGAACTGGTTCGCCCAGATCGCGCCATTGGGTTCGGTCTTCGCCATCTGCTCGGCGAGCCGGCCCGAGACCTTCACGTAATTGTTCGGATTGCGATAGGGCACCGCCGGCACCTCGACGAGCTGCGCGCCCATCAGCCGGATCATGTCCTTCTTTTCCCGGCTCTGCGTCTCGGGAATGACGATGATCGTCTTGAAGCCCATGGCGTTGGCGACGACGGCAAGCCCGATGCCCGTATTGCCGGCCGTGCCCTCGACGATCGTGCCGCCCGGCTGGATCAGCCCTTTGGCGACTGCGTCCTCGATGATGAACTTGCCGGCGCGATCCTTGACCGATTGGCCCGGATTGGCGAATTCGGCCTTGCCCAGAATGGTGCAGCCGGTCAGCTCCGAGGCCTTTTTCAGCTTGATGAGCGGCGTGTTGCCGATGGCGTCGAGGGTGGACTGGCGTATCATGGCGGCCTTGCTGGGTAGTGGGAAACGGCGCGTGTTTCCCTGCGTGTCGGGCCAACCGTGTTAGCGCACTTTTGCGCGTCAGGCCAATTCGTGTTTTTCCGCGAATGCCCGACGATGCGGAAGGAATTTCCCGCCTGCACACAAAACGCAACACGAAGCGTCCGAGCGATCATCTTTCCGACGCAATCGAAACCTAGATGGGCTTCGTGGGACCGTTTCTCTGTCAGGGGCGGCTCTCATCTGAGGCAACAGGGGGGACGCTTCACGGCGTTCCCCTTTTGCGTTGTGGCAATACCACGCGCGGATTGTGGCGATGCCACGCGCGATCATCCGTTTTCCTTGAGCTTCTCAAAAGCGTCGAGCGCCCGCTGACGTGCCTCGCCATGGTCGACGACCGGGGCGGGATAGGTCTCGCCGAGTTTCACGCCCGCCTTCGCCAGCACATCCTCTGGCGCCTTCCACGGCGCATGCAGGTGCTTGTCCGGCAGATCGGCGATCTCCGGCACCCATTGGCGGACATAGACTCCATCCGGGTCGAATTTCTCGCCCTGCAGGATCGGGTTGAAGACGCGGAAATAGGGCGCGGCATCGGCGCCCGACCCGGCAACCCACTGCCAGTTCGCCGGATTGGACGCAGGGTCGCCATCGACCAGCGTGTCCCAGAACCATCGCTCCCCGATGCGCCAGTCGACCAGCAGGTGCTTTACCAGGAAGGAGGCGACCACCATGCGCACGCGGTTGTGCATGATGCCGGTTTCCCACAATTGCCGCATGCCGGCATCGACGATCGGATAGCCTGTCCGTCCTATCCGCCAGGCGTCGAGATGCGGCGAATCTCCAATCCATTCAAAGGCATCGAAGCGGTTGTTGAAGTTTTCCTCAGGCAGGCTCGGGAAATGGAACAACAGGTGATGGCAGAATTCCCGCCAAACCAGTTCCTGCAGGAATTTCTCGCGGTCGCGCGCCGGCGCATCCGCCTCATCGACGGCATGCCAGAGCTGGAAGGGTGAGACGACACCCCAGCGCAGATAGGGCGACAGGTTGGACACATGCTGCTCGCCGGGAAGATCGCGCCCATCCGCATAGCCGTCGAGCCCGCTTTCGAGAAAGCCCATCAGGCGTTGATGCGCGCCGGCCTCGTCGGCCTGCCAGGTCTGGCGCAGACCGCCGGCCCAGTCTGGTTTGACCGGTAGAAGCTTGAGATCGGAGAGTTTTTCGCTTGATAGATTTTGTTCGAAGGCCGTCAGCTTCGTCGGGGCAGGATGCGGCTTGCGCGGCGCATCCTCGCGCCTGAACGCCTTCCAGAACGGTGTATAGACCTTGTAGGGTCCGTCGCTGCCGGTCAGCAGGCGCGACGGTTCGTGCAGCAGGTTCGCCTGAAAGCTCTTCGCCTCGACACCGCGATCCTTCAGGGCCTGCTTGATCGCCTTGTCGATCTCGACCTCGGCCGGTACATGCCGCCGGTTCCAGTGGACGGCCCCGGCACCGGTCTCCTCGATCACCTTGTCGAGCACTTCCCGCGCGGGGCCGCTCCTTATGATCAGGGAAACACCCAGCCCGGACAGGCTGTTCGCCAGCCCGTCCAGCGCGTGATGCAGGAACCAGTTTTGCGCCGCACCGGGCGCGCGCACGCCTTCCGAGACCGTGTCGTGGATGTAGAGCGCGACGAGTGGCGCACCGGTTTCAGCGGCGTGGAAGAGGGCGGGATTGTCGGCAATGCGAAGGTCGGTGCGAAACCAGACCAGGAGGGGAGCCTTGTCGGCCATGCGAGAGCCTTATTCGGCGGCGAGGCGGGCCTTTCCGGTCTCGGCCAGTCGGGCGTAGAAATAGTCCAGCCCGTCCGGCGCGACCTCAAGGCATCGCCGCATCAGCGTTTCGGTTTCGGCCCCGTTTTCCTGCGCAATGGCTTTCAGCAAAGCCGCATGACGCTCCTGCAATGTGTGCCAGTCATCCGTTTCGGCAAGGGTCTCGTCGCCGATCAGCGCGAAAAGCTTGGCCGGGCGTGACTTGCCCTTGAGCGCGATGGCGCCGGCCTCGAGCAGGGCGAACTCCGGCACGGCTGCCGCCGTGTCCTCCGACAGCAGGATCGGCCAGCCGACCGCCTTGCACGAGGATTCGATCCGCGCGGCGACGTTCACCGTGTCGCCGACGACGGAATAGTTGAAGCGGCTCATCGAGCCCATATTGCCGACGCAGGCATCGCCGGAGTTGAGCCCGATGCCGATCTGGATGTCGTCGAGACCTTTGCCAGCCGCCTTGAAGCCGAAGGCATCGGTACGGTTCAGTTCCTCGACGATGGCGATCATGTCGAGCGCGGCGCGCACCGCCTTGCGCCGGTGGTCGTCGACGTCGAGCGGCGCGTTCCAGAACGCCATGATGGAATCGCCGATATATTTGTCGATCGCGCCCTCTCGGGCGAGGATTGCCTCCGACAGCGGCGACAAAAGCTGGTTCAGGAAGGTAACGAGCTCCTCCGGCGTCAGCTTTTCGGAGATCGGCGTGAAGCCGCGCACATCCATGAACATCAGCGTCATGTCGCGTATTTCGCCGCCAAGACGCAGCGTTTCGGGATGTTCTTCCAGCTTCTTGAGAAGGTCGGGCGCAATGTAGCGGGCGAAGGCGCCGCGCACGAAGCGCTTCTCGCGTTCGGAATAGGCGAAGTTGAAGATCGTCGCGGCGAGGAACACAACGGCTGCCGTCGCGATCGGGAAGATCGGGTCGAGCAGCAGGCCATGGGCGGAGAAAGCATACCAGCTTCCCGCGATCAGGGCGCCGGCGACCAGCGCGCCCAGGACGCCGGAAATCATCGCGCCGGCGAAAGGCACGATCCCGACCAGCAGCAGCGAGGCGATGAACATCGCGGCCAGTTCGACTCCGATGGCCCAGTCCGGACGGCTGAGAAAACTGCCGGAGAGGATCTGGTCGGCGATCTGGGCGTGGACGAAGACGCCGGGCACGTTTTCACCCAAGGGTGTCACGCGAATGTCGCGCAGGCCGGTCGCGGAGGTGCCGACGAAAACGATGTGACCCTCGACATAGGGCCTGACCTGCTCCGCCGGCAATTCCAGCAAATCCCGGGCGGAGACATAGAGCACGGGGTCCTGATGCGAAAAATACAGGCGCAGATCGCCTTCCTCGGTAACCGGCACCTCGAACTGGCCGACCCGGAACCAGGTCATTGCGAGCTTGTTGGCATACACCTCGCCGCTCGACTCGTTCGTCTTCAAGGTATAGCTCGGCACGCCCTGGACCAGCCGAAGCGTCTCCAGCGGCATGGCAGGATACTTTTCGCCATTGTCACCTTGCAGGAACATCGGGACGCGCCGAACGATCTCGTCCCGCAACGGACCGAGGCTGATCGAGCCGGCGCCCGCCGCGACTTTCTGGAATTGTGGAAGACTCATCACTGCGCCGCTGACGCTGAACAGGATCGGGGAGGGATCGGCACCGAGATAGGCCATCCCCGCTTTCTTTTCAGGAAGACCGTTAGTTGAGTTCGTTTCACCAAAGAAACCGAGCACGGTCGGCATTTTCGAAAGGGATTCGGCCAGGACCGTGTCGTTATCTGGAATCTGCCCGATCATGGCTTCCAGAGCATCGCGGTTCGGCACGTTGCGCTGCTTCAGCTCCGAAAGCATGCCGGCCGGACCCGTGCGATCCGCTTCGGAAAAGACGATATCGAAGGCGATCACGACACCGCCGAGCTCGCGCACGCGGTCAACGATCTCGGCGATCCTCGTGCGCGGCCAGGGCCACTGGCCGAATTCGGCAATGGAAGCCTCGTCGATGTCGATGATCCGGATCGGCTGGCCGAGCGGCTCGCGCGGCTTGATGCGCTGATAGGCGTCGAAGGTCAGGTCGCGCAGCGAGGCGATCAGCGGCGGATCGGCGAGCCGCAAATCGCGCGCGCCGGCAAGGGCGAGGATCGCCGCCAGGAACACGAGAAAGCGCGGGTTTTTCAAAAATCGCATGGCGGCTTCGATGCCGGGGGCTTCAGCCCGTTGGCGGGTCGCAGATGTGAGGGGAAGCTAGGCGATTGGCGATTTGTTGTCCAACTTCTCGCCAATCTTTTCCATTATACGGATTCGATGAACTGTGGTGTGGGCCACGTCATTTGCCGTTTCGGTGCAACGATTTGCACGTTTGTGATTTGTACTGTTGGTAATGTGTTCGTCGTCACACCACGACACTGGCATGCCATAGGGCAAGACATTATGTTCGGCATGCTTCAAGGGGGTTATTGCACCCAAATCGGCGGGAGCGGCGATTCCCGCCCGAATTCAGGAAGACCCATGCGAGCTTACGAGGATTCATTTTCCGACATGCCGGCGACACGCGCCGGGGCGGGTTTCAGACCGATGCGCACGATCGCGCTGGCGCTTGCCGCCTTGCTGTCGATTGGAACAGGTTCGAACGTCGTTGCGGCGGAGAAGCTGGGCGAGGCCGCGGTCATCCGCAACACGGTGATCGGTGCGCCGCCATCCGGCGCCAAGCGCAATCTGGCGGTTTCCGATGCGGTTTACGAGGCTGAGCTGATCACGGCCGGCAACGGCTCGCATGGCGAATTGCGGTTGAACGACGATTCGCTGGTCATCGTCGGCGAGAATTCCTCCATCGCGCTGGACGATTTTGTCGTCTCAGGCAACGGTTTTTCCTCGGCAACGCTGAACGTTGCCAAGGGCGCCTTCCGGTTCATCACGGGCGATTCGCCCAAGGGCGCGTTCAAGATACAGACCCCGCTTTCGACCATCGGCGTGCGCGGTACGGCATTCGACGTCTATGTCGACGAGGCGAGCGGCAACACCAAGGTCGTGCTGTTCCGTGGCGCGGTTCGGGTGTGTACGCGCGGGCAATCCTGCCTGCTGGCGAGCCGCAGCTGCGACATCATCGAGGTGCGCTCGAACACGGATATTGAACGCATCCCGTTCCTGCGTTCGCGCGACCGTTCGCGCCGTGAGGAAGCGGCGCAGTACAATCTTACGGAACAGCAGAGTCGCTTCCAGCGCCGCTGGCGCATACCGACCATTACGTGCACGGCAAGGGCGGCGATCCAGGCCCAGCCGCAAGGCACCCAGAACGATGTGCCCGGTCCCGATCCCGAGGCAGAACCTTCCAGGGGCGGCAATGAGGGCAAGGGAGAGACTGGCGGTACCATCGATTAGGTTGCGCGCGGAAGTGGATGCTATCTTGACCCGGATCGGGGATCGCGGGTTTTGACCGCGCGCCAGCGTATGCCCAACGCGTCTGCCATCTGGCGAAGCTTAGCCACATAATCTGGATCGCGGCGCAAAAGAACCCGGCGTTTTGGAAGCTCGGGTCTCGATACCCTGAAGCCTGAACACCTCAGAGCTCGATCGTCTGACCTTCGCGCGCCACGCCGCTCCTGTCGTGCCATTTGCGGATCGAGGTCTCGATCGAATCGAGTTCGTCGTCGGTTCGGAACGGCATATGGTGCAGCGCGTAGAATGCGCCGGCACCGGCCTTCTCGCGAAGACGCAGGCCTTCTTCCCAGGTGGAATGACCGTAGCCCGCGAAGTCGGGCAGTTCCGCATCCGTCAGGCTGGAATCATAGGCAAAGCAGTCGACATCTGCGATCAGGTCGACGACCGCCATGTCGGTCTCGCCGACCACATGCTCGGTGTCGGTGACGAAGGCGAAGGAGCGGCCGCGATAGTCGATGCGATAGCCGGTCGCGCCGCCGGGATGGTTCATCGGCGTGGTCGTCACCGAGATGCCGTCACCCAGATCGAAACTGGCATTGGCCGCGACATGGCGATAGTCGATCTTTGCCTGGAAAACGTCGGGCCCGACCGGGAAATAGGGCCGGCGCATCAGGCCCCTGATCGCGTCCTGCGTGGAACTGGCACCATCGACTTCGCCCATCCAGATATCGATGTTGAATTTCGGCGAGAAGAACGGCGCGAAAAAGGGAATGCCCTCGACATGATCATAGTGGACATGAGTCAGCATCAGGTCGAGCCGGTTGACCGTGTCCTGTTCGATCAGCTGGCTACCCAGCGCGCGAATGCCCGTCCCGGCATCGAAGACGATCACGCGATCCCCGCACCTTGCCTGGGCGCAGATCGTGTTGCCGCCGGTTCGCTGGAAATCGCAGCCGGGGGAAGCGAGCGTGCCGCGGACACCCCAGAAGGTAATCGTGAAGACGTCGCGGCTGTCCTGATTCGCCATGGATACTCTGCTTCCGTCAGCCGGCCTTGGCCGCTTCGAGCCGGCGGCGGGCATCGGTCAGTTCGGTCGTGGTGCGTGTCAGCCGCAGGGCCAGTTCGCGCATCACCTGAATGCCCAGTTTCGGAAAATCCATCATCAGACCGAGGAAATGCTCCTTCTTGATCTTGAGCGCGGTCAGTTCGCCGCGTGCGCGGACCGTCGCCGTACGCGGCACGTCGCACAGGATCGCAATTTCGCCGATGACCGCGTTCTCCTTGGCCTCGGCGACCACGATCTCGCCGCCATCCGTCTCGACGACGATGTCGGCCACGCCGGACACGACCACATAGGCCGCGTCGCCGACTTCGCCCTGCCGGCAGATCGGCTGACCGTCACGATAGATCATCCTGTCGGAGGCAAAGGCGAGCAGTTTCAGCTTTCCGGGATCAATGGCGGCGAAAAGGGGAATACGCCGCAGCATGTCCACTTCTTCGCTCAAAGTAGCCATCGAATTGCCCTCTCCTTGACCCTGTTCATGTAGTTACCCCACCGGCTGAATGCATGTTTTTTGTTCAGTTTCCGACCAGATCGGCGTAGGCGCCCGATTCCTCGACCAGTTCCGAAGGCTTGCCGTCGGCCACGAGTACACCGTTCTCGAAAACGATCACGCGATCGAACAATTCCGAAATAGCGACATTCATCGGCGACCAGATGACGCCGAAACGCGGGCCGTCGCGCCCCTTGGCGCGCGCCAGCACGGATTCGATGATCTGGCGTTGCAGGCGGCCGTCGAGCGCGTTGAGCGCCTGGTTGACGATCAGGAAGTCGGGCCGCTTCAGCAGGGTGCGCGCCAGATGCAGCTTCTGGCGCTGCGTTTCCGACAGCCGCTTGCCGCCGGTGCCAATGTTGAATTCCAGGCCGATGCGGAAGATATCGTCGGTCAGTTCCATCTCGGCCAGCAGCTTGCGGATGGCATTGGTGACGCGTTCCGGTGCTTCAGCCACCGTCGAGGAGATGCGGCCGAGCAGCACGTTGTCCATGACGCTCGCCGCCGCGTTGTAGCGGTCGGGATCGAAGAAGCTGACCGGCTTGTCCTCGAACTCTTCCAGCGTCTCGCGAAGCTGGCGGCGCGCCTCGACGATGGTCGACTTCAGTTCGTCGTCGAGCAGGCCGAGGCGGTTGCGCGTCTCGATATAGGCGAAGGGCAGCTTGAGGATGAGCTTCTGGTCCGCCTCGCTGATCTCCTCCAGCCGCAACTGGCCAATGCGGTTGAGCGCCGCGCGGTATTCGGGAATCTCCTCGGCGTCCATGTAGTCGAGCTGGTCGAAGAACGCGTTGTCGGCCGACAAATCGCCGAACAGTTCGACGGTCGTCGCCGCGACTTCCTTGCCCATTTCGAACAGTTGCCTTTCCAGGCCGTTCTTGGCGAGTACGGAGCGCACCACCTTGTTGGTGGAGAAATTGGCCGGGTCGTAGGCTGGTTCGACCGCCGTTCCGAACAGCAGGTTTTCGCCGACGGTCGCCTGGTTGTTGTACTGCTCCGGCTCGAACGGCTCGACGATGCCGTCGAGGCCAAGTTCCGTCAGCCGGTCGCGGAAGCGGTGACGAGCCTCGATCAGGGCCTCGCACAGTTCCGGATGGCGAGCGGGATCGAGCGTGCCGCGCAAGCCGAGCGCGCGCACGTCGTCGGCAAAGTCGAGGTCGACGAGCAGGCGATGAATCTCCTCGATCAGTTCCTCGTCGTTCTTGACGCCGAGTCGTTCGCGATCGATCCAGTCGGCATCGTAGTCGAGATCCGTATTGCCGGCGCGTCGCGTCTCCGACAGTTCGAGCTGGTACTGTGTTTCCTCGTCCTCGCTGCGCTCGCGCGCGGTGACCGGCTGGTTCTTCAGCACATAGGTCAGCGTCTCGAAGATCGTGTTCTGCGGGAAATAGCTGCTCGCGTCGACATAGCCGAGCCTGCGACCGGTGACATGTTCCGGCAGATGCTCGATCGGATGGCCGTCGAGATCGACCCGGCCGGAGGAATGGCGCAGCGTTCGCGCCACGACCTCGGTGAAATCGGTCGCGCCGGAGTTGACCGCGCCGACGACGCAGACCTGTTCGCCGATATCGATCTTCGTCGTGGCCTTCTCGATCAGCTTGGAGCCGGTTTCGTCGATCACCTGCAGGTTGACGATGTCGAAGCCCTTGCTGAGCGGGCCGACCGGCTCCTTGGCGATTTTCTGCTGCTCGGGGTCCTGCAGGTCGTCCGCCGCGAATTGCTCGACGATCTGCTTGTAGCGCACGTCGACGGTCAGGCGCTGCTGGTCGTAGTCGATCAGGCCGCGGATCGGGTCTGGCAGATCCTTGTAGGCCGCGATGACGGCGACGAGCTGACCGATGTCGAGCGAGCCGCGGATCGCCAGATAGCCGCCCGCTGCATAGAACAGGAACGCAAGGAACTGGATCAGCAGGTTGTTGAGATATTTGATGTAGAACTTGCGCTGGAATATCTCGAAACGGATGAAGTACAGCCGGTTCAGGATGCCGGCGATATTGGCGCGCTCGTAATTGGTCGTGTCGTTGGTGTGGACCTCCTGGATGCTCTCGACGATCTCGCCCAGACGTCCGGCAAAGTGGCGCGCCTCGAGCTGCTGCTGCTTGCCGAGCACGATCAGGCGGCGGCGCAGGCGGGGGATCAGCCATGCCTGGAACAACACGATGACCAGTGTGACGAAGCCGAGCGGCACGTTCTGCAGGAAGATGAAGGTGAGGCCGGTAATCGCCTGGCCGCCGAGGAACAGGGGCTGCGTGTAGGCGTCGCCGATGAAATTGCCCATCGGTTCGACCTCGTCCTTGATCATGGACGCGATCTCGGAAGCCTTGGTGCGGCGGAAACGGGGCAGGGGATAGCGCAGCACCCGGTCGAAAAGCTGGTAGCGCAGGCGGCGCAGCATGCGCTCGCCCATCCGCCCCTTGTAGGTGTTGATGTAGCGCTTGAAGCCGCCATTGATCGCGACCAGCGCCAGGAAGGAGACGGCCAGCGCGAACAGATAGGAGATGCGGTCCATCTCGAATCCGTCGAACAGCTTGATCGGTTCGGAGATCAGCCAGTCGGGCAGCGGCAGATAGGTCGTCAGGAAGAAGGCGGTGTCGTCGGGATTTTCGAAGCCACGGCCCTGGATCGGGCCGTTGACGATCTGCTTGGGCAGGTCGAGGCTCATGAAATAGAACGGCATCGACGCCAGAATGACGACGAGCATCCATAGCTGGTCGCTGCGCGAATGCCGCCAGATATATTTGAGTAGATTCGGCTCGATCTGGTTCAAGGCGCTCCCCCGGCCTCAAAGATTCTTTTTGTCGCGTTCAACCGTCGCGCTTGCTTCTTGTCCCGGCCCGGGAGGCCCTGACCGCCGCCCTTCGGCGACGCTCCCGTTTGCCCCTGCAATCGGGCTACGATAGCAGGGAAAAGCTTCGGCAAAAGCCCTTGCAATGAAGACTAGCCAGATTTTTTCGCTTTCGTCCATCCGCCCGGCGCCAGCCCGGAGACGAACCTCGACGCGGCCGGGAACCAGCCGTCCTTTCCCGGACGGCTGTCGCCGGAGGCCGGCGCATCGGTTTTCTCCAGTATCTCGCGCAGCGCATCCAGATCGGACACGGCGAGAACGTCGACCGGTTCGGAGATGTTGTGGACGCTGATCTTGGAGCGCTTGCCGACCTTCCCGGTCGGCTTCAGCCCGCTCGCGACGATGGCGCGATGCGACAGCACGATCGTGGTGCCGAGCTCCTTGGTTGCCGATTCGAGCCGCGCGGCGATGTTGACGGTATCGCCGATCGCAGTCAGGCGCGACGGCGTGGTCTGGTCGGACGTGCGCCCGATGCGGCCGATCACGGCGGTGCCGGCATCGACCCCGATGCCGATGCGGATCGGCTCCGACAGATGATGCGTCAGGATGCGGCTCGAAGCGCGTGCCGCCTTTGCCGCCGCAAGGGCGGCACGAATGGCGTCGCGGCTGGCCTCGCGTGACGAGGACGCCAGCCCGAAGATCGCCATCAACCCGTCGCCCATGAACTTGTCGATATAGCCGTTGGCGGCCTCGATCTCCGCACCGATCTCGCCGAACACGGAGTTGAGGATGAAGACGACGTCGTAGGGCAGGCTCTTTTCGGAGATTTTCGAAAAGCCGCGAATGTCGAGGAACAGGACCGCCACGTCGCGCTCAACACCCCAGCCGAGCGGATCGACGGTGCGCGGTGCCGCGATGCGGCTGCGCGGCTGGATTAGCGGGCGCACTTGCACGTCGCCGCGAATGCGGCACTGGCAGGCCAGCCGGATGTCTTCGTCCGCGTTGAGCTTGTCGAGCAGCACCCGCTCAGCATCGGTGACGGGCGAACAATGGTCGAGGCCTTCGATGATGAGCGTCCGGCAGGTCGAGCAGCGCGCCCGGCCGCCGCACACCGACATGTGCGGAATGCCGTTGGCCCGCGAAATGTCGAGAAGCGTCTGATCGGGCGCCGTCGAGACCACGGTCCCGTCGCCATAGGTGACCCTCACTTTCGTCGTGAAGCGCTGCATTACCCAGCGCATGGCCATGAGCGCCAGCATGGCGAGAATGATCGCGAGCGCGATATTGCGTCCATAGACTTCGATGGGGCGCAGGGCCTGGATCAGCATGCTTGCGAATGCCTGG
>JBHIWX010000071.1:0-23042 GCA_041987205.1 Rhizobiaceae bacterium | reverse complement strand
GTGGTTCGCCTCGGGCGATCCCTTGCGGGCGCTCGCGGTCCTTGTCGTCGCAACGCCCTGCCCTCTCATCCTAGCCGCACCGATTGCCTATGTCGCCGGCGTGTCACGCGCTGCCCATGCCGGCGTTCTGATGAAGGGTGGCGCTGCGCTTGAGGCGCTGTCGCAGGCAAGAACCGCGATCTTCGACAAGACCGGCACGCTTACGGAAGGCGGCGCGCATCTCGTCGCCATCGACATTCCGCCGGGCAGGACGGTGAAGGGCGGTGATCCCGACAATGTGCTCGCGCTCGTCGCCTCGCTCGAGCAGGCATCGTCCAATGTGGTGGCGCAGGCCGTGGTCCGCACCGCGCGCGAGAAGGGGCTGAGCCTTCTGCATCCGCATGCGATTCAAGAGCATCGCGGCCGGGGCATGGAAGGCAAGGTCGACGGCACGCATGTCTGCATTGGCGCGCGCGATCTGGTCTGCGGCGACGGGAAGCTGCCGAAATGGGCGCGCGAAAGCGTCGACCGGGCGGCGCAGCAGCAGGCGCTGACCGTCTTCGCCGCATTCGACGGCAAGCTTCGGGGCATCCTGCTGCTGCGCGATCTGATCCGACCCGACGCGAAAGCGACGCTCGCCGCGCTGCGCGCCGAGGGCATCGAACGCATCGCCATGCTGACCGGCGACAATGAAGAAGCAGCACAACTGGCCAAGGCCGACCTCGATCTCGACGCGGTATGGGCGGGACAGGCGCCGGGCGGCAAGGTCGATATCGTGCGCGAGGAGACGTCCCGTGCTTCCACCATGATGATCGGCGACGGCATCAACGATGCGCCGGCGCTGGCGGCGGCGACCGTCGGCGTGGCGATGGGCTCGAAGGGCGCGACCGCCTCTTCGGAGGCGGCGGACGTCGTCATCCTGATCGACCGGCTCGGCCGGGTCGCCGACGCGCTCGCCATTTCGCGGCGTTCGCGGGCGATCGCCCTGCAGAGCATTGTCGCCGGGCTGGCGCTTTCCGGCGTGGCGATGGTGGTGGCCGCGTTCGGCTATCTCACCCCGGTCGCCGGTGCCGTCCTGCAGGAAGGCATCGATGTCGCGGTGATCCTCAACGCGCTCAGAGCGCTGGGCAGCGGACGCCACGACAAATAGGCGATTACGGCAATCGAATTGCGTGTGCGGCACGCACGCCCTAGCCTGAAACGAACAGCATGGGCGAACTGGAGCCGACCGGAGGAAATCATGAACGAGGCCGTCAAGGACGCTGCACCTGAGGGGAGCATCGCCGCGCTTGTGGAACGGCAACGGGACTTTTTCAGAACCGGGGCGACGCGAGACCTCGCTTTCCGCAAGGACCAACTCGGGAAGTTGCGCGATGCGGTCACCTCCGGCGAGGCGGATATTATCGAGGCGATCCGGCAGGATCTCGGTCGACCGGCAACGGAAATCTGGACCAGCGAGATCGGCGTGGTGCTGGCCGAAATCGACCACACATTGCGCCATCTGTCCTCGTGGGCGAAGCCGCAACGCGTTGCCACGCCGCTGCTGCTGCAGCCCGGCTCGAGCAGGCTGGTTCCCGAACCGCTCGGCTGCGCGCTGATCATCGCGCCGTGGAACTATCCTTTCCAGCTTGCCATCGCGCCACTGGTCGCCGCGCTCGCGGCGGGCAACACGGCCATCGTCAAGCCTTCGGAACAGGCGCCCCACACGGCCGCCGTCATGGCGCGCATCTTTGGCAGCGCTTTCGCGCGCGAACAGGTTGCCGTGGTCGAAGGCGGTGTCGAGGAGACGCAGGCCCTGCTGGACCAGCGGTTCGACCACATCCTTTTCACCGGCAGCGGCAGGATCGGCCGCATCGTCATGACGGCTGCCGCGAAACACCTCACTCCGGTGACACTGGAACTGGGCGGCAAAAGCCCGTGCATCGTCGAGCCTGACGCCAATCTCGACATTGCCGCGCGGCGCATCGCCTGGGGCAAGTTCCTCAATGCGGGACAGACCTGCATCGCGCCCGACTACCTGCTGGTGCACAGCTCAGTGAAGCAGGCATTGACCGAGCGGATCGTCAAGGCGATCGAAAAATCCTTCGGCAAGAATCCCGGGGAAAGCAAGGACTACAGCCGGATCATCAACGCGCAGCACTTCAAACGGCTGATGGGACTGATCGGCAACGCACCCCTTATCACCGGCGGCGAGAGCGACGAGGAATCGCGCTACATGGCGCCGACACTCGTCGACAATGTCGACTGGGACGACGCGCTGATGGCGGACGAGATCTTCGGACCAATACTGCCGGTTCTGACCTATGACGATCTGGACGACGCGATCGGGAACATCGAGCGGCGTGACAAGCCGCTCGCGCTGTATTTCTTCTCGAAGGACAAGGCGGCGCAGGCAAAGGTAATCGAGCGCCTTTCGGCCGGTGGCGTCACGATCAACGACACGCTGGCGCATTTCGTCAATCTGCGCCTGCCCTTTGGCGGCGTCGGCGCAAGCGGCATGGGCGCCTATCACGGCAAGACAGGGTTCGACACCTTCTCGCATGCCAAACCGGTTGTGACACGCGGCACATGGCCGGACCCTTCCGTGAAATACCCGCCCTATCGCACACCGCTTTCCCTGCTGAAGTGGATTACCCGGCGGGCGATGTAAGCGCCGGACATTTGCAAGATCTCAAATTCCGGAAGGGCTTCGAATTCCGGCCGGCGCATCTGCACGCTCTCCGAGACTCGACAGTCTGGATACAATCATACATTGTATTTGGAAGCTGGGTTCAATGGAGGGTTGAAATGCGTGTTTCCATACGCGGCAGCGTCGCTGCCGCGATCAGTCTTGCCGTGGCGTCCGCCGCCGGCTGTGCCAAGCGGCCGGAAGACATCAAGTCCGCCTATGTCTCGCCGCTGGCCTATGAACAGTACACCTGCGAACAGCTCGGCGCCGAGGCGCAGCGTGTTTCCTCCCGCGCGGCCGAGACGATGGGCGTTCAGAAGAAGAAGGCGGACGGCGATGCCGTCGCCATGGGCGTTGGGCTGATCCTGTTCTGGCCGGCGTTGTTCTTCATCAAGGGAGGCGCGGAGACGGAAGCCGAGGTGTCGCGGCTCAAGGGCGAAATGGATACGATCGAGCAGGTTTCGATCCAGAAACAGTGCGGCTTCACCTTCGAGCGGCCGGAGCCCGTCATGCCCCCGCCCCGGCCGGGACCGTCCTCGGTGCCGACCTAGGCACTCTCGGTCAGCTCATCATCACGGGCCTGAGCCCTTCTCCGGTATCCAGTTCGGCCAGATCCCTGGCCGCATCGAGGAAGCCGGCTGACGCCCCGCCCTCGCTCAGGATCAGCGCCTCGGTGCGCGCGGTTGCCGTGTCGCCCTTGCGCATGGCGCGCAGCAGGCGCATGAACTTCACCTCATGCGGCGTGATGCGCTTGCTGCAGCAGGGGCAGAACGGGTTGACGAAGTTGAAAGTCGACCGGCGGGCCAGCCGCAATGCGCGCAGCATGGCCATCGTCGCATGCGCGACGCGCGATCCCTGCGGGCCGAAGCGGGTTGCGGCGCTGTCGAACGCCGCCTCCCAGGACATGGCGTTGGGGTGGGCGTAGCTGTGGCAATAGCAGTGCACGATGTCGAGCACGGCGTGCTCGAACGGGTCGAGCCCGGCTTCGACGACCGTCGCCAGCTTGTCCCTCTCGCAGGCCAATTTCACTCTCCCAGAACGGCCTCGAACCCTTCGAAGTTCGGGTGGCCGTCATACATGCCGGCATTGCCGCCGGCGTTGCGGTGGGCAGCGCGGAAATACTCGGACTTCGTCCAGGCGATGAAGTCGTCCTTCGTTGCCCACACGGTGTGGGAGGCGAACAGCGTCGTCCTGCTCTTGTCGTCGAATTCGCCGCGCAGAAGGTGAAAGGTCTCGAAACCCGGCACTTCGGTAAGCCGGCTGTCGCGGTTCTTCCAAACGTTCTCGAATTCTTCCTCGTGGCCTTCGCGAACCTTGAAACGGTTCATGGCAATGAACATGATTTTTCCTTTCCGATGTTCGAAGTCATGGCGATCCTCGCCGTGTTTCCCGTGGCCGATCAAGGCCAGTTCGTTCAATTGCGCGACCAGCGCGCTGTCACCCGCTTCCGCGAGCATGTGCAGTTCGACCACACGGTCGTATCCAGAATGCCAGATGCTCATCGCCCGATCTGAACCCACATGGTGAAACGGGTCTTGGCGCCGGGCGGCGGCGGCGGAAATGGCGCGGCGCGGCGGATATGGTCGATCGCCATGGAATCCACGCTCTGGACGCCCGAACCCCGCGCGACGGCGACCGAGCCTAGACCGCCATTGCGCGTCACCGAAAAGCGCACCAGCACCTTGCCGCGCCCGCTGGAACGGCGCTGGCGCGTGCGGTGGATCTTCGACTGAACCTTGCCGGGATAGTTGGAGACGGCGGCGTTGCCGGGCACCGAGGCCACACGCCCGGCGCCCTGGCTGGTCGAGCCCTTGCGGACGTCCTGCCGACCGGCCGCGCTGCCGCGTATCGCGTCACGGGCCGCATTGCCCTCGCCGGTGCCCTGCGTCACGACCCTTTTTGGTGTGGGCTTGCGTTCCTGTCTGCGTTCAACCTGCTCCGGCTTCGCCTTGATCGTCTCGGGCGGCTTCGGCGCGGTCTTTTCGGGCTTTTCCGCCTGTCTCGACTCGGCCCTGGCACGCGGGCTGGGCTCGGGCACCGGCACGGCGTCGGCAGGCGGCAGCGAGGCCATCTCGACGGGCTTTGCCGTCCCGGCGGTCTGCGCCTCGAGCACCGGCGCGGCATCGGGCAATTCGGTCTGAGGCGTCTTGACAGTCTCGGCGGCTTCGATGGCCGTGACCGGTTCCGTATTGGTGGTCTCGGGCGGCTCCGCCTTGGCGGTTTCGCTCTGCTCGGCCCGTTCGACAGGCACAGGCTTCACGGGCTTGTCGGCCTCTACGGGTTTGGCCGTCTCGACCGGCACCGGTTCGGTCTCGTCCGCGCCGTCCACGGGCTGGAGCCTGCCGCCTGCCGCAACCATGTCCTCAAAGCTGTTGCCGAGCGCGGCAAGCTCGACCGGCGCGCCGCCCGCGACCTGTGTGTCCTCGTCGAACGATCCGAAGCCGGCGAAAATACCGGCATGGATGCCGAGCGAGATGGCAAGCGCCGCCATAACCTTGCCTCGCGTCACGAGCGTCATCGCAGCGCCCTCTCGGTGACGACGACCAGCCGACCCGCACCGGCCGCGCGCAATTCGGCGCCGATGCGGACGAGTTCGCCGGCGGCGAGTTCGCGATCCGGCACGATGCGCACCAGCGGCCCTTTGGATGCCTTTCCGTCGGCAACGGCTTCGGTCTCGGCATCGCCGGCGTCGGCCGCGCGTTGCGCGACATGCGAGGCGGCATCTGTCTCCTCGCCACGGAACGTCATACGTCCGTCGGGATAGACGACCAGCGCGTCGGGCGGCGGGGCGGCTTCCAGATCGCTGGCGGAAACCAGTTTCAGTTCACGGTCGAGCGGCCTTGCCAGCGTACCCGCGACCAGGAAGAAGACCAGCATCAGGAACACAACATTGATCAGCGCGATCGTCGGTTCGATCCGCCGCCTGCCCTGACTGACTGTCCTGATCGCCATGCCGCGCCCCTATCTGACGATCGAAAGCCGCAGATCCGTCGCGGCCTCGATGTCGGCCATCGTGTCGATCAGCGTCTGGGCGTTCGGTCCGGGCTTCACCGACAGGACGAGATTGCGCGCGCCCTCGCCTTCCAGCCGGCGTAGTTCAGCCATTGCCGTCTCGCCCTGCATTGGCGCGCCATTGACCGTCAGGCCATCCTCGCGGAGCTGCATGAAGACGGGAGGCGTGTCGCCGGCCGCAGCCCCGCCGCCAGCAGCGCCGATCTCGATCTCGCCGAATTTCGAAAAGGTGGAGGACAGCATGAAGAACAGCAGCAGCAGGAAGATGACGTCGATGAGCGGGGTGAGCGACATGGCGCGCCGGGCGAACCCGCCGCCGGAAAGCCGCGATGCTCCCGCTCTAGTGCGCATGGCGCAGATCGCCTGCGACGGCGAGCTCGGCCCGCGCCGGGGTTTCTTGCGCACCGAAGCCCTGCCCCGGGCGGAAAACGGCCGTGATCGCGGCCTGTGCGGCGACGCGCTCGTCGGCGACTTTCGATTCCAGCCAGGTCAGCACCAGCGAGGTCGGCATCGCCACGGCAAGGCCGACGGCGGTGGTCAGCAGCGCCACCCAGATGCCGCCCGCCAGGATGGACGGATCGACCGAATTGCCGGCTTCCTGCAATTTCTGGAACGCCTCGATCATGCCCAGCACGGTGCCGAACAGGCCCATCAGCGGCGACAATTGGGCGATAGCGTCGAGCGCGCGGAAGCCGCGCTCCAGCGCGTGCAGGCGCTTTTCCGCCTCGACCTCGACGCGCTGCTCGCCATCCCCAGCGCTGTCCCCGGTCCGCGCCGTGCGCATCGCCATCGCCGCAATCCGTGAAAGCAGCGGACGGTGGGCAGCGGCCAGTTCCAGCGCGCCCTGCGTGTCGCCGCGATCCCAGCGCGCCAGCGCCGCATTGGCCGAAGCGTGGCGGCCGACGCCGAGCGCGGTGAGCTGCCAAATTTTGGCGATGGCGATGGCGAGTGCCACGACCGAGGCGCACAGCAGCACCAGGACGACCGGGCCGCCCAGCGCGATGAACCCGTCGATGCATTCCCACACTCTTGCGATCATGGCCTCGTCCTTTTCCTTGTCAGCCGCCGAACTCGACGGAGGTCCGATTGGTCAGTTCCAGCCCCTGGCCGCAGGTACCCTCGGGCGCGCCTTCGCAGCCGGACACGCCGTTGACGAGGATGCGGCCGATGTCGCCGCATGCTGTCTTCGGCAGTTCGAACCGACGCACGCGTGCCTTGCCTTCCGGCAGCGCGCCGAAATCGAAGATCGTCAGATGCCGGACGATCGATTTGGTGTCGAACACCACGATCTCCAGCGACACGCCCTGCAAATCCGATCCGAGGGTGTTGTTCGAAACGAAGGTGAGCTGGCAGGCCTCGCCCGACTGGGCGAGGCCGTTGAGTTCGATCGAGAGGCCGGCTTTTCCGGCCTCCTCGGCGCGCGCGCGTTCGCCGGTCGCCGCAGCCAGCAGGGCGAGGCCGACGAACGCACCGCGCGCGGCGAACTTTCGCAGTTGCCAGGACAGTATTTCCACGAAAGCCGCCATCTTCGCGCCTCCTACCAGCCGAGCGACTTGGCCAGCGTGACCTTGAAGGTCCGCCCGCGCGCGGCGTCGTTGTGGAGGAACTCCTTGTAGTCGGTGTCGAAGACGTTATCGACGCCGAAGCGTGCTTCCCAACCCTCATAGGGGCCGGTGTCAGGCTTCCAGGTGAGGAAGACGTCATGCACATTGAAGGCTTCGGCATAACGCGTGGAAGAGCCACTCCAACCCGACTGCGAGGAGCGCAGTGCGGGATCCTGCGGGTCGGAGACGAAGCGTCCCTTCCAGCCGAATTCCAGACCGTCATCCGGCAGGCGTCCGCCGAGCGTGAACGAGAATTCGTGCGGCGCCACCGACGTCAGATAGGCGTTGGTGTCGGAATTCTTGCCGACGACATGCGAATAGCCCGCGTTGAGGAAGACATATTCGGAATCGTAGGCCATCTCGAGTTCGACGCCATAGATCTCGGCATTCTCGATATTGATGTAGCCCGGATAGGGACGGAACACCGGGGGACCTCCCGGAGGGCCACCGGCCGAGGCATCCGGATTGAATTCGATCAGGTCGCGGATACGGTTGTGGAACGCCGTGGTCTTGAGCTGCAGGCTGTCGCCCGGCTTGGCGAGGTCATAGAAGGACAGTGCGAAACCACCCTCGATGTTGTCCGACTGCTCCTTTCTCAGGCCGTAGCTCGGCAGGAAGGTCGAGCTCGAACCGGAGGTCGAATAGACCTCGTCGAGCGTCGGGAAGCGCTCGGTGTGGGCGAAGGACCCGAAGATCGCCAGCGTATCGTTCAGGCGGTAATGCGCGGCGATCTTCGGCGACAGCGCGAAATCCTCGACATCGCCGGTCACCGTATTGGTGCCGTCCGGCGACAGGGTGCGCCATTCGTAGCGAACGCCCGGGATGAAGGTCAGGCGGTCTTCGAAGATGATCTCGTTCTGGAGGTAGAGGGCATGCTTGGTGTCGGTGCCTTCTGGATGGTTGCCGAGACCGACGGCAGCGCCTGAAATGCTGGAGACTTCGGCGGTACGGATCTGGTGCGCGAACTGGTACCCGTAGGTGAAATAGTTCTCGAAGTTCGATCCGGTGTAATCGATCGTGTTCTCCGCCTTGAACTGCCAGGTCTGGTAGCCGTAGTCGGTGTCGCAGAACAGGTCGTAGGTGGCGCAGGTCAGGCCGAAACCGGGAATGCCGCTGGCATCGGTCTGCTCGACCGCCGTGTCGGAGAACGAGGCCTGGATCTTCAGGTCGAGCCAGTCATTGTCCGAGAACGGATTTTCATAGGCGATCACCGCCGTGCGATCGACGACGTGACGGTCGACCGTGCCGAAGCCGGAAACCGTGCCGCCCGACAGCGGGCCGCCGACCTGGCCGTAGTCCTGATCGTCGGCATAGGAATCCCAGTGCTGGTAGGACAGGCGCAACCGGCCCTCATAGCCGTCGTTCAGCGTGAGCTTGGCGAGGCCTGACCAGGTCTCGAAATCCGAGCTCTTGATCTCGACGCCTCCCCCCGTTTCGAAGGGATCGGACTGGCGGTAATTGCCCGAGAGGAGCAGGTCGGCATATTCGCTGAGGCGCTGGGCATAGACGACGGAGCCCAGATAGCCATTGCCATTGGTGTTGTAGCTGCCCTTGAGCTTGACCATGCCGTTCTGGCCGGGTGCCAGATAGTCGCTGGCGTCCTTTGTGGTGAAGTTGATGACACCGCCGAGCGCACCCGAACCGTAGAGCGTGGACGATGCCGGGCCGCGCAGCACCTCGACCCGCTTGTAGAGTTCCGGGTCGGAGAAGAAGCCGCCCATGCGGTACTGCTCGTAATATTTGATGGCACCGTCGACATTGACGATGATGCGGCCTTCCTCGTTGGCCGATTCCGGCGCGCCGATGCCGCGAATGTTGAAGGTCTGGCCGAACATGCGGTCCGAGCCAGACGTGTTGACGCCGGGGATGCGCTTGAGCACATCGCCGACCATGCTCGCCTGATCCTGATCGATGTCTTCCTGCTCGACGACCGTCACCGCCTGCGGCGTGTCGATGGCGACCTTTTCCTGGCCGGCACCGATGATCAGCCGCTGCAGCATGGTTGTGCCGGCCGGCCCGGCGGCCACCTCACCGGCTGCCTGTTCGTCAGCGCCGAACCTTTCGGGATCGACTTCTTGCGCTGCAGCATTCCCTGCTGAAAACACACACCATGCGATGACGCCCAGAGCGGTTCCGCCCCGGATCAGCGAATTCCTTCGCCCCACATGCCCCATAACAAATACTCCTGCCAAACCTGTTCATGTCTTTTGCATTGCTGGCTGACCGAGGAGGCTGGCTGGCGTGTTTTTGCCGGGCAAATCTGGAAGCGTTCTAAACTGGATAAATTTACTCCGGTATTGCGCTCGATATAAAACATGATAATGATTGTCAACATTAACTGAAGCTATTCGAGACCATCGCCCAGCCAGCCAGACGCAAGCCACGGCGAACCAGGGAGTACGAGCTGCGCCATGGCGAGCCAGATAGAAGAAACACATCCGCGAGACGCTCAGCAGCGAACGCGAGCGGCCAGCCGGCCGGACGAGAACCACGCCTCCTCACCCGTCGCGAGACCGTCACGAATCGCCGGATGGGACGAAACCCCCGTCTATGAAAGCGATTCCCTGTTCGGTGACACGAACGAGGTCGGCATCGTCCATGAAGGCGCGCTCTACCGGTTGAAGATCACCCGGCAAGGCAAGCTCGTTCTCAACAAATAGGAGACTCGACGATGGCCGATACCGGCAAGGCGCCCGAGGCGACAAAGCTGTCGCCAGAGGCGATCCGGCGCGCGCGCGCCGACAATCCGAAACTGCGCGAGCGCGATCTGGCACTCAATCTCGGCATCTCCGAAGGCGAACTGGTCGCCTCGGGTTGTGGCACCGGCGGTGCGCGCAGGCTCGATTTCGATTTCGATGCGATCTTCGCCCGTGTCGGCGAGGTTGGCGAGGTGATGGCGCTGACCCGCAACGAGCATGCGGTGCACGAGAAAATCGGCGTCTACGACTCGTTCCATCCGGGAAAGCATGCGGCGATGTTCCTCGGCGAGCAGATCGATTTGCGCCTGTTCCCGGTGCACTGGAAACATGCCTTCGCCGTTGAGAAACAGGATGGCGAGAAGCAGGACGGTGACGATATCCGTCGCTCGCTGCAATTCTTCGATGCCCATGGCGAGGCCGTGCACAAGATCCATGCCCGCCCGGCGACCGATCTTGCCGCCTGGCAGCGCCTCGTCGACGACTTTGCGTCCGACGACCAGTCGCCCGTGCTGGAAACACTCGCCACCGATCCCGATCCATCGGAGCCCGGCGGGGACGTTCCCGTCGCCGAGTTGCGCGAGCGCTGGGCCGGCATGACGGACACACATCAATTCGTGCCGATCATCCGCAAGCTCAAGCTGTCGCGGCATCGCGCCGTCAGCGCGGTGGGCGAGGATTTCGCCTGGCGCCTCGATAACGACAGCGTCGGCGAGATGCTGGCACGCGCGGCGGAAGAGTCCCTGCCGATCATGTGCTTCATCGGCTCGAAGGGCTGCATCCAGATTCATTCCGGCCCGGTCGAGACGATCCGTCCGATGGGTCCGTGGCTCAACATCATGGATCCGACCTTCCACATGCATCTGCGCACCGACCGGATCGCCGAGGCCTGGGCGGTGAGGAAGCCGACTGATAACGCCGCCGGTCGGGGGCACGTCACCTCGCTCGAAGCCTATGACGCGCAGGGGGAGCTGATCATCCAGTTCTTCGGCAAGCGCATCGAGGGGCAAGACGAACGCGCGCCCTGGCGCGCGATCATGGAGAGCCTGCCCAGACTTGCATCCAGCAAGGCCGCCTGAAGGAAAAGACCATGCATGCCACGACCCTTATCCACGCCGCGCCCGCCTTCCGGGCGGCGCGGCCCACAACCGCTTTTGCCTCCACACGACTCGCCGCCCTCCTGACCGCGGCCCTGTTCGTCACGTTGTTCGTCACGGCAGCGCACGCGGCGGATGCGCGCTATCCCGATGCCAGGCGCATCGTCTCCATCGGCGGATCGCTGACCGAGATCGTCTTCGCGCTCGGCGAGGAAGATCGCCTCGTCGGCCGCGATTCGACCAGCGTCTATCCGCAGGCGGCCTTCGACCTGCCCGATGTCGGCTACATGCGCGCGCTCTCGCCGGAAGGTGTGCTTTCGATCAAGCCGGATCTGATCCTGCTGCTGGAAGGTTCCGGCCCGCCGGAGGCCATCGCCGTCCTGGAGGGCGCGGGCATCCCCTATGTCGAGGTTCCAGAAACCTTCGATGCCGAGAGCATCGCGACCAAGATCGATATCGTCGGCAACGCGATCGGGGTCGAGGAGAAGGCAGCGGTCCTGAAGGAAAAGGTGCTCGCCGATCTCGCGGAAGCACAGGCGGCGGCCGCCGCCGGCAAGGCGCACAAGGTCCTGTTCATCCTGTCGATGCTGGACGGGCGCATCATGGCGTCCGGTACGGAAACGGCGGCAGACGGCATCATCGCCATGGCCGGCGCGCGCAATGCCATCGACGCCTATACGGGTTACAAGCCGCTCAACGACGAGGCGATTATCGAGGCCGCGCCCGAGATCATCCTGATGATGGATCGCGGTGGCGGGCATTCGGTCTCGCCGGATGAATTGTTCACCCATCCGGCGATCGCGCTGACCCCGGCGGCGGAAGGCCGCCACCTGGTGCGCATGGACGGCGCCTTCCTGCTCGGCTTCGGGCCCCGCACCGCACAGTCGATCTCGGAGCTGGCGCAGACGATCGACCAATCCTTCCCGGACGATCAATGAGCGGCGAGCCGGCCCAGAACGCGTCGGCCATCGCCGCCGGGCTCATCCGCCCGGCGGAAGGCCCGCGCGAAGGCGACCGCAGTGCACGCGCGGTCGCCGTCATCGTCTTCCTGCTGCTGGTGCTGGTCGTGACCGGTCTGCTGGCGCTCGGCCATGGCGCGGCGGATGCGTCGATGCTGGCCGTGATCGGCGAACTCACCGGCCTGCGCTCCAGCGAGACCGTGCTCTCAGCGGTCGACTACACCATCATCGTCAACATCAGGTTGCCGCGCCTGTTGCTCGGCATGGCGATCGGCGCCTCGCTGGCGGTGTCTGGCGCGGTGATGCAGGGCCTGTTCCGCAATCCACTGGCCGACCCCGGCATTGTCGGCGTGGCGGCGGGCGCAAGCCTCGGCGCGGTCGGCGTCATCGTGCTCGGCACCGGCATGCTCGCCCCTTTCAGCGCGCTGTTCGGCATCTATGCGCTGCCGGCCGGCGCCTTTCTCGGCGCGCTTGCCGTCACCTGGCTGCTCTACCGCGTGGCGACGCAGGGCGGGCGCACCTCCATCGCCACCATGCTGCTAGGCGGCATCGCCATCGCAGCGCTCGCCATGGCGCTGACCGGCCTGCTGATCTTCATGGCGGACGACCGGCAGCTTCGCGACATCACCTTCTGGAATCTCGGTTCGCTGGCCGGTTCCACCTGGCTGAAACTGGCGGCGGCCGGCCCGGTCATCGCACTCGCCTTCATCACCACGCCACTTCTGGCGCGCGGCCTCAACGCGCTGGCGCTGGGCGAATCGGCGGCATGGCATCTGGGCGTGCCGGTGCAGCGGCTCAAGCATCTGGCGATCGTCATCGTGGCGGCGGCGACGGGCGCCTCGGTCGCGGTCTCGGGCGGGATCGGCTTCGTCGGCATCGTCGTGCCGCATCTGCTGCGCCTCGCCATCGGCCCGGACCATCGCTACCTGCTGCCGGCGAGCGCGCTGCTGGGCGCCATCCTGCTCACCGGCGCCGATGCGATCAGCCGCACCGTCGTCGCGCCGGCCGAACTGCCGATCGGCATCGTGACCGCGATCTTCGGCTCGCCCGTCTTCCTGTGGATATTGCTACGCCGGCGCGGCCTGGTGGATTTGTGAGATGTCCCAGATGAACGAAGGCAGGATCGAGGCCGGCGATGTCCGCGTGCGCTACGGGGCGACGCAGATATTGCACGGCGTGGACTTCACGGCGGAAGCCGGGCAACTGACGGTGATCGTCGGGCCGAACGGCTCCGGCAAGACGACGCTGATGCGGGCACTGACCGGCGAAATCCCGGCCACCGGCGACATCTCGATCAATCGCCGGGCACTTGCGACGATGAAGCCCTGGGAACTCGCCGCGACACGCGCCGTGCTGGCACAGGCGGCGACGCTCTCCTTCCCGTTCACCGTGCGCGAGGTCGTCGAGCTCGGCCTCACCTCCGGCTGGAACGGCAGGCGAGCAGCGAGCGGCACGATGGTCGACGAGGCGCTGACGCTGGTCGATCTCGGCGGGTTTGCCGGGCGTTTCTATCAGCAATTGTCGGGGGGCGAACAACAGCGCGTGCAGTTCGCGCGGGTGCTGACCCAGATATGGAACCCGGTCGGCGAGGAAGGGCCGCGCTGGCTTTTCCTCGACGAACCGGTCTCCAGCCTCGACATCCGCCATCAATTGCAGATCATGAATATCGCCCGGAACTATGCCGCGCGCGGCGGCGGGGTGATCGCGGTCATGCACGACCTCAACCTGACGGCGATGTTCGCCGACCGCATCGCGATGATGCATGGCGGAAGATGCGCGGCAGCGGGCACGCCCGGCGAGGCGCTGCGCGACGATCTGCTGGCCGAAGTCTTCGGCTGCCGCCTCAGGGTCGGCGCGACACCGCCGGCCGGCACGACGTTCGTACTTCCACATTCGGCGGCGTGATCTGTATTTTCTCGCTCACGCCGATCTCGTTTCACTGGATGGCTCCGCGGAGGGCGGCCTGATCGGCCCGGCGGGCTCTTCGTCATTGTTTCGCTCACGCCGATCTCGCTTCACTCGATGACTCCGCAGGGGTGGCCTGTCCGGCCGGCAGGCTATTCGCCATTGTTTCGCTCACGCAGATCTCGTTTCACTCGATGGCTCCGCGGGGGCGGGCCTGACCGGCCCGGCGGGCTCTTCGCCCGCTTGGCGTTTCACTCCGTCTGTCGAGCCTCAGTGGAAGTTCCGGCCCTTGGGCAGGACGCGCGTGTTGCGCGGATGACGCCACTGGCTCGGTTCGTTTACGGGACCTGAGACTGGCCCGGGATCGGCATCGGCGCCCGTCATCGCGTCCATCAGATCGCCGGTCAGATCGATCAGGCGCCGTGCGATCAGATGGATCACGCCTTCCGCCTTCTGCAACTGCCCCTCGACGACCACCGCCTTGGCGCCCATCACGATACGGCGGTTCTTTTCGAAGACCTTCGGCCAGACGATGATGTTGGCGATGCCGGTCTCGTCCTCCAGCGTCTCGAAGATGACGCCGCTGGCCGTGCCGGGACGCTGACGCACCAGCACGAGGCCGGCGACCTTCGTCCAGCCGCCATTTTTCACCCCTTCCAGATCGGTGGCGCGCAGCACGCCGCGCGCGGCCAGCCGCGCCCGCAGGAAGGAGACGGGATGGGCCTTCAGCGACAGGCGCAACGTGTCGTAATCCTCCACGACCTGCTCGCCGGGCAGGAGGTCGGGCAGGTCGACCGCCGGCTCGGCCTGGAGCGGCCTGTAGGCGCCGTCGCCGGCGGCGGCTTCCGAGCCCGCGAACAACGGCAGATCGGCGGGAGACGCGCGCCTGCCCGCCGCGCCGCCGACCCCGCGCACCTCCCATAGCGCGGCGCGACGGTCCTGGCCGGTCGAGCGGAAGGCATCGGCATTGGCGAGCCGCTCCAGCGTGCCGGCATCGATGCCCGTGCGCGCGTAAAGATCGCGCACGCTCGCATATGGGCGTTCCCCGCGCGCGGCCACGATGCGCCGGGCCGCGTCCTCGCGCAGACCCTGCACCTGGCGCAGGCCGAGGCGAAGGGAGAGGTGCGATCTATCCCTCTCCCCCCTTGCGGGGGAGATGTCGGCCCAATCCGTTTCAGGGCCGACAGAGGGGGGTGAGGCGGCAGGCACGGAGCACGCGGCTTCACCCCCCTCTACCCCTGACGGGGCATCTCCCCCGCAAGGGGGGAGAGTGGAGAACACCGCATCGCCTTGCTTTCTTTCGCCACCCTCTCCCCGTGGGGGAGAGGGAAAACCGGAGCCTCCGGCGGAGACCTCCAACGCATGATCCCAGTCGGAATGATTGACGTCGACGGGCAGCACCGTGCCGTCATGTTCGCGGAAATCGCGCACGATGGAGGATGAGGAATAAAATCCCATAGGCTGGGAATTCAGCAGCGCGCAGGCGAAGACGTCCGGGTAATGGCATTTCAGCCAGGACGAGGCATAGGCGAGCAGCGCGAAACTGGCCGAATGGCTTTCGGGAAAGCCGTAATCGGAAAAGCCCTCGATCTGCTTGAAGCAGCGCTCGGCGAAGTCGGTCGTGTAGCCATTGGCGATCATGCCGGCGATGAAATCGGTACGGAAGGTGCCGATATCGCCATTGCGCTTGAAGGTCGCCATGGCGCGGCGCAGCCGGTCGGCCTTGGCCGGCGAGAAGCCGGCGCCGACGATGGCGATCTTCATCGCCTGCTCCTGGAACAGCGGCACGCCCAGCGTCTTGCCGAGCACTTCCTCCAGTGCCTTCGACGGGAACTCGACCTTTTCCAGCCCCTGTCGGCGACGCAGATAGGGGTGAACCATGTCGCCCTGGATCGGGCCGGGCCGCACGATGGCGATCTCGATGACGAGATCGTAGAAATTCTTCGGCTTCAGCCGCGGCAGCATGGACATCTGCGCCCGGCTCTCGATCTGGAAGACGCCAACCGTGTCAGCCTTCTGGATCATGGCGTAAGTCTCGGGATCTTCGCGCGGCACGGTGGCGAGCGTGAGCGGCCGGTCGTAATGGGCGTCCAGCAGGTCGAAGGCCTTGCGGATGCAGGTCAGCATGCCGAGCGACAGCACGTCGACCTTGAGGATCTTCAGGGCGTCGAGATCGTCCTTGTCCCATTCGACCACGGTGCGATCCTCCATGGCGGCGTTGGCGATGGGCACGACCTCGTCGAGCGGACCGCGCGTCATGACGAAACCGCCGACATGCTGGGAAAGGTGACGCGGGAATCCGACGAGCTGGCCGGCCAGCTTCAGCGCCTGGCGCAGGCGCGGATCGTCCGGATCGAGGCCAGCCTCGATCACGCGTTCGCGCGCCGGGCCTTCGCCGGAATAGCCCCAGATCAGTCCCGCCATGGCGCCGACGACATCGGCCGACAGGCCCATCGCCTTGCCGGCCTCGCGGATGGCCGAGCGCGAGCGGTAGGAGATGACGGTGGCGGCAAGCCCGGCGCGGTGGCGGCCATATTTGCCGTAGATGTACTGGATCACCTCCTCGCGGCGTTCATGCTCGAAATCGACATCGATGTCGGGCGGCTCGCCGCGTTCGGCCGAGATGAAGCGCTCGAACAGCAGGTCGATCTCGGCCGGGTTGACCGAGGTGACGCCGAGGCAATAGCAGACGATGGAATTGGCCGCCGAGCCGCGCCCCTGGCACAGTATCGGTTTTTCCTGGCTGCGCGCGAAGCGCACGATATCGTGGACGGTCAGGAAATAGGCGGCGAAATCCAGTTCGGCGATGAGCTTCATTTCGTGCTCGATCATCGCCCGGTGTTTGGCGCTGACCCCTTCGGGATAGCGCTCGGCCGCGCCCGCCCAGGTCAGCCGTTCCAGTTCGTCCTGCGGCGTGGCGCTCATCCCCGCCGGCTCGTCGGGATATTCATAGGCCAGTTCGTCGAGCGAGAAACGGCAGGCATCGGCCAGTTGGCCCGCGCGGGCAATCGCCGCTTCGTGTCCGGGCAGAAGGCGCGCCATCTCCGCGCCGGATTTGAGATGCCGTTCGGCATTCTTTTCGAGCCTGAAGCCCGCCTCGTCGATGGTGCAATGCTCGCGGATGCAGGTGAGCAGATCCTGCAGCGGCCGGCGCTCCGGCACGTGGTAGAGCACGTCATTGGTGGCGATCAGCGGCGCACGGCAGGTTTCGGCGAGCGCGGTGAGCCTTTGCAGCCGCGCGCGTTCATTGCCGCGGTAATAGGGACTCAACGCCAGATGGACGGCGCCGGGAAACATCGCCGAGAGACGGCCGAGGCTGGCCTCGAAAGACTCACCCCAGCCATAGGGCGGCATCGCCACGAAGTAGTGGGCGATGAAGTCATGAGCGATGGAATGGCGGCGGCCCGAGGGAGCGCTCTCGCCCAGCATGGCGAGATCGTCGAGGGAGAGATGGCATTCGCCCTTGGGCGCGCGGCGATTGCCCGTCGTCAGCAGCTTCGCCAGGCGGCCATAGGCGGGGCGGTCGGCGGGGAAGCACAGCACCTCGAAACCGTCCAGCATGACGAGGCGCGTGCCGACAACAAGGCGCAGGCCATGTTCCTTCGCCGCGACATGGGCGCGCACGATTCCGGCCAGCGTGTTGCGATCGGCGACGCCGATGGCCGAAAGTCCCAGCCGCGCGGCCTCGGCCACCAGTTCACGGGCATGCGCGCCGCCGCGCAGGAAGCTGAAATTGGTGGTAACGCCCAGCTCGGCATAGGGCAATCCGGTGCGGGACATCATGAGAATATCCCGTGGATGAACCAGGCCGGCATGGCGTCGAGACAGTCCGCGCTGCGCTCGAAAAGCCCCTCGCGGTAGAGCCAGAAGCGGCGGCCGTTCTCGTCCTCGACGCGGTAGTAGTCGCGCGTCAACCGCCCTGCCCCTTCGGCGACGCGCCACCATTCCGGCGCGATGCGTTCCGGCCCCTCGGCACGGGCGATGCGGTGGGAGACGCGGCGCCATTCGAAGCGCACGGGCGGGCCGTCCGGCACGGTGAACAGCGCGGTCACGGGCTCCGGCCGGGCGAGCAGCAGCAACGGCCGGCCGAAGGCCGCGCCGTCGGTGAGCGCCTCCAGATGCGTTTCCCAGTCGTGTTCGGGCAGGCCATGGCCCGCCTGGGCAGGCTTCGCGGTGGCGGGTTTGACTGGGGCAGGCTTGACTGGGGCAGGTTTGGCCAAGGCAGGCTTGGCAGGGGTGGATGCCACGGCCTGGAGGACGGAAACCGGGCGCGCGGCGCGTTCGGGCAGATGGCTGGCATGGGGCGCGTAGCGCACGACGCGCTCGGCACCGAAGCGGTTGACGAGGCGGTCCATCAAAGGCGCGATGAGCGGCGCGGCATCGCCGACCGCCTCGCGCATCTCCGGCTCGAGCGCGACCTGATGGGCCTCTGCATTGCCGACGTCGAAGGCGTCGAGCGTCATCGCCTCGAAGCCGAAGCCGGCATCGGCCTCGACCGCGTCGAGGCGCTCGCACAACAGGCGCGCGAGGTGGCGGGCCTGGCTGCTCGGCGCGCTGGTGCGCACTTCGCGGCGCGTCGACCAGCCGTCGACCCGGTAGAAGCGAAGTTCCAACCGGCGCGTGGCCTTGCCGTCGCGTTCGAGCAGCACGCCCAGATCGCAGGCGAGCAGCCGGACCGCCGTCTCTATCGCGTCGAAGGTGATCAGCGGCTCGGGAAAGCGCCGCTCGGCGCGCCATTGCGAAGGGACGGCCAGCGCCTCGAAGCTCTCGCCGGCGCGGCCCAGCGCCTGGTCCAGCCGCTCGGCCAGTTTCGGGCCGAAACGGGCGGCGAGCGGCGCGCGCGGCTTGCCGAGAAGGTCGCCGATACGCTTCAGGCCGAGCCGACGCAGCGCGGCCAGCGTCGCCGCATCGAGGCGCAGGGCAGCGACCGGCAGCGGGGCCAGCGCCTCGTGCAGAGGGCCGTCGACAATCTGCGCGCGCCTGCCCTGCCCTTTCTGCCCGTACCGCGCCATCGCCCAGGCCGCGCCAACCGTCGGCGCGATGGCGAGCCGCGCGGTCAGGCCGAAACGGGCGAGCCGGGCGGCGAGCGCGGCGATCATGCCCGCCTCGCCGCCGAACAGATGGGCGCAGCCGGTAATGTCGAGCATGATTCCGGTACCGAGCGCGGTTTCGGATGTGGAATCGGGAGACGGGTCGGGCCGCGTCAGCGGGCTGAAGCACTGGCACCACAGCGCAAGCCGGGCGAGCGCTTCGACGTCGCCCGCCTCGTCGGCATGCTCGACGGCGAGTGCGGGAAAGATGGCGCGCGCATCGGCCAGCGCCATGCCGGGATGAAGGCCGAGCCGGTCTGCGGCGGCGTTGGTCGCGGTGATGCGCGGGCCGTTGCCCGACATGGACGACAGGACGAGCGGCAGGTCCTCGGCGGCGGCTCCCGAAGGCGTTTCAGGAGACGTTTCAGGACGCTGCGGCCCAGTTCCCTTTGCCGGCCCGCTCGCCGTGTTGTTCGCCAACTGGTTGGTTCGTTGCGCGGACAGGCGTCGGCGTTCGACCGGCCAGCGCGGCAGCCATACGGAAAGAAAGCGTTTCATGGTCCCACTCGACAACTTGACGGTGACCCGGCATTCCCCTTTTCGACTTGACGAGACTGACTGCCCATCGCGGCGCGCCCACGCCCGGACTGTTTCCATGCCGCCGTACGCCATCAGGCAGGGCGGCATGGGGTGCATCTGCATGCGGTTCGGTCGCGACCCGCCAGCGCGTCGCCGCCGCGCTGGCCCCGCCAATGGCATTCGCCGCATGGGCACGGACCAGAAAGGCGGTGGCGCCGCTCCTTTCGGCACGCATGGCGAGCCGGCGGCTGGCGGTGAAATCGTAATCCCGGCCTGCTTCCACGCCGATTACGGCGGCCAGTGCGCGTCTGCCTTCCTCGCCGGCGGCGAGCCCCTCCTCCATGACCCAGAGCATGGCGCGCGTCTTCGGCACGCCGACCTCTATGAAGCGATCGGGATCGAGACCGAAAGCGGCCAACCCCGGCGCGTGGACGATGCCCTGCTCGAAACCGCAATGGGCCGGAATCGCGCACAGGACGAAACCCGGTCTGACGCTGAGCGCGCGGGCGGCCAGAGCCAGGGCGAAACCGAGCGTGGCGGCGAAATCGCCATGGCCGGCGGGCACGCATTCGTGCAGCGCGCCGAGTGCCAGCCCGCCATCGGGCAGGCGCGCATCGAGTTCGTCCGCGCCCAGCGAGACCGCCGGACGCGCGGCCGAGACGACCCGTTCGCGCTCGTCGATGTAGCGCCGCAGCGCCGCCAGACCGGGACCTTCAGGCCGATCCCCTTCAACCCGGCCTTCGGCAGGCCCGGGATCGGGAGCCTGATGGCGGCCGGCAAGGCCCGGTTTGGAAAGGGATCCCATGGCACCTGCCCATTACCGTCTCGCGCTGCCACGGCACGCCGCCACATCCTGCCGCGCGGCAGGAAGGGCAGAATGATCTCCGGGCAGGGCTGCATGTGGCAGGTCGTGTTGCATGCTCCAAGTTAAGAACAAAACAGGAACATTGGCAACCGTGAATCGCATGACGATCGCGTGAATCATTTTCCCGTTCTGTGGAGATGCGGCGAAAACCGTTTGTTGTCAGGCAGATGCGTCGGCCAAAATCACCTGTGCCGTCATGGCGAGGCGGCCGGCGTGATCGGTCGTCCAGAGTTCGATTTTCGATTCATCTTTTCCGGGCAAGCCGTTGAGATGAAAGCGATCTCCGCAGAAGACCGGATGGCGCGCCCGGAAGGCGAAGCTCGCCAGTGCCGCTTCGGGCAGGTTGCGCCGCAACAGGTCAAGCATCAGCGTGGCGATCAGCGGGCCATGCACAACGAGGCCGGGATAGAACTCGACGCCGGTCGCGTAAGCGCGATCAAAATGGATGCGGTGGCCGTTGAAGGTCAGCGCCGAATAGCGGAACAGCAGGGTCTCGTCGGCGACCATTTCGCGGCGCCAGACCCCCTCGCCCGTTTCGGCGCGCGTTTCGCCGGCCCGATACGGTGCAGCGGCCCGATAAACGATGTCATGCTCGTCGACGAGCAGCACCGGCGCACCGGCAATGTCCTCGGCGATCTCGTGGCGCACGGTGACGAAAAGCAACGGCCCGCTCGACCCCTCCTTGCGTTCGGCCGACACGATGGTCGAGTGCCGTCGCAGGCGCATGCCGATACGGATAATTCCGGGAAAGGCGATGCGGCTGCCGGCCCACATGCGCCGAGGCATTTCCGGCGCGGCCGGCAGAAACGCCCCGCGCGCGGGATGACCGTCCGGCCCGAGCCGGGACTGGCGTTCGGCGTCGAGAAAGAACAGCCAATGTGCGAGCGGCGGAATGGCGTCGCCATGTCCGGGCGGGTGTTCCCCCGGCTCGCGGTCGAGCACCGCCTCAAACCGCCGTATCGGCCCCGGCGTGACGATATCGACCTCCGCCCGCTCGCGACCGACCACGTCCGGGAAATCAGGTTCCCTTGCCATCTGCCCTCATCCTCCTCGCTATCTTCCGCATCCTCTCCCGCAATCGGCACCACAGGCAATGGCCCGCTTTCGTCGCCACCCGAACACGGCCCCACGAAAACCGCATCGAAATTGTGGCGCCCTTAACCAATCGACTGTATCAACGCCGCCGAACGGGGATGTTACGGTCGCGCCGGAAGCGATCCGCCTTTCCCGCAGCGATCGAGGACCGGATACATGCGCCATCTCGTCTATGTCCTGAACGGACCCAATCTCAACCTGCTGGGTGTGCGCCAGCCGCACATCTACGGCTCCGAGACGCTCGCCGACGTCGAGAAGCGCTGCAGCGACATGGCGGACCAGTTCGACCTCGAGATCCAGTTCTTCCAGTCGAATGCCGAGCACGAGCTGGTCGACTGGATCCAGGAGGCACGGCGCGTGGCCGCCGGCATCGTGATCAACGCGGCCGCCTATACCCACACCTCCGTCGCCATTCTCGACGCGCTCAACACCTGCGAGTTCCCGGTGATCGAGGTGCATATCTCCAACGTGCACCGGCGCGAGGCCTTCCGCCATCACTCCTACGTCACGCAGCGCGCCGATGCGGTGATTGTCGGCTGCGGCACGCAGGGCTATGACTTTGCGCTGCAGCGTCTGGCGGCGCTGCTGTCACAGTAAAGGGCCGCATTTCTGGGGGGAGACCGGGATGGAACTGCCGAAAAACCAATTCAAGCGTGCGCTGGCCGAGGGCCGGTCTCAGATCGGGCTTTGGTGTTCGCTGCCGGGCGCCTATTCGGCCGAGGCACTGGCGGGCGCCGGATTCGACTGGCTGCTACTCGACACGGAACATTCGCCGGGGGATCCGCTGACCGTGCTGCCGCAGCTTCAGGCGATGAACGGCTACGACGTCTCGCCGATCGTGCGCGCGGCAACCAACGACACCGTGCTGATCAAGCGCCTGCTTGATCTCGGCGCGCAGACCCTGCTCATTCCCTATGTGCAGAACGCCGAGGAAGCGAAGGCGGCGGTCGAGGCCATCCGCTACCCGCCGCGCGGCGTGCGCGGGATCGCCGGCTCGGTGCGCGCCTCGCGCTTCGGCCGGGTGAAGGACTATCTCAAGCGCGCCGAGGAAGAGCTCTGCCTGCTGGTGCAGGTCGAAACCCGCGACGCGCTCGCCGAGATCGAGGCGATCGCGGCACTGGACGGCATTGACGGGCTCTTTATCGGCCCGAACGATCTCGCCGCGAGCATGGGCCATACCGGCGAGCAGAGCCATCCGGAGGTGGTCGCGGCCATCGAGGATGCCATTTTGCGCATCCGGGCCGCCGGCAAACCGCCCGGCATCCTGACCTCCGACAAGGTCTTCGCCAAACGCTGCCTGGAGCTGGGCGCGCAGTTCGTCGCCGTCGGTTCGGAGATCGGCCTGATGATCCGAAGCGCCGAAGCGCTCGCCCGCGAGTTCAAATAGGATTTTCGTTCACGGCCATATCCGCCCCCGGATCAAGCCCGGGTCGGCGGCCTCTTCGGCCGCTTGACTGGATTGGGGCAACGCTTCCGGCTGCCAGTGCGTTTCAGCTTTGGACGGAATCCAAAAGCACTGCCTCTCGCTTATGCTCGAACGCGCATTTCGATGC
>JBHIWX010000070.1:0-23112 GCA_041987205.1 Rhizobiaceae bacterium | reverse complement strand
GCGCATATCGGAAGCGACCGCTGCCGGCAGGACATCCGACTCGACCCCGCGCAGAAGCAACGCCGGCAGGTCCAGCGAATCCCACTCATCCCAGCAATCGAGATCGCCCTTGTGCACGGTGAACTGCGTGACGATGTTCGGATCGTAATGGACGGTCACCCGCCCATCGTCCGACCGCCGCATCGAACTGTCCGCCATGCGCCGCCAGAAGGCTGCGGTATTATCGCCAAACGGCGCATAATTTGTCCGTAGCCACTGTTCGAGTTCCGTGACCGAATGAAAGGAAGGCGGCGTTCCGACATAATCGGCGATCCGCGTGCTCGCGGCTTCGGGGATCCAAGGCCCGATATCGTTGACGACCAGATGGCTGATCCGGTCCCTTAACAGCCCCGCCGCCAGTGTCACGCCGATCAGGCCACCCATGGACGTACCGACCCAGCGCAAATCCCCGACGCCGAAATGATCCAGCACGGCGGAAGCATGCTCGCCATAGGACGCGTAGGAATAGTCCGTCGCGATGTCCGTCGCCCAGGACGAGAGGCCTCGCCCCAGAGTATCCGGGCAAATCACGAAATACTCGTCGGAAAGCGCAATGGCCGCTTCATCGAAGTCGCGGCCGGTCCGCGCCAGTCCATGCCACATGACGAGGGCAGGCTTCGAACGGTCGCCCCAACTGGAAACATGCAGTTCGTGGGCACCGCAGGAGACATAGTCCGAACTTCTCTCGATCATTGCTGAGAGCCTTTCTTCATCAGGGTTCCCGCGATGCCTGCCGGGAAGAAATAGACCAGCAGGATGAACAAGATGCCGAGCCACAAGAGCCAGCGGTCCGGATCGAGCAGATCGGGTACGAGCGGGATATTCGCGGTCGCGCTCGACGCCGCCTCCATCAGGTCTTTCAGATAGAATTGCGCCAGGCTCATCAGCACGACGCCGATCACCGCGCCGACCATGGTGCCCATGCCGCCGATGACGACCATCAGCAGAATGTCGATCATGATCGCGAAGGAGAGGGTCGTCTCGGGTCCGGTATATTTCAGCCATACGGCCCAGACCGTGCCCGCCAGCGAGGCGATGACGGCGGCGATGACGAAAACCGAGGTGCGATAGGCGACGACCCGGTAGCCGATCGCCTCGGCGCGCATCTCGTTTTCTCGGATTGCCTCCAGCACCGTGCCGAGCGGCGAGCGCACGATGCGGGTCATCAGCCAGAACAGGATCGCGCTGACGAAAAACACGAAATAATAGGCGGCGATCTTGCCGTTCATGGAGACGCCGAAGAGCTTCAGCACCCGCCCTTCATCATCGGTCATCAGCTTCATGGCCGGCTTGAAGATCGCCGGAACCTGATAGATCAAGCCGTCCTCGCCATTGGTGATCGAGGACAGTTGCGAGGCGAGCACCAGCATCACGGATGCCGCGGCAAGCGTCACCATGGCGAAGAAGATTGCCTTGACCCGCAGCGACAGCACGCCGATCAGCGCGGCGAGCACGGCCGCGGCCAGCACCCCCGCGCCGCCGCCGATGATGACGGCGTCCCAGCCGGCACCCATGCTTTTCAGCGCGATCGCGGTGCCATAGGCGCCAAGGCCGAAGAACATGGTGTGGGCGAAGGAGACGATGCCGGAATAGCCGATCAGCAGGTCGAAGCTCGCCACCAGCACGATGAAGATGCAGATGCGCGCGGCGACCTGGCTTGCGCGCACGTCCTGGAACAGGAAGGGCGCAAACGCGAGCGCCAGCCCGATCAGGATGGCGACGCCATAGACGATCATGCGGCCGGTGCGCGCGCGGTCCGCCACGGGTTCGGAAATGGTTGTCGCCTCGCTCATGACCGCCTCACTGACTGACCGCCGGTTTCAGGCCCCATGGCCGCCACAGCAGGATGATCAGCATAAGCAGCATGTTCGAGGCCAGCGACAGCTTGGGGAAGATGAAGGCGACGTAGTTGCCCATCAGCCCGACCAGCAGCGCGCCGAGCAGCGAACCCTCGATCGAGCCGAGCCCGCCGATGATGACGACGATGAAGACGAGGATCAGCAGTTCATTGCCGAGCGTTGCCGAGATCAGGCCCTGATAGCCTGCCCACATCGCGCCGCCGGTCGCCGCCAGCGCCGAGCCGACGACGAAGACGGCGATGAAGATGCGTTCGATGCGGAAACCAAGCGCCTCGACCATTTCGCGGTTCTCGACACCCGCCCGGATGAGCAGGCCGATGCGCGTGCGATTGAGCGTGAAATAGAGTGCGATGAAAACCGCCAGCCCAAGGAAGAAGGCAAAGACGCGATAAATCTCGATCGCCACGTCGCCGATAATGAAGGAGCCGTCCAGCATCGCCGGACGCGGCACCTGGATCGGCGAACCGCCCCAAATGGCGAGGATAAGCTGTTCGGCGATGATCGATGCGCCGAGCGTGATCAGTATCTGCCGCAGATGGTCGGAATAGACCGGCTTGACGATCACGCGTTCGAAGAAGAGGCCGAGCGCCAGGCCGAGAAAGGCGGCGGCGGCAATCGCCGCGAACAGGGCGAGGAAATTCAGCACGAGGGAATCGGCCTGCACCCAGGCCGCCAGCGCTGCCAGCACCGAGGCGGCGACGAAGGCACCGAGCGAGATGAAGGCCGAATGGCCGAAATTGAGGACGTCCATCAGGCCGAAGATCAGGCTCAGCCCGGATGCCATCAGGAAGATCATCATGCCCATGGCGAGGCCGGCGACCGTCAGCGTCGCCCAGGACGAGAAATTGCCGACCAACGGCAGGGCGATGATCATCAGCAGGACCGGCAGCATGTTGACGCCGCCCAGCCGGTCGAGAAGGTTTCGCGATGAGTTCGGACCCGAAGGCATTGCGGAATTTCCCTATTGGTGGGCGTCCAGCGACAGGCTGAGCAGCCTGGTCTGGAGCGTCTTGTCCCGGACGAGTTCGTCCATCGTGCCCGAATGGGCGATGCGGCCGTCGTCAATGACGGAAACGTTCGAGCCGAGCGAGGAGGCGAACAGGAAGTTCTGTTCGACCAGCAGGATGGTGGTCTCTTCCGCGATTTCACGGAACGCGTCGATCATGGCGCGGATGATCGCCGGTGCCAGCCCCTTGGTCGGCTCATCGATCAGGATCAGGTCGCGCGGCTCGATGATGGCGCGCGAGATCGCCAGCATCTGCTTCTGGCCGCCCGAAAGCGACCATGCCGGCGAGGACCAGAACTTCTCCATCGCCGGGAAAAGCTCGTAAATGCGCTTCAGCCGCTTCTCGTCGAAACGGCCGGTGGCCGAGGCGAGCCGCATATTCTCCTCCACCGTCAGCCGGCCGAACACGCCCATGTTCTCCGGCACATAGGCGATGCCGAGCTGCGCGATCTGCGAGGTATGAAGGCTGGTGATGTCGTGATGGCGGAAGACGATGGCTCCCTTGCGCGCCCGCCACAGGCCCATGATCGAGCGGAGCGTCGTCGTCTTGCCGGCCCCGTTGCGTCCGAGCAGGACGTAGACCCCGCCCTGCGGAACGTTGAAGGTGATGCCGTGCAGCACCTGGTACTGGCCGATATCGGTGTGAACGTCGTCGAGGCGCAGGATGTACTCGCTCATGACTCGGCCTCGTCGGCGGGAATGCCAAGATAGATTTCGCGCACGATCGGCATGGCGATCACCGTCTCGGGGTCGCCATCGGCGACCAGCGCGCCGTTGTTGAGCACGATGATGCGGTCGGCGAGCGCGCGCACCACGTCCATCTTGTGCTCGACCAGCAGGATGGTTTTCGAACGGTCCTGCTTGATCGCCTCGATCAGTTCGAGGATGACCGGCGCCTCGTCGACGCTCATGCCGGCCGTCGGCTCGTCGAACATGAAGATGTCGGGCTCCATGGCGAGCAGCAGCGCGACTTCCAGCTTCCGCTGGTCGCCATGGGGCAGGGCGGCGGCGGGCAGGTGCGCGACGTGGCTGAGCCTTGTCGCTTCGAGATGGCGTATCGCGGTTTCAACGGGTTCGCGGAAACCGGAAGCCTTGCGGAACAGTTTCGGACCGATGCCGTGGCGTGCCTGCACGGCGAGTCGCACATTCTCCATCACCGACAGTTTGGGAAACAGATTGGTGAGCTGGAAAGCCCGACCCATCCCGGCCTGCGCCCGCGCGGAAGGTGCAAGGTCCGTGATCTCCCTGCCGTTCTTGAGGATCGTGCCCTCGCTAGGCGTCAACTGGCCGGAGATCAGGTTGAAATAGGTGGTCTTGCCCGCGCCATTGGGGCCGACGATGACGGTCAGTTCGCCCGGCCGGAAGGCACAGGAAACATCGTCCACGGCGGTGTGGCCACCGAAGCGGATCGTCAGGTTGCGGGTTTCGAGCGAGGTTTCAGTCATGACTCTCATGCGACAGCGTTGCGAACGCCTGCCTGCCATCCTCTCCCCGGCCAGCTGACGGGCGCGGGAAGAGGCGGGGAGGGCGTCCGGGCGCGCGGTTAGGCAATGCCCGGACGCGGTTGCGGATTATTGCTGGTTGTTGCGACCGACGGGGATGTTCATCTCGTCGGCCTTGATGACGCGAACGAGTTCCGGGATCGCCCATTTGACGTTGTCGTCCACCTTGATCTTGAAGTGGAACATGTCCTGCAGCGCCTGGTGATCTTCCGGACGGAAGGTCATCGGGCCCTTCGGCGTATCCCAGCTCATGCCTTCCATGGTCGAGATCAGGGTTTCCGTATCCCAGCTCTCAGCCGTTTCGAGCGCCTTGGCGACAGCAAGTCCGGCGGCCATGCCCGCGGCGTGGAAGAAGTCGGCGGTCTCTCCGTTTTTCTCGATCGCCGCAACGAGCGCCTTGTTCGTGTCGTTGTCGAGATAGTCGTAATAATAGTAGATGGCGCCTTCCATGCCCGGCACCTGCTTGTAGCCGGCCAGCGCGGCGAGGATGTTGCCGCCGGTCGAGATCTCGATGCCGTAGCGGCCGGGATCGGCGGCTGCGAGCGGCGTCATTGCGTCGATACCCGCGACATAGATGACGATGACCTTGCGGCCTTCCTTGTCCTTCAGCGCGTCGAACAGGCGTTCGATCGTTGCCGTGAAGTCGGTGTTCTTGACCGGTACGTATTCTTCGGCCTCGATCGTTGCGCCGGTGCCTTCGAGTGCCGCTTTCAGCGCAGCGACGCCATCGCGCCCGAAGGCGTAGTCCTGGGCCAGCGTTGCGACATGAAGGTTTTCGTCGGCGTTGAGGGCCAGCGCCTGTGCCTGCATGTCCATCGAGGAGTTGCGCGATGTCTTGAAGACGTAGCGGTTGGAATCCGGACCGGTGAGCGAATCGGCGACAGCGCCGGCGATCAGCAGGATCTTTTCGTATTCCGCCGCTACCGGCAGCATCGCGGTGGTCACGCCAGAAGAGGTGCCGCCCACGGCCATGATTACGTCGTCGTCGCTATAGACTTCTTCCAGCAGCGAGCGGGCGATGTCCGGCTTGAACTGGGTGTCCTTTTCGATGATCTCGATCTTCTTGTCCTTGATCGTCATCGAGCCGCCGGTGGCATATTCCAGCCCGATGGTGAAACCGGCCGTGATCTGTTTGGTGTAAGTCTCCAGCGGCGACCCTGAAAGGCCATGCACCAGCGCGATCTTGGCCGTGTCCTGGGCCGCCGCCGTCAGCGACGTGCCGACGGCAAGCGCTCCGGCCAGAGCCAGGGTTGAGAGTATGCGTTTCATTGGTTCTCCTCCTTTGAAAGAAGCTTTCGTCCCGCGACGTGTCGCGCGGTGTGTTCGCAGTCGGTGGATGTTTTGGCGATCGGGTGAGGTCGGGCGACGTTCGACATGCGGTCGAATCCGGCGCCATCGTCTGCCGGCAAATGGGTCGAGCGCTCGCGGGCGGACCATGCATGGGCAGCCGGAACACGCGTCATAAACGCGCGATCGTACGGACGTGGACTGGTTTCTTCGACCAGCCTTTCGGCCACTTGCATGCTGACATTCCTCCCGGCGCGCACCGTCTCCCACATTCGTTTTGCGGTGCGGCACCACGCGCTGCTAGTATTCGCCGAGCGGTGTTGCGCGGCAATATCGTAGAAATACGCATGATACTTTCGGGGAAATACCGGGCACTGGGCGGAAACCGAGGATGCGCCTTGCACCCGAAACCGTGATAGAACATCTGCGCGCGATACGGTCGGGGCTTGAACAGCGGTTTGCCGGTTGTGCGGTGCAGGGTCGTGGAAGGTTGAATGGACGATACGCACGAATTCACGGAACTCGATCGGCTGGCCTATCAAATGGCCCCCGTCGGCATGGTTTTGACCGAGAACCGGATCATCCGTGCCTGCAATCCTGAATTTGCGCGCATGTTCGGCTTCGATCGCGAGGCGCTCATCGACCAGAGCTTCGCCATTCTCTACCCGTCCTTCGAGGAGTTCGAGCGTATCCGCAATATCGGGGTGCGGCCGCTGCGCGAGACCAACACCTATATGGACGAACGCGTCATGGCGCGTTCCGATGGTTCGCTTTTCTGGTGCCGCGTGCGCGGCAAGACGCTGACCACGGAGGGCGATCCGCTGGCCAAGGCCGTGTGGAGCTTCGCCGACCTGTCGCTGGTGCGGCCGATTACCCAGCTTTCAACGCGCGAGCGCCAGATCATGATGCATCTCATCGACGGGCGCACGAGCAAGGAGATTGCCAAGATCCTGGCGATCTCGCCCCGGACGGTCGAGACCTACCGAGCGCGGCTCCTGTCGAAATTCGGCGCCGCCAATGTCGTAGAACTGATGTCGCGCATCGGCTCGATGCCGGAGTGACGACGGGAATTCGCGCTTATTTGCGGATGACGTAGATCGGGCTCGTCCAGGCGCGGTGGCCGTCCTCCTGCTCTACGCGCAGATAGAACCTGCGTTCGCTACCGGAAGGCGTGGCGATTTCGCGCTCGATCTCCATGCGGGTCTGGTCCAGCGTCTCGGGCAGGGCGAGCAGCCGGATGCCTCGGCTGAGCCCGCCGCAATCGAGATGCTGCTCCTGACCGTCCCAGTCGGACAGGTCCAGCTCCGCCGTGCAGAACGGGGTGTTCAGGCGGACATGCCCGGCAGCGGGCTTTTCGAGCCATAGATCGATGGCGCCGAAATTGCCGGTCGTGACCGCCGACCACGCCAGAGCACGTGCATCGCGGTGCGTTATCCCCCGGTCGAGATTCCAGTTGTTGAGGATCTCGGCGCGCTCGATTGCGTTGCCTTCGACCTCGACCCTGCCGTCCCACAACACGGTGCGCGAGCGCCCGCGCGACGCCGCGCCCTCATACACGATGCGCAGACGCCGGGACGGACCATCGAGACGCCAGGGGCGGAAGGTTTCCACGAGGGCGGTGCCGTCGAACAGATCGGCGCGTAGGATCGGCGCGGTGGCTGAAATGCCGGCATGGAAGCGCAGCGTCTCCGCACTGGTATCAACGATGGACCCCATGATCGCGCGGTGGACGGATTCGCCCGGTACGCCGCCGATGGCCGGATCGCGGTCATAGCGTTTCGCACCTGCCTCGAACCGCACCTCGGCGTCGAGCAGGATGCGCGCACCCGTCGTCGCATAGTGGCGCCGTTCGCGCATGGCGTCGAAGATCGCGGGACGGCTGAGGTTGGGCACCAGGAAACAGGTCAGCCCGCCCATCGAACCGAAGAAGGAGGCGCCCGGATAGCAGGCGCCGGGGCGCCCCTTGTGGCCGTCGGAATTGGCGACGATACCGACGCGATAGCCCATCCGGAAGGCGTCCTCGACGATCCATTCGAACGTGCCCCATGAGGAATGCACCTCGACGGCCGTTTCCAGTCGGGGATCGTGGGCGAGGGTGATGTCGGCGTAGCGCCCGCCAACATGGGCGGCGACCACGCATTGGTCCGGGTCGAGCCGGGCGAACAACTCATCCGCCGTGAAGGCGTCGTCGCCCGCCGTCGCCATGTCCTCGATTTGGGCATGCGAGGAGCGGATGATGGTCTCGCCCTCCGCCAGGAAATGCACGTTGCGATCGCCGCCAAGCGCGGTGTTGGCCGACCATTCATAGCCGGGAATGCAGACGAACTGCCCGGCGACGTCGAAGGTCTTCGTCGTCTCGTTCAGTTCGGTCCAGAACGCGTCGGTCATCTGGAAATCGTTGCCCTGGTGGCCGATGACGTCGAGAAAGGCGAGGTCGCGCCCGAAGGTGAAATATTCGGCGATGGTGTTGGTGCCGAGCGTTTCGTTCGATTGGCCGTGCGTGTCGCCCCAGGCATGGATGAATACGCCATCGCTCGTTGCGCGGATGGGATTGGTGCGGAACACGCTTTCCCCGTGAACGATCTCAATCCGGTGTTCACCCGGTTCGGCGATGACCAGCCCATCGACATGAGCGGCTCGACCTTCGGCTTCGACCGTGTCGTGCAGGCCTGCGATTGCCGGATTGGGCGTGATGCGGAACCGGTGACCGGATAGATCGGCGGGGTTGCGCCACCGGTCCTCGCCCTTGATGCCGAGCCGGAAGGGGGCGCCGGTCCTCACAAGCGTCGGTGCTACGGCCTGCCAGTGCACGGGCGGACCCGACACGATCTCGAGCTTCGGGCTGTCGGGCAGGGCGACATAGTCATAGGTGGCGATGGCGTCGACGAAGACGCGGAGCTCGAAGGCGCTCTCGCAATAGGTCTGCATGCGGATGCCGGGCGAACCCTGCCTGCGGTCGCCGAAGCGGATGGTGATCGTGTCGCCGGGCGACAGATAATCGCCGCTGACGCCGACATAAAGCGAGCGGCTCCATGGGCGGATGTTGCGCTTGAACTCCCATTTGAGCTGCAGGGGGGCGCCGTTGGAGGCCTCGGCCGTGGTGTAGCCCGGCGCGGCCGGGTCGTCGAACTGCACCGTTCCCATGTCGGTCGCGAAGCGGAAGCCGATCTTGATCGAGCCGGTATCGTCGATACCGAAAGCGCCACAGACATAAGTGAGCACCAGTTCCTGCATGGAACCGGCTTCGACGCGCGAGGGTCCGGCAAGGCTGGCCGATCCCATCAGATCGGGGCGGTAGGACGAATAGGGCATTGCGTCGGTTCTCCTCCACCCTTTGGGAATGCAGTCTATCAGGCGATCGCGGCCAGCGTCGCCTCCAACGCTTCCTCGAAGAAGGCCGCGTCTTCGCCCGTCACGCAGAGCGGCGGGTTGATCCGCAGGACATTCCTGAACCGTCCCGACCGGCCGACGATGACGCCGCGCTCGCGCAGGCCTTCCTGAACGGCATCGGCGATGGCGTCGTCCGGGGTTTTCGTTGCCCTGTCGGAAACCATCTCAATGCCGAGCATCAAGCCCGAACCGCGAATGTCGCCGATGGCATCGTACCGCTCGGCGACGCGACGCATGCCGGCCTCGAACGCCGCACCGGTTTCTACTGCGTTTTGCTGCAGACCCTCGTCCTCGATCGCGTCGAGCACTGTCAGTCCTGCGGCGCATGCCATCGGATTGGAGCCGTAGGTGTTGAAGAATTTCCGCGTGCCCATTGCAGCGGCGATCTCGCGCCGCATCACGGTCGCGGCCAGCGGGAAACCGTTGCCGATGCCCTTCGACATCACGGCGATGTCGGGTGTCACGCCATGCGCCTCGAAACCCCAAAGGCCCGCGCCGGTGCGCCCGAAACCGGTCTGGATTTCGTCGACGATGAGTAGCCCGCCCGCCGCGCGCACGGTTTCGGCGGCACGCTTCATGTAGTCGCCCGGCATGGGGATGACGCCGCCATAGCCCTGGATCGGCTCGATCAGCATGCCGGCGATCTGGCCCGGCGTGGCGGTGTCGATCGTGTTGGCGATCTCGTCGACATAGGGCTCGACACCCGGTCCGAAAATGCCGCGATACTGGTCGGGATTGGCGACCTGCACGAAGCCAGGACTGGCTGGCAAAGGCTGGCGGGCAAGCGCAAGTCCGGTCGCGGCCATCGCCGAGAAATGCATGCCGTGATAGGCGCTGCGCAGCGTGAGAATGTCGTGATGGCCGGTGTAGAGCCGCGCGGCCATCGTAGCGATATCAATGGCTTCCGCGCCGGAGTTCACGAAATGGACGACCCAGTCGCCCATCGCGTCGTCGACCTCGGGAAACGTGCCGACCAGCCGCTCGGCAAACGCCACCGGCATCTCGTGATAGTACATCGTCGTGACATGCTGGATCGACGCCATCTGGCGGGCAACGGCATCATTCACGGCCGGATGGGCGTAGCCGACGCTGATGCACAGATTCTGCGCCAGGCAGTCGAGATACCGCTTGCCCTCGCTGTCCCAGACATACTGGCCTTGGCCATGTGTCAGGACGAGCGGGCGGCGATAGGCGGTGAAGGTCGCGAGCGCCGGCGACAGATATTTCTGTCGGCCGGCGGCGATTGCATCATAGGATCGATGCCCCGAAGCATGGCTGTGCTCGTCCATCGCCCGTCCTCCGGCCGGTTAGCGGCATTGCCCGATCTGATGCGTTGCCTCACGCACCCTTTTGCGGCCGCATGTCTGCCGGGTCGATACCGGCGACCTCTACCGGCTTCTTCATGGCGTCGCGGCGGAACGGCTCGCCGAGTTCCTGGTTGATCATCGCTTCGATGAGCGTGGTCTTGCGATGCTTCATCTGGTCTTCGATCGCCTTGTCGAGCGCGGCGGAGAGTTCCTCCATGGTATGCGCCTGCACGCCCTGCAGGCCGCAGGCCTTGGCGATGCCGGCATAGGAGACCTGGAGATCGAGTTCGGTACCGACGAAATTGTCGTCGTACCACAGCGTCGAATTGCGCTTTTCCGCGCCCCATTGATAGTTGCGGAACACGACCATGGTGATCGCCGGCCATTCCTCACGGCCAATCGCGGTCAGTTCCGTCGTGGCGATGCCGAAGGCGCCGTCGCCGGCGAAGCCCACGACCGGCGTGTCGGGACAGCCGATCTTGGCGCCGACGATGGAGGGCAGGCCGTAGCCGCACGGGCCGAACAGGCCGGGCGCCAGATATTTGCGGCCCGCCTCGAAGGTCGGATAGGCATTGCCGATCGCGCAATTGTTGCCGATGTCGGAAGAGATGATTGCTTCGCGCGGGAGCACCTTCTGGATCGCGCGCCACGCCATGCGTGGGCTCATCCATTCGGGCTTGGCGGCGCGCGCCCGCTCGTTCCAGGTCGTGCCGGGATCGTCGTCTTCGTGATCCATCGAGGAGAGCTGCTGCGCCCACGCCGATTTCGTCTGTGAGATCAGATTCTTGCGATCATCTCTTCCAGCGTCGCCTGCAGTGTCGGAGAGCCGTGCCAGAATGCCGTCTGCGACCTTTCGTGCATCGCCGACAATGCCGACGGACACCTTCTTGGTCAGGCCGATACGGTTCGGATTGATGTCGACCTGAATGATCGCGGCATCCTTCGGCCAGTAGTCGATGCCATAGCCCGGCAGCGTCGAGAACGGGTTGAGCCGCGTGCCGAGCGCCAGCACGACATCGGCCTTGGCGATAAGCTCCATGGCCGCCTTCGAGCCGTTATAGCCGAGCGGACCGGCGAACAGGCGATGCGAACCGGGGAAGGCGTCATTGTGCTGGTAGCCGCAGCAGACCGGCGCGTCGAGTCGTTCGGCCAGCGCCATGGAAGCCTCGATGCCACCCTTGGCGAGCACCACGCCGGCACCATTCAGGATCACCGGGAATTTGGCGTTCGACAGCAGATCGGCGGCCTTCGCGATGGCATCGTCGCCACCCGACGGACGCTCGAACTCGATCGCAGCCGGCAGGTCGATGTCGATCACCTGGGTCCAGACATCGCGCGGAATGTTGATCTGCGCCGGCGCCGATGCGCGCCAGGCCTGCTGGATCACGCGGTTGGCGACCTCGGCGATGCGGGAGGGGTCGCGCACTTCTTCCTGATAGGCGACCATGTCCTCGAACAGTTTCATCTGCTCGACTTCCTGGAAGCCGCCCTGGCCGATGGTCTTGTTGGCGGCCTGTGGCGTCACCAGCAGCAGCGGCGTGTGGTTCCAGTAGGCGGTCTTCACGGCGGTCACGAAATTGGTGATGCCCGGTCCGTTCTGGGCGATCATCATGCTCATCTTGCCCGAAGCGCGGGTGAAGCCGTCGGCCATCATGCCGCCGGACCCTTCATGCGCGCAGTCCCAGAAGTTGATGCCGGCCTTGGGGAAGAGATCGGATATTGGCATGAAGGCCGAGCCGATAATGCCAAACACATGCTCGATGCCATGCATCTGCATGATTTTCACGAATGCTTCCTCGGTCGTCATCTTCATCGGGAGTTCCTCCGGTATTGCCGAGCGTCCTGCGCTCATTCTCTTGCCCACGTTCGCGCCATCGCATTGGGTGCGACGCGTGCTTTTCCCGACCATAGTGCCAGTTGGGGCGCAAGGCTTAGGGCCAGTTTCGCCAGTTTTGCAAAACCAGAAGGGTCAGCGCGTTGCGCTGGCGGGTTCCGACCGGGTCATTTCCGCCATCACCTCGGCAAGCCGTTCGATGCCCGGTTCGACACGCTCCAGCGGGATCGAGGAAAAGCCGAGGCGGAAAAAATTCCTGTGGCTTGCCGGATCTGCGAAAAAGGCATCGCCCGGCTCGATGATGACCCCGACCTCCAGCGCGCGGGCGGCAAGTTCGCGAGCGTCAAACCCGTCCGGCCCCTCGACCCAGAACGATGTGCCGCCGAAGGAGGGCGTGCGCGCCCAGCCCGGAAAGTGTTTTTCGAGCGCCGATTTCATCGCCTGCCAGCGCGGCAGATAGGAGCGGTGCAGCCGCTTTATCAGCGCGTCGTGATGACCTTGCGCGAGAAAGATGGCGACCACGCGCTGGTTGTTGCCCGGCGGGTGACGCAGCATCAGCCGTCGCAACTCGCGCAGGGCGGCGACCAGTTCGGCGGGCGCCGCGATGAAGCCCATACGCAGGCCGGGCATCAGCGATTTTGACAGGCTGCCGACATGCAGCACACGGCCATCGCGGTCGAGCGATTTCAGCGCCGGCATGGATTCGCCCCGATAGTTCGTCTCGTACTCGTAATCGTCCTCGATGATCAGCGCGTCATGGTCGTGCGCCCAGTCCAGCAGGGCGTGGCGCCGCGCCATGCTCATCGTTACCGAGGTCGGCGACTGATGGCTCGGCGTGACGAATACGAGTTCCGCGTCGCCGAGGCGAGTCACATCGATGCCCTCATCGTCGACAGGAATGGCGCGCACATTCTGCGAGAATGTCGCGAGGATGTTGCGCATGTCCGGATAGCCGGGATCCTCGATCGCGACCTTCGTTTCTGGCCGGATCAGCAGCTGGCTGAGCAGGAACAGCGCGTTCTGCGCACCCAGCGTCACGATGATCTCGTCGGGCGTGGCGAGGATGCCGCGCCGCGTCAGCACGCGACGACGGATCTGTTCGACCAGCGTGGGATCGTCGGCCGAGTAACGGTCGTCCGTCCAGGCATCCATCCATTTGCGGCTCATCGCCTGGCGCACGCAGTCGCGCCAAGCCGTGATCGGAAATTGCGCGGCGTCGGCCTGGCCGTAGATGAAGGGGTAGGGATAATCGTGCCAGTTCGCGGGCCGGTCGACCATTGCGGGCTTGGCCGGTTTTCGGGCAAGCCGCGTGCCCCAGTCGAGCGTGCCCGGTTCGTCTTGCTGTCCGATGCCGCCCTGCGCGGCGATACCGTCGCGCATGCCTGGCGCGACATAGAAGCCCGATCGCTCGCGCGCTTCCAGATAGCCGTCGGCGGCAAGCGCCTGATAGGCGGCCATGACCGTGTTGCGCGAGACCTCGAGACGGCGCGCCATGGCGCGGGTAGAGGGGATCGGCGTATCGGGCGCAAGCTGGCCCGACAGCATGGCCGAGACGAGCATCTCGCGGATCTGGGCCTGCAGCGTGGCCGTTTCCTTGCGCTCGAGATGAAACAGGCTGTACCGCATCGCTCCCCGTCGCGGACCGCAAACACCCCGCGGCGACGCACGCCGGGTGGCGTGGTCTTCATTTTCGGGAAAATCTGGTCCTATCGCTGGTCCCCATATCAGTCCAGATTCAGGTCCGAACGCAAGGATTTTGGTACCATGGGCGGTCATGCCGGCCGCGCGGTACGCCTGTTACGGGAGAATTGGTCATGAACATGGTCGCCAAACCGCTCGAACGCTACGTCACCACCAATTCGCTCGAACAGCACTGGATGCCGTTCACCGCGAACCGTGATTTCAAGGCCGCCCCGCGCCTCGTCACGCGTTCGCAGGGCATGCATCTGTGGAACCAGAATGGCGACCGCCTGATCGACGGCTCGTCCGGCCTGTTCAACGTTGCCGCCGGCCACGGCCGCACCGAGATCGCCGAGGCGGTCTACGCGCAGATGCTGCACAACGATTATTCGAGCTCGTTCCAGATCGGCCACCCGACCTCCTACGCGCTGGCGGCGAAGCTCGCCAACATCCTGCCCGAGCCGCACAACCATGTCTTCTTCACCAATTCGGGCTCTGAATCGATCGACACCGCGCTGAAGATCGCCATGGCCTATCACCGGGCGAAGGGCGAGGGGCAGCGCACGCGCTTCGTCTCGCGCGAGCGCGCCTATCACGGCGTCAACATCGGTGGCGTGTCGCTGTCCGGCATGGTGCGGAACCGCGAGACGTTCGGTGCCGTGATGCCGAACGTCGTCGTCATGCGCCACACCTGGAGTGCCGACGAACTGTTCGTGCGCGGCCAGCCGGTAAACGGCGCGGAACTCGCCGACGATCTGCAGCGCATGTGCGACACCTATGGCGGGACGACCATCGCGGCCTGTTTCGTCGAACCCGTCGCCGGCTCCACCGGCGTTCTGGTTCCACCGAAGGGCTATCTCGAGCGCCTGCGCAAGATTTGCGACGCGAACGGCATCCTGCTCGTCTTCGACGAGGTCATCACCGGTTTCGGTCGTCTCGGCTCGCCTTTCGCCGCGCAGGCTTTCGGCGTGACCCCTGACATCATCACCATGGCCAAGGCGCTGACCAATGGCGCGATCCCGATGGGTGCGGTTTCGGTCGCCGACACGGTCTTCGACACGATCACCAACGCTGCGCCGGAGAACGCGGTGGAGTTCTTCCACGGCTACACTTATTCGGCCCATCCGGCGGCCTGCGCGGCTGGTCTCGCAACCCTGCAAATCTACGAGGACGAGGGCCTTTTCGAGAAGGCGGCAGCGATGAGCGACTATTTCCTCGACCGCATCTGGTCGCTGAAGAAGTTCGACGTGGTGCGCGATCTGCGCGGCATGGGCATGATGGCCGCCGTCGAGGTCCATCCGCAGGACGGCAAGCCGGGCGCGCGGGGCGGAGAATTGCAGAAGAAGTTGTTCTGGAACGGTTGCCATGTGAAGTGGACCGGGGATTCGGCCATCGTCGCGCCGTCCTTCATCGCGACGCGCGAGGACATCGACGAGATCGTCGACTGTCTGGAGAAGACGCTGAAAGAGGTGTGAGGCGATTGCCTTCCATCCTGGCGCTCAACAGCGGGTCGTCTTCGGTCAAGTTCGCGGTGTTCGGGGCGGGGCTCTCGGTCCAGCTCCGGGGGCAGGTCGAGAATATCGGCGAGGGGCTTGTGCCGCGGCTTGTCGCGGGCGGGGAGGACAGGGTCCTTCCGTCGGACGTGTCGACCCATGCTGACATCATCCCGCATCTGATCCGCGAGATGATCCTGCCGGCTACCGGCAGTGCCGATGGCGGACTTGCCGGCATCGGGCATCGCATCGTCCATGGCGGCACACGCTTCGTCGCGCCGGTGGTCATTGATGCAGCGGTTCGAGACGGCATCGCCGAACTGGCGCCGTTGGCGCCTTCGCATCAGCCGCACAGTCTTGCCGGCATCGACGCGGTCTCCGCCATCCTGCCCGACACGCCGCAGATCGCCTGTTTCGACACGGCCTTCCACCGCACGATCCCCGAGCATCGCCAGTTGATGGCGCTGCCGGCGCGCTTCACCGAGCAGGGGCTGCGCCGCTTCGGCTTCCATGGCCTGTCCTATGAGGGGATCGTCGGCGACCTGCCGGCGGTGGCGGGGGATGCCGCCTCGGGCAGGGTGGTCATCTGCCATCTCGGCAATGGCTGCAGCCTCGCCGGAATCGTCGGCGGAAAGTCGCGCTACACCTCGATGGGCTTCACGCCACTCGACGGGCTGATGATGGGCCGGCGTCCGGGTCGGCTCGACCCGGGCGCGGTGCTGTGGCTCGTGGAAAAGCATGGAGGTGACGCCGCGGCGGTCGACCGCCTGTTCAACCGGGAATCCGGCCTGCTCGGCGTCTCTGGTCTTTCGTCCGACATGCGCACCCTGCTGGCGAGCGACGCGCCTCCGGCGAAACTGGCCGTCGCCATGTTCGTTGACCGGCTGGTCACCGAGATCGGCGCGGCCGTGGCGGCGATCGGCGGCATCGACGCGCTGGTCTTCGCGGGCGGCATTGGCGAACATGCCGCACCGATCCGGTCCATGGCGGTCGAGGCGCTCGGATTTCTCGGTTTCAAACTGGACGAGGATGCCAACCGGGCCGATGCGGCGACGATTTCATCCGCCGGCTCGGCACCCGGCGTCTATGTCATCGCGACCGATGAGGAAAAGGTCATCGCCCGGGCGGTGGCGGCATTGGCTGTGTAAATCCTTCGCCCTGGCTGAATAGCCCGGTGCGGAACCGGCAATCGTTCTTGACCGATTGGTAAATAATGAAAATGATGCGGGTAGCGGAAAGCCCGTGCGGGATCGCGACGAACGATAGCCGGGGGAGGGCATCCGACGGGGCGGGCTTGGGCCGGACGTTACACAGTTGAAGAGCCACGGGGGCCCAAAGCATATGCCCAGGATCGCACGACACTATGTGCGCCTCATCGATGCCCTGAACTACCGGATCGGCCGCGTCGCCATGTACGGCATCTTCGTGATGGCCGCGATCCTGCTGTGGTCCTCGATCTCCAAGACCTTCTTCCTGCCCTCGCTGTGGACGCTTGAAAGCGCGCAGTTCGCCATGGTCGCCTATTACATTTTCGGCGGACCCTATTCGATCCAACTCGGGTCGAATGTACGCATGGACCTGCTCTATGGCGGCTGGTCGCCAAAGACCAAGGCCTGGGTCGACTGCTTCACCGTGTTGTTTCTGATCTTCTATCTCGTCGTGCTGCTGCAGGGCGGCGTCGAAAGCACAAGCTATTCGCTGCAATACAATGAGCGCAGCCCGACCGCGTGGCGGCCCTATCTGTGGCCGATCAAGATCGCCATGTGCGTCGGCATTCTCCTGATGATCCTGCAATGTGTGTCGGAACTCATCAAGGATATCGCCCGCATCAGGGGCGAGGAAATCTGACATGTCCTACGAGATGATCGCCATCACCATGTTCGCGAGCATGATGCTGATGCTCATGACCGGGCAGCGTGTGTTCGGCGCTATTGGCTTCGTGGCGGCGGTCGCGGCGATCTTCCTGTGGGGCACGGGCGGCTTCAACATCCCGTTCTCGGCGGCGATGAAGCTGATGAAATGGTATCCGCTGCTCACCCTGCCGATGTTCATCTTCATGGGCTACGTGCTGTCGGAATCGAAGATCGCCGACGATCTCTACAAGATGTTCCATGTCTGGATGGGGCCGATCAATGGCGGGCTGGCCATCGGCACGATCCTGCTCATGGTGCTGATCTCGGCGATGAACGGGCTGTCGGTGGCGGGCATGGCCATCGGCGCGACCATCGCGCTGCCCGAACTGATCAAGCGAAACTACGACAAGCGCATGGTCACCGGCGTCATCCAGGCCGGTTCTTCGCTCGGCATTCTGGTGCCGCCTTCCGTCGTCCTGGTGCTCTACGCCATGATCGCGCGCCAGCCGGTCGGCCAGCTCTGGCTTGCCGGGGTCGTGCCCGGCCTGATGATGGCGCTGATGTTCATCATCTATATCGCGATACGCTGCCGCATCAATCCGGCGCTGGGTCCCGCGCTTTCGAGAGAAGAGCGCAACGTGCCGATGGCCGAGAAGCTGCGGCTGTTGCGCGCCGGTGTTTTGCCGCTCGTCATCTTTGCAGCCATGATGGTGCCCTTCGTCAATGGCTGGACGTCGCTGGTCGAAAGCTCCGCCATCGGCGCGCTTGCGGCCTTCATGGCGGCGGTACTGAAGGGCCGCATGACGAAGGAGGTCTTCGAGACCTCCGTTCGCCAGACGCTGGCGATCTCCTGCATGTTCATGTGGATCATCCTGGCTGCGCTGGGCTTCGGCGCGGTGTTCGACGGGCTCGGCGCGGTCAAGGCGATCGAGAACCTGTTCACCGAACAACTCGGCCTGTCGCCCTGGGCGATCCTGATCCTGATGCAGCTTTCCTTCCTGCTGATGGGCACCTTTCTCGACGACACCGCCATGCTGGTCATCGTCGCACCCCTCTACATTCCGCTGGTGCGCGCGCTGGGCTTCGACCTGATCTGGTATGGCGTGCTCTACACGATCACCACGCAGATCGCTTACATGACACCGCCATTCGGCTACAATCTCTTCCTCATGCGGGCGATGGCGCCACCCGAGATCGGGCTGCGAGATATTTACTCCTCCATCGTCCCGTTCGTGATGGTGATGGTGCTGGCACTGGCGACCGTCATGGTCTTTCCAGAGATCGCGATGTGGCTGCCGGATCAGATATACGGAAAATAGCGAGAACTCCGGCGAACGGAGCGCGGGGCAGAACGAGTAACCACAACCACCAGGAGAGGTGAACATGAACTCGAGACGCAAATTTCTGAAGACGGCCGGCGTCGGTACGCTGGGCGTCGCCGCCGGTACAACGCTCGCGGCACCTGCGATCGCGCAGTCCAAGATCAAGTGGCGGCTGCAGACCTATGCCGGCCCCGCACTGGCCGAACACGTCATCAAGCCGGCCGTCGACAGCTTCAACAAGATCGCCGGCGACGAGATGGAGATCGAGCTCTATACCTCCGACCAGCTCGTGCCGACCGGCGAACTCTTCCGCGCCATGCAGAACGGCACGATCGACGCCGTCCAGTCGGACGACGATTCCATGGCTTCGCCGACGGAAGTCACCGTGTTCGGCGGCTATTTCCCGTTCGGCTGCCGCTATTCGCTCGACGTGCCGGTGCTGTTCAACCAGTACGGCCTGAAGGAGATCTGGGACGAAGAATACGCCAAGGTCGGCGTCAAGCACATCTCGGCCGGCTCATGGGATCCATGCCACTTCGCCACCAAGGATCCGATCAACTCGCTCGAGGATCTCAAGGGCAAGCGCGTCTTTACCTTCCCGACCGCGGGCCGCTTCCTCGCACAGTTCGGTGTCGTGCCGGTCACGCTGCCTTGGGAAGACATCGAGGTCGCGGTGCAGACCGGCGAGCTCGACGGCATCGCCTGGTCGGGCATCACCGAAGACTACACGGTGGGCTGGGCTGACGTGACCAACTACTTCCTGACCAACAACATTTCGGGCGCCTGGATCGGGCATTTCTTCGCCAACATGGACCGCTGGAACGAGCTGTCCGACAAGCTGAAGGAATTGATGATGGTCACCTTCGAGAGCTCGCACTACTACCGCCAGCACTGGTACTGGGGCGGCGAGGCGAACCTTCGCGTCAACGGCACCAAGATGCAGCTCACCACCATCCCCGACGCCGAATGGCAGACGGTCGAAGACGCGGCCGTGAAGTTCTGGGACGAGATCGCGGCCGAATCTGAGACCAAGGCCAAGGTCGTCGAGATCTTCCGCAAATACAATTCGGACATGGCGAAGGCCGGAAGGCCCTATCGCTACACCTGATCCGATGCAAAATTGGGGGCGCTCCGGGCGAACCGGGGCGCCCTTTTTCCTGCCGGCGGGGCACGCCGGACCGAAACGAGAAAAGAGAAGAGTTCCATGGCGGGAAACCTGACCTTCGAGGAATTGCGCAAGGCCGTTAATGCAGGCGAGATCGATACCGTGCTGGTCTGCATGGTGGACATGCAGGGCCGGCTGATGGGCAAGCGCTTCACCGCCGGCCATTTCGTCGACAGCGCCTATGAAGAAACCCATTGCTGCAACTATCTGCTGGCGACCGACCTCGAAATGGCAACGCCGGACGGCTACGCCTCGACGAGCTGGCGACAGGGCTATGGCGACTATGTGATGAAGCCCGACCTGTCGACGCTTCGCCGCGTGCCATGGCTGGAAGGCACCGCCATGGTGCTGAGCGACATTCTCGACCACCACACCCACGAGCCCGTGCCGCATTCGCCGCGCGCCGTGCTGAAACGCCAGATCGCCCGCTTCGAGGCCATGGGCTTCAGCCCGGTCATGGCGACCGAACTGGAGTTCTTCCTGTTCGAGAAGAGCTTCGAGGAAATCCGCAAATCGGGCTTTCGCGATCTGCAGCCGATCAGCGGCTACAACGAAGATTACCACATCCTCCAGACCACCAAGGAAGAGGCGGTGATGCGCCCGCTACGCAACCACCTCGTCGCGGCCGGCGTGCCGGTCGAGAACTCCAAGGGCGAGGCGGAAGCCGGCCAGGAGGAACTCAACATCCGCTATGCCGGCGCGCTCGATACCGCCGACCATCACACGCTCGCCAAGCACGCCACGAAGGAGATCGCCTGGCAGCATGGCCACGCCGCGAGCTTCATGCCGAAATGGGACCATCGCCGCGTCGGCAGTTCGTCGCATGTCCACCAGTCGCTGGCTGACAATAAGGGCAACAATGCCTTCTACGACAAGTCGGACGAACTCGGCATGTCGGACCTGATGCGAAACTACATGGCGGGCCTGATCGCCTATGCGCCCGACTACACCTTCTTCCTCGCGCCCTATGTGAACAGCTACAAGCGCTTCATGAAGGGCACCTTCGCGCCGACCAAGACGGTCTGGTCGATCGACAACCGCACGGCGGGCTTCCGTCTGTGCGGCGACGGTACGAAAGGCGTGCGTGTCGAGTGCCGTATTGGCGGTTCCGACCTTAATCCCTATCTGGCGCTCGCCGCCCAGCTTGCGGCCGGCATGAAGGGCATCGAGGACAAGATGGAACTGGCGCCGCCGACGAAGGGTGACGTCTACGAAACGAAGAAGGCGCCGGAGATCCCGAATACCCTGCGCGACGCGACGCAGACCTTGCGCAAATCGAAGATGCTGCGCGAGGCGATGGGCGATGACGTCGTCGATCACTACACCCGCGCGGCGGAGTGGGAGCAGGAGGAATTCGATCGCGTCGTCACCGATTGGGAGGTGGCACGCGGTTTCGAGCGCGCCTGACGGATACGGACAACACGACAATGAGCAATACCCTGAAATGCATTTCGCCGGTCGACGGATCGGTCTTTGCCGAGCGGCCGGTCATGGCCGCTTCGGACGCGGCGGCGCTGGTCTCAAAGGTGCGCGCGGCACAGAAGGACTGGGCGGCACGACCGCTCGACGAACGCATCGCGCTGGTCATGGCCGGCGTCAAGCGGCTCAACGAGATGACCGACGAGGTCGTCCCGGAACTGGCCTGGATGATGGGCCGGCCGGTGCGCTATGGCGGTGAGTTCGGCGGCGTCAACGAACGCGCCGAATACATGGCAGCCATCGCGAGAAAGGCGCTGGCGCCGATCGAAATCGAGGATTCCGACAAGTTCACGCGCACTATCACGCGCGAACCGCACGGCGTCGTCTTCGTCATCGCGCCGTGGAACTACCCCTATCTGACGGCCATCAACTCCGTCGTGCCGGCGCTGATCGCGGGCAACACGGTCATCATCAAGCACGCCACGCAGACGCTTCTTGTGGGCGAGCGCATGGTGCGTGCCTTCACTGAGGCCGGCGTGCCGGAAGACGTTTTCGCCAATGTCTTCCTCGATCACGCGACAACGGAGAAACTGCTGGGGGACGGCGCCTTCGACTTCGTCAACTTCACCGGTTCGGTGGGCGGCGGTCAGGTGATCGAACGCGCGGCGGCCGGTACCTTCACCGGGCTCGGTCTGGAACTGGGTGGCAAGGATCCGGGCTATGTCATGGACGATGCCGACCTCGACTGGGCCGTCGATACGCTGATGGACGGCGCCATGTTCAATGCCGGCCAATGCTGCTGCGGCATCGAGCGCATCTATGTCGCCGAAAGCCTCTACGATGATTTCGTTTCGAAATCCGTCGACTGGGTCAACAGGCTTGTGCTGGGCAATCCGTTCGAGGAGACGACGACGCTCGGGCCGATGGCCAACCGGCGTTTCGCGGAAACCGTGCGTGCACAGACGTTAGAAGCGGTGCGCGATGGCGCGACCGCGCTGATCGACCCGAAGAGCTTTCCGCAGGACGATGGCGGTACCTATCTGATGCCGCAATTGCTGACGGGCGTGAACCACCAGATGCGGGTCATGCGTGAGGAAAGTTTCGGTCCGGTCGTCGGCATCATGCCGGTTTCGGGTGACGAGGAGGCGCTGGCGCTGATGAACGACAGCGAATTCGGTCTGACCGCGTCGCTGTGGACCTCCGATCCGCAACGCGCCGCAGCGCTCGGCGCGCGCATCGAAACCGGCACGGTCTTCATGAATCGAGCCGACTATCTCGATCCGGCGCTGTGCTGGACCGGCTGCAAGAACACCGGCAGGGGCGGGTCGCTGTCCGAAATCGGCTACCACAACCTGACCCGGCCGAAATCCTATCATCTCAGAAAGCAATCGTGATGAACGCACCCACGGCCAACTGGTCCTACCCGACGGCGATACGCTTCGGGGCGGGCCGCATTTCCGAACTCGCCGACGCCTGCAAGGCGGCCGGCATCGCCAGGCCCCTGCTGGTCACCGACCGCGGATTGGCGAACCTGCCGATCACAGCGCTGGCGCTCGACATCCTCGAGGAGGCAGGCCTGGGTCGCGGGCTGTTCGCCGATGTCGATCCCAATCCGAACGAGAAGAACATGGAGGCCGGCATCGAGGCGTTCGAGGCTGGCGGGCATGACGGCGTGATCGCCTTTGGCGGCGGTTCCGGGCTCGATCTCGGCAAGCTGGTCGCGTTCATGAAGGGCCAGACACGGCCGGTCTGGGATTTCGAGGATATCGGCGACTGGTGGACTCGCGCCGATGCCTCGACGATCGCGCCGATCATTGCGGTGCCGACCACGGCGGGCACCGGTTCGGAGGTCGGCCGGGCAGGGGTTGTCACCAATTCGGTGACGCATGCCAAAAAGATCATCTTCCACCCGAAAATGCTGCCGGTAATCACGATCTGCGATCCCGAACTTACCGT
>JBHIWX010000069.1:0-23438 GCA_041987205.1 Rhizobiaceae bacterium | reverse complement strand
TCGGCGCCTCGACGTGGGCGTCGGGCAGCCAAGTGTGGACCGGCCACATCGGCATCTTCACCGCGAAGGAAGCGAAGAAGGCCAGCCATAGCCAGGTCTGCATCGAGGCCGGGAATTGATGCGCGAGCAGTGCGGGAATGTCGGTCGTGTCGGCGTTCCAGAACATCGCCATCATGGCGAGCAGCATGAGCACGGAGCCGAGCAGCGTGTAGAGGAAGAACTTGAACGAGGCATAGACGCGCCGTTTGCCGCCCCACACGCCGATGATCAGGAACATCGGGATCAGGCCCGCTTCGAAGAAGATGTAGAACATCATCAGGTCGAGCGCGGTGAACACGCCGATCATGAATGTCTCGAGCAGCAGGAAGGCGACCATGTATTCGCGTACGCGCGACTGGACGCTTTCCCAGCTCGCCAGGATCGCGAACGGCATCAGGAACGTCGTCAGGATGACGAACAGCATGGAAATGCCGTCAACGCCCAGATGGTAGCTCATGAAATTGCCGATCCAGTCGTACTTCTCGACCATCTGGAAGCCCGGCACCGAATTGTCGAACTTCCACCAGATGCCGATCGAGACGACGAAGGTCAGCACGGTGGCGAACAGCGCGACATTGCGGATGTTGCGCTTGGCAACCTCGCCCTCGCCCGAAATCAACATCACGAACAGCGCGCCGACCGCTGGCAGGAAGGTGACGACAGTGAGAATAGGCCAGTCGCTCATCGTCACACTCCCGCGAACATCGCCCAGGTGATCAGCGCGGCAATGCCGATCAACATGGCGAAGGCGTAATGGTAGACATAGCCCGTCTGCAGGCGGACCACGTTGCGGGTCACGTCGAGGACGCGCGCGGACACGCCGTCCGGTCCGAAGCCGTCGATCAGCCAGCCGTCACCGCGCTTCCACAGGAAGCGGCCCAGCGCCTTGGCCGGACGGACGAACAGGAAGTCGTAGATCTCGTCGAAATACCACTTGTTGAGCAGGAAGGCGTAGAGCGCCGGCTGGGACTTGGCGAGCGCCTTGGGCATTTCGGGCGAGCGGATATACATGATCCAGGCTGTGATGAAGCCGAGTACCATCATGACGAAGGGGGAGACCTTCACCCAGGCCGGCACATGGTGGAAATGCTCGAGGATTTCATTTTCCGGACCAGCGAACAGCGCCAGCCGCCAGAAGCCATTGTACCAGCCCTCGCGCAGATCGGCGATCTCGTGGCCGAGGAAGACATGGTAGAAGACCACGCCTGCGAACAGTGCGCCGGCCGCCAGGATATAGAGCGGCACCAGCATGACGTTGGGCGATTCATGGACATGGTCGATCACGTCGGCCGAGGAACGCGGCTTGCCGTGGAAGGTCATGAAGATCAGGCGCCATGAATAGAAGCTGGTGAACAGTGCGGCGACGACCAGCAGCACGAAGGCGTAGCCAGCCGCCGGATTGTGCCCAACCCAGGCGCTTTCGATGATCGCGTCCTTGGAGAAGAAGCCGGCCGTGCCGATCGAAGTGAACGGAATACCAAGACCCGTCAGCGCGACGGTGCCGATCACCATCATCCAGTAGGTCCTGGGGATGAGGCCGCGCAGACCGCCCATGCGGCGCATGTCCTGTTCGTCGGAAACGGCGTGGATCACCGAGCCGGCGCCCAGGAACAGCAGCGCCTTGAAGAAGGCGTGCGTGAACAAGTGGAAGATCGCCGCGCCATAGGCGCCGACGCCCAGCGCCACGAACATGTAGCCCAGCTGCGAGCAGGTGGAATAGGCGATGACCCGCTTGATGTCGTTCTGGACGAGGCCCACGGTCGCGGCGAAGAACGCCGTGGTCGCGCCGACGATGGTCACGATGGTCAGCGCGGTGTGCGAATATTCGAACAGCGGAGACAGGCGCGCCACCATGAAGACGCCGGCGGTCACCATGGTCGCGGCATGGATCAGCGCGGAAACGGGCGTCGGGCCCTCCATGGCGTCGGGCAGCCAGGTGTGCAGCAGGAACTGCGCCGACTTGCCCATCGCGCCCATGAAGAGCAGCAGGCAGATGACCGTCAGCGCGTCGCCGCGCGACAGGTCGTAGCCGAGGAAGCTTAGCACCGTTTCGGCGGCATGGGCGCCCGCCTCGCCGCCCTCAGCGCCATGTTCACCGGCGAATTCGGCCGCATTGGCGAAGATGGTGGTGAAATCGATGGAGTTGAACAGCACGAACACGCCGAAAATACCGAGCGCGAAGCCGAAATCGCCGACCCGGTTGACGATGAAGGCCTTCATCGCGGCCGCATTGGCCGAGGGTTTCTTGTACCAAAAGCCGATCAGCAGATAGGAGGCAAGACCGACGCCCTCCCAGCCGAAGAACATCTGCGCCAGATTGTCGGCGGTTACCAGCATCAGCATGGCAAAGGTGAACAGCGACAGATAGGCGAAGAAGCGCGGCCGATGCGGGTCGTGGTGCATGTAGCCGATGGAATAGACATGGACCAGCGCCGACACCGTGTTGACGACGACGAGCATGACGACGGTCAGCGTGTCGATGCGGAACGCCCAGTTGACGTTGAGCGCGCCGGAATCGATCCAGCGCAGCACCTGGATCGACTGCGGCTCGGTGGTCGAAAAGCCCACGGAAAAGAAGGCAATCCACGACAGCACCGCAGCGACGATCAGGAAGCCGGAGGTGACGTATTCTGAACCCTTGGCACCGATGGACTTGCCGAAAAGGCCAGCCAGCAGGAAGCCGAAGAGCGGCAGGAAGACGATCGCGTGATACATTTTTCCCCTGCCCTAGCCCTTCATGACGTTGACGTCTTCAACCGCGATCGAGCCGCGGTTGCGGAAGAACACCACCAGGATCGCCAACCCGATCGCGGCCTCGGCGGCGGCTACGGTGAGCACGAACAGCGCGAAGACCTGGCCCATCAGGTCGCCCAGCTCATGGCTGAAGGCGACGAAATTCAGGTTCACCGACAGCAGGATGAGCTCGATCGACATCAGGATGATGATGACGTTCTTCTTGTTGAGAAAAATGCCGAGCATGCCGATGGTGAAGAGCATCGCGCTGACGGCCAGATAGTGGGAAATGCCGATTTCCATTTCAGACCCGCTGTCCTCTTTCCGTCTTGCGAGCTTCAGCCGCTGCAGAGCTAAGTAAACTTATCAAGTCATCCACCCGATTAAGATCGAAGGTGAGCGTTGCTTCGTTCCGGCCCGGCCCCTGAACATATGAAAAGCGTTGGGAACGAATGTTGAGTGTAACCTCGCCATCCCGCTCCCAGAGAAACACACGCGCTTTTCGACCTTTCGAATCCACTGGAAGGTCGACACCGTGCAGTTCGGTTCCCCAAAACTTGTCCTTCAGACGAGCGAACATTTCAAATGCCCTTGCCCGATTCGACCTTGACGATGTCGATTGCCGTTTCCGGCGTGCGCGCGACCTGCCTGCCGATATCCTGACGTCTGACGTCCGGCTTGTGGCGCAGGGTCAGCACGATGGCGCCGACCATCGCGGTCAGCAGGATCATGCCGGCGATCTGGAAGAAGAAGACGTACTTCGTGTAGAGGATGTCGCCCAGCGCGCGGATGTTGGAAACCTGATCCATGTCCGGAATGGGCTGCACGGCTTCGGCACCGGCACCGGGCGCCAGCACCCAGCTTCCCAGCACCATCAGCAATTCGGCCAGCACGATGAAGGCGATGAGCCCGCCGACCGGCAGATATTGCAGGAAGCCGTCGCGCAGTTCGGCGAAATCGACGTCGAGCATCATCACGACGAACAGGAACAGGACGGCGACCGCGCCGACATAAACGACGATGAGCAGCAGCGCCAGGAACTCGGCACCGGCGAGCAGGAACAGCCCGGCCGAATTGACGAAGGCAAGGATCAGGAACAACACGGAGTGGACCGGGTTGCGCGACGCAATGACCATGAAGGCGGATCCCACCGTCACGATCGCGAACAGATAGAAAAAGAGCGCCGGCAATACGCCTGTTGAGCCCATCTTGTCTTCTCTTCTTTCCCTTGCCTGGCGTCGGTAAGTTCAACCGGCGCCGCTCGGTAAGTCCTTGTTCTCGTTGTGTTACCGCCAGGGCGCGTCGACGGCGAGGTTGCGGGCGATTTCCCGCTCCCACCGGTCGCCATTGGCGAGCAGTCGTTCCTTGTCGTAGTAGAGTTCCTCACGCGTCTCGGTGGCGAACTCGAAATTCGGCCCCTCGACGATGGCATCGACCGGGCATGCCTCCTGGCAGAAGCCGCAATAGATGCACTTCACCATGTCGATGTCGTAGCGCACCGTGCGCCGTGTGCCGTCATTGCGGCGCGGCCCGGCCTCGATGGTGATGGCCTGCGCGGGGCAAATCGCCTCGCACAGCTTGCAGGCGATACAACGTTCCTCGCCATTGGGATAACGGCGCAGCGCATGCTCGCCACGGAAACGCGGCGAGACCGGCCCCTTCTCGAAGGGATAGTTCAGCGTCGCCTTCGGTGCGAAGAAATAGCGCATCGTCAGGAAGAAGGCGGAAACGAATTCGGCCAGCAACAGGGATTTGGCGGCGCGTGCGATCGTGCTCATCGTGTTCTCCCTATGCCGCCCATCCGGTGATCTGCAGCACGGTGGCGACCGCGAAGACCATGAACAGCGAAATCGGCAGGAAGACTTTCCAGCCAAGCCGCATGAGCTGGTCGTAGCGGTAGCGCGGCACGAAGGCCTTGACCATGGCGAACATGAAGAAGACCAGCAGCGCCTTGCCGAGGAACCAGAAAATGCCGGGGATCCAGTTGAGCGGCGCGATGTCGAGCGGCGGCAGCCAGCCACCGAGGAACAGAATGGTCGTCAGCGCGCACATCAGCGAGATGGCGGCATATTCGCCCAGCATGAACATCATGTAGGGCGTGGAGCCGTATTCGACCATGAAGCCGGCAACGAGTTCGGATTCCGCTTCCGGCAGGTCGAAGGGCGGACGGTTCGTCTCGGCCAGCGCTGAGATGAAGAAGACGATGAACATCGGGAACAGCGCCAGCCAGTGCCAGTCGAGCAGCGAGGACGGTAGGCCGGCCATGGTGCCGATGCCGTCGGCCTGGCTCATCACGATGTCGGTCAGGTTCAGCGAACCGACGCACAGCAGTACGGTGATGATGACGAAGCCGATCGAGACCTCGTAGGACACCATCTGCGCGGCCGAGCGAAGTGCGCCGAGAAACGCGTATTTCGAGTTCGAGGCCCAGCCGCCCATGATGATGCCGTAGACCTCAAGCGAGGAGATCGCGAAGATGTAGAGAATGCCGATATTGATGTTGGCGATCACCCATCCGTCGGCGACCGGCACCACCGCCCAGGTGGCGAGCGCCAGCACGACGCCGACGAGCGGCGCCAGCAGGAACACGGTCTTGGACGCCGAGGCCGGAATGACCGGCTCTTTCAGGACGAATTTCAGCAGATCGGCAAAGGATTGCAGCAGCCCCCAGGGACCGACGACGTTCGGACCGCGCCGCATCTGCACGGCAGCCCAGATCTTGCGGTCGGCATAGAGGATATAGGCGATCACGATCAGCAGCGTGACCAGCATAAGCAGGCTTTGGCCGACCATGATCGCGCCGGGAATGACATAATCGTTGATGAAGCCGCTCATGCTGGCATTCCCGGTGAAGTTTTCTGGCCCGCTACGAAACGTTTGCCGGCGCACATATGGCGCCCCCGATCCGCGCCCTTCTTAACCGCTGTGCGGTCAAATACAACATCGCCGGCCCGGCTTTTTTTCAGGCCTCGCACGATTTCCGTCGCTTGCTGGAAAGGGCGCATGTCCGATTACTCCGCCGCTTCCGCCATGGCACCGGCGAACATGGCCGAGCACTGGGCCATGACCTTGGAGGCACGCGCGATCGGATTGGTGAGATAGAAGTCGCCGACCGGGCTGACGAAGGCCGCCGCGCTGGTCTTTCCGGCCTTTCCGGCGAGTTTGTTCACGTCGTCGGCATCACCCGCCGCGATCTCGTCGACAAGTGCCAGATGCGGATAGGCCGCATGCATGGCCGAGCGCAATTGCGCCAGTGAATCGAAGGGCAGTTTGTGGTCCAGTTCGGCCGAAAGCGCCCGGAGGATTGCCCAGTCTTCCTTGGCATCGCCGGGGCCGAAGGTCGCGCGGTTCGCGACCTGGACGCGGCCTTCCGTGTTCACATAGGTGCCGGATTTTTCCGTGTAGGCGACGCCCGGCAGGATCACGTCGGCGCGGTGTGCGCCGGCATCGCCATGGCTGCCGATGTAAACGGTGAAGCCCTTCACGGTCTTCATGTCGATCTCGTCGGCGCCGAGCAGGAAGACGAGGTCGCAACCGGACAGGATCTTGTCCGTCGCCATGCCGCCTTTCCCGGGAACGAAACCGACATCGAGGCCACCCACGCGAGACGCTGCGGTGTGCAGGACCGAAAAGCCGTTCCAGTCGCCCTTGGTCGCGCCGGTGTCGACGGCAAGCTGGGCGGTGAGCGTCAGGATCGCGGCGCTGTCGCCGCGGTTGAGTGCGCCCTGCCCGATGATGATCAGCGGCTTCTTCGCCTTCTTCAGTTTCGCGGCGAACTTGTTCTTGCCGGAAACGAGATCGGCCAGCGCCGAAGGATCGGTGCCGAGATGGGTGTAGGCATAGCGCACATCGGCCGCCTCGCCGATCACGCCGATCGGATAGTCGCCCGGCGCGCGGAAGCGCTTGCGGATGCGTGCGTTCAGGACCGAGGCTTCAAGGCGCGGATTGGCGCCGATGATGAGCAGCGCATCGGAATCCTCGATGCCGTCAATGGTAGCGTTGAAGAGGTAGGACGACCTGCCCTTCGCCGGGTCGAGCACGCTGCCCGGTTCGCGGCAGTCGAGATTGGCCGACCCGAGCGAGGCCATGAGCTGCTTCAGCGCATACATTTCCTCGACCGTGGCGAGATCGCCGGCGATCGCGCCGATCCGATCGGCCTTCGTTTTCTTGACCTGTTTCGCGATGGCCACGAAGGCTTCCTGCCAGGTAGCGGGCTGCAGCCGGCTGCCCTTTTTCACGTAGGGCTGGTCGAGGCGCTGCGTGCCGAGGCCGTCCCAGACGAACCGGGTCTTGTCGGAAATCCACTCCTCGTTCACCCACTCGTTGACACGCGGCAGGATGCGCATCACCGCCTTGCCGCGCGCATCGACGCGGATGTTGGAGCCGACGGCATCCATGACGTCGATCGATTCCGTCTTGGTCAGTTCCCAGGGGCGCGCCCTGTCCTGATAGGGACGCGAGGTCAGCGCGCCGACCGGGCAAAGGTCGATGACATTGCCCTGCAGTTCCGACGTCATCGCCTGTTCGAGATAGGTGGTGATCTCGGCATCCTCGCCGCGCCCGATCAGGCCCAGCTCGGAAATGCCGGCGACTTCGGTGGTGAAGCGGACGCAGCGTGTGCAGTGGATGCAGCGCGTCATGCGCGTGCGCACCAGCGGGCCGATATATTTGTCCTCGACTGCGCGCTTGTTCTCGTGAAAGCGGTTGTGGTCGATGCCATAGGCCATGGCCTGGTCCTGCAGATCGCATTCGCCGCCCTGATCGCAGATCGGGCAGTCGAGCGGATGGTTGATCAGCAGGAACTCCATCACGCCCTCGCGGGCCTTCTTGACCATGGGCGATTTGGTCATCACCACCGGCGGTTCGCCGTTCGGGCCGGGGCGCAGATCGCGCACGCCCATCGCACAGCTTGCCTGCGGCTTCGGCGGTCCGCCCTTCACCTCGACCAGGCACATGCGGCAATTGCCGGCAATCGACAGGCGTTCGTGGTAGCAGAAGCGCGGAATCTCGGCGCCCGCCTCCTCGCACGCCTGCAACAGCGTGTAGTGGTCCGGGACCTCGACTTCGTTTCCGTCTACGATCAGCTTTGCCATATCGCTTCAGCCTTGTGATTGCCCTTGTCTGCCGGCACGATAACGAACCGGCAAGTCATTGTTATTCCGCTGCTTCCAGGACGCGTTCGCCCGGTATGGCGTTGCGCGAATAGGCGTCGATGCGTTCCTCGATCTCGTGGCGGAAATGCCGGATCAGGCCCTGGATCGGCCAGGCCGCCGCATCGCCAAGCGCACAGATCGTGTGGCCCTCGACCTGCTTGGAGACGTCGAGCAGCATGTCGATTTCACGCTTCTGCGCCCTTCCCTCGGCCATGCGCGAGACGACGCGCCACATCCAGCCCGTGCCCTCACGGCACGGCGTGCACTGGCCGCAGCTTTCGTGGCGGTAGAAATAGGCGATGCGCGCGATGGCGCGGATGATGTCGGTCGACTGGTCCATGACGATGACCGCCGCCGTGCCGAGGCCCGACTGCAATTCGCGCAGGCCGTCGAAATCCATCGGCGCGTTCATGATCTGCTCGGCCGGGACCATCGGCACGGAGGAGCCGCCCGGAATGACGGCCTTGAGGTTCTTCCATCCGCCACGGATGCCGCCGCAATGCTTGTCGATCAGCTCCTTGAAGGGCACCGACATGGCTTCCTCGAAGGTGCAGGGCTTTTCGACATGGCCGGACACGCAGAACAGCTTCGTGCCCTTGTTGTTGTCGCGCCCGAAGGAGGAGAACCAGTCCGGACCGCGGCGCAGGATGGTCGGCGCTACCGCGATGGATTCGACGTTGTTGACCGTGGTCGGGCAGCCATAGAGGCCCACATTGGCCGGGAAGGGCGGCTTTAGCCTCGGCTGGCCCTTCTTGCCTTCCAGGCTCTCGAGCAGCGCGGTTTCCTCGCCGCAGATATAGGCGCCGGCGCCATGATGGACGAAGATGTCGTAGTCCCAGCCATGTACGTTGTTCTTGCCGAGGAGCTTGGCGTCGTAACACTCGTCGATGGCCGCCTGCAGCGCCTCGCGCTCGCGGATGTATTCGCCGCGAATGTAGATATAGCAGGTGTGCGCGCCCATCGCGAAGCCGGCGATCAGGCAGCCCTCGATCAGCGTATGCGGATCGTGGCGCATGATGTCACGGTCCTTGCAGGTACCGGGCTCGGATTCGTCGGCATTGACGACGAGATAGTGCGGGCGCTCGCCGATCTCCTTGGGCATGAACGACCATTTCAGCCCGGTCGGGAAGCCGGCACCACCACGGCCGCGCAGGCCTGAGGCCTTCATCTGCTCGATGATCCAGTCGCGGCCCTTGTCGATGAAGCCCTTGGTGCCCGACCAGTGGCCGCGCTTTTTCGCACCGGCAAGCGACTTGTCGTGCAGGCCATAGATATTGGTGAAGATGCGGTCCTTGTCAGCCAGCATGCCCATTGTCTTTCACCACCTCAACGCGGTTTCTTGCCAAATACTTTGACGTATTCGGCTTCGCCGCCCTTCGCCAGCGCCTTGGCCTGCTTGACCCAGTCCTCGCGCTCGATGCGGCCCTTGAATTTCAAATAATTGTCGACCCATTCGCGCTCGGCCTTCTTCCACTTCGCGACCTGCGCATAGGTGAAGATGCCGAGATCGTGCAGGATGCCCTCGATCTTCGGGCCGACGCCCGAGATCAGCTTGAGGTCGTCGGGCTGGGCCGGCTTCTTGACGGCCGCCGGGCGGTTCTTGTCGTCCAGCGATGCCAATTCGGCGGCCTTGGCGGCGGTCGCCTTGGTCGCGGGTTTCGCGGCCTTGGTCGGCGCAGGCGTTTTCGCCGCAGCCCTGGGCGCCGCTTTCGGTTTCGCTGCCTTGCCATTCGCCGGTTTCGTCGGATCGGCCTTCAGCGTGGTCGGTCCGCCGACGGGCGCGGAATAAATACGGTCGATCTGCGGGCCGGGTTCGATCGTGTCGCCCTTGCCAGCCTCGAAGGCATCGATGATTTCCTCGAGGCGCTCCGGCGTCAGGTCCTCGTAGGTGTCCTTGAAGATCATCACCATCGGCGCGTTGACGCAGGCGCCCTGGCACTCGACCTCTTCCCACGACAGCGTGCCATCTTCATTGGTATGGAACGGTTCGTGATGGATCCTGTTTTTGCAGACCTCGATGAGCGCTTCCGAACCACGCAGCATGCACGGCGTGGTGCCGCAAACCTGGATGTGTGCCTTCGTTCCGACGGGCTGAAGCTGGAACTGCGTGTAGAAGGTCGCGACCTCGAGCACGCGGATGTAGGGCATGTCGAGCATGCCGGCGACCTTCTCGATCGCGGCGCGCGTGACCCAGCCTTCCTGCTCCTGCGCCAGCATGAGCAGCGGAATGACGGCCGAAGCCTGCCGGCCCTTGGGATATTTGGCGACCCACTTCTTGGCTTCCGCGCCCATGGCGCGTGAAAACGCAAACGCGTCGGGCTGGAACTGGTCTTCTGCCAGGCGACGTACGGACATTAGCGGTCGACCTCCCCGAATACGATGTCGAGCGAACCGAGCACGGCGGAGACGTCGGCGAGCAGATGGCCCTTGCCCATGAAGTCGAGCCCGGCCAGATGGGCAAAGCCCGGTGCCTTGATCTTGCAGCGATAGGGCTTGTTGGTGCCATCGGAGACGAGATAGACGCCGAATTCGCCCTTGGGCGCCTCGACGGCTGCATAGACCTCGCCTTCCGGCACGTGGAAGCCCTCGGTGTAGAGCTTGAAGTGGTGGATGATCGCTTCCATCGAGCGTTTCATCTCGCCGCGGCGCGGCGGCGAGTACTTGTTGTCGGTCGTGCAGACCGGCCCCTTGCCCTCGGCTTCGTTCAGCCTGGCGATGCACTGCTTCATGATCGCAACGGACTGGCGCATCTCCTCCATGCGGATGAGGTAGCGGTCGTAGCAATCGCCGTTCTTGCCGATGGGGATGTCGAAATCCATCTCCTCGTAGCACTCATAGGGTTGCGCCTTGCGCAGATCCCATGCCGCGCCCGAGCCGCGCACCATGACGCCGGAAAAGCCGAGCGCCCAGGCATCGTCGAGCGACACCACGCCGATATCGACATTGCGCTGCTTGAAGATGCGGTTGCCGGTCAGCAGCGTATCGAGATCGTCGACCACCTTCAGGAACGGATCGCACCACGCCTCTATGTCGTCGATCAGCGCCTGCGGCAGGTCCTGATGCACGCCGCCCGGACGGAAATAGGCCGCGTGCATGCGGCTGCCCGAGGCGCGCTCGTAGAACACCATGAGCTTTTCGCGCTCCTCGAAGCCCCACAGCGGCGGGGTGAGCGCGCCGACGTCGAGCGCCTGCGTGGTGATGTTGAGCAGGTGCGACAGGATACGGCCGATCTCGCAGTAGAGCACGCGGATGAGCTGGCCACGGCGCGGCACCTCGATGCCGGCGAGCCGCTCCACCGCAAGGCAGAAGGCATGCTCCTGGTTCATCGGTGCGACATAGTCGAGGCGGTCGAAATAGGGAATCGCCTGGAGGTAGGTCTTGTATTCGATCAGCTTCTCGGTGCCGCGATGGAGCAGGCCGACATGCGGGTCGACACGTTCGACCACCTCGCCGTCGAGCTCCAGCACGAGACGCAGCACGCCGTGCGCGGCCGGGTGCTGCGGGCCGAAATTGATGTTGAAGTTGCGGACATTGTGTTCGGTCATGGCTGATGCCTATTTCGCCTTCTCGCCGCCCTTCGCTTTCTCATCGCCCGGCAGGACGTAGTCCGTACCTTCCCAGGGCGAGAGGAAATCGAAATTGCGGAATTCCTGGCGCAGGTTTACCGGCTCGTAGACGACGCGCTTGACCTCGTCGTCATAGCGAACTTCCGAATAGCCGGTCAGCGGGAAGTCCTTGCGCAGCGGATAGCCGTCAAAGCCATAGTCGGTCAGCAAGCGGCGCAGATCGGGATGGCCGGTGAACAGGATGCCGTAGAAATCATAGGCCTCGCGCTCATACCATTCGGCGCCCGGAAACAGACCGGTCAGGCTTGCGACCGGCGTCGCGGCATCGGTCGACAGCTTGACCCGGATGCGGGCGTTCTGGCGCGGGCTGAGCAGGTGGTAGACGACGTCGAAACGTTCCACGCGCTCGGGATAGTCGACGCCGCAAATGTCGACAATCGACCAGAATTGCAGGCTGCTGTCATCGTGCAGGAAACGCATGACGTCGAGGATCGAATCGCGCCTGACCGTCAGTGTCAGCTCGCCATGGGCGATATCAGCCGAGATCAGTTCGTCGGCAAGACGCGCCTCGATGCGACCCTGCATCTCTTCGAGGCTCTCGAGCATATCCTGGGTGATGGTCATGAGCTAATTTCCGGAGGTGGATCAGCGTTCGATGGTGCCGGTGCGGCGGATCTTCTTCTGCAGCAGCATGATGCCGTAGAGCAGCGCCTCCGCCGTGGGCGGGCAGCCCGGCACGTAGATGTCGACCGGAACGACCCGGTCGCAACCGCGCACCACCGCATAGGAATAGTGATAGTAGCCACCGCCATTGGCGCAGGAACCCATCGAGATGACGTAGCGCGGCTCCGGCATCTGGTCGTAAACCTTGCGCAGCGCCGGCGCCATCTTGTTGGTCAGCGTGCCGGCGACGATCATCACGTCCGACTGGCGCGGGGATGCGCGCGGGGCGAAGCCGAACCGCTCCACATCGTAGCGCGGCATGGAGACCTGCATCATCTCTACCGCGCAGCAGGCGAGGCCGAAGGTCATCCACATCAGCGAACCGGTGCGCGCCCAGGTGATCAGCTCGTCGACGGACGTGACCAGAAAGCCCTTGTCGGCCAGTTCGTCGCTCATGCCGGCAAAGAACGGATCGTCAGCACCGACCGGCTTGCCGGTATTCGGGTCGAGCACTCCCTTTGGTGTCGGCGCGATCAGGGTTGCGGAACCGTCACTCATCGAATTGCCTCGCTAAAGGACGCTGGGCGAAAAAGGCAGCGGTGCGGGATCAGTCCCACTCCAGCGCGCCCTTCTTCCACTCATAGATGAAGCCGATCGTCAGAACGGCAAGGAAAACCATCATCGACGCGTAGCCGAACAGGCCGAGCGTGCCGAACGAAACCGCCCACGGAAACAGGAAGGCCACTTCCAGATCGAAGATGATGAAAAGGATGGCGACGAGGTAAAACCGCACGTCGAATTTCATGCGCGCGTCGTCGAAGGCGTTGAAGCCACACTCATAGGCCGACAGCTTTTCGGGATCGGGCGACTTGTAGGCGACCAGGAACGGTGCGACCAGAAGCGCCAGCCCGATGACCAGGCAGATTCCGATAAAGATGGCGATCGGCAGATAGGATGAAAGAAGCGCCTGCATGCTGTCCCGTCCTGATACGACCCGTCTTTACCGAAGGCGGACCCGGAGCGATTGGGCGGCCCATGACCGCCTTCGCCATTGTGAACCTTCCGAGGGTCTATTGCAATGCAACAAGGCCCCGTTCGGCAAGGCTGATCAGCGATGACGGCACGTAACCGTTTGCCCGGTGGGTTAGCCCAGCGGCGACGGCATGGCAAGTGCGGCGCGGGCAATATGAAACAATAATTCCGGCTATGCCCCCTGCCCCCGCGACACCATTTCACCGGTAACGCCACCGTCACAAGGGACTTGGTTCGGTCTGCCGCGCAAGGCAATCAGGGCGGCGCGGACGCCGCCCGTGACTAATCCCGAAAAACCCTTCTTTTACCGGGCGCATTGCGCTTGACTTCGAAAATCGAAGCACGTAATTCAGGCCACCTTGCCGGCGGGTCATACCGCCGGTAACGCGCGGGTGTAGCTCAGTTGGTTAGAGTGCCGGCCTGTCACGCCGGAGGTCGCGGGTTCGAGCCCCGTCACTCGCGCCATTTCCTTCCCGTTGGCGATTGCGTCATGCAACGCGAACGGATTGAAATGGCCCTTGAATTGGAAAGGGTTCTGATACGGACCTTTCCGACTACCCGGCCGCGTTCCGGGCGCTTAGCTCAGCTGGGAGAGCAACTCGTTTACACCGAGTAGGTCGGCGGTTCGAACCCGTCAGCGCCCACCATCTTTTCGCTCACGGCAAATTCGCTTCGCTCACCGCCTCCGCGCGGGCGGCCTGACCGGCCGGCGACCTCTTCGGTCGCTTGGCGCGCGGGCTGCGGCGCTCATGAACCATTCTCGCTCATGGCAAAGTCGCTACGCGCATCGCCACTGCTCGGACGGCTTGTCACGCGCGCGGCAACAAGGCGCTCAGGATCAGTACGGCCCAGCCCGCCAGCATGACCACCCCACCTGTCGGTGCGGCCATGGGGAAAAGCCGTCCGTAGTCGAACACCCGCATTGAGATATCGGCGGAAAACAGTGCCGCGCCGACAAACAGCAACAGAGCTGAAAGCTCCGGCAGGAGCCGGATTTTCGCCTGCAGCCCGAGCGCCAGCAACACCGGCGCGTGGGTCAGGCATATCAGCGCAACCGAGCCGCCCAGTCGCGGGTCGCCCGTTGCGTGCGCACCGGCGGCTGCGGCGGCGACACCTGCAAACCCGAGAATTCCGGCGCCGGCGATCAAGATCCTGCTCATGACGCTTTGTTGCCGATGCGGCCTGCGTGGTCAACGCGTCATGCGCACGCAGCATGCCGGAAGCACCGTTCAGAAAGCCGCCACGAGCTTCGCCGTGCCGCCATAACCCGTGGTATCGCCACCGAAGCGCACTTCGCCGTCAAGCTCGAGCCGCATGGTTGCACCGAGGTCCAGACTGGCGGTCGCACCGGCATAGGCGTTGCCGGTATCTGCGGCGCCGAAGCCTACGGATTCGGTCTGACCGATCAGCGTGACGGTTGCATCGTTATCGCCGATGGCGGTTCGCGCCTGGTAACCCAGCCGCGCTGCGAAGGTCCCATAGGCGAAGGCCTTGCTCGCCTCGATTTCCACTTGCCCTTCGAGAAGTCCGTAGGCGCGGTCGGAAACTCGCGCGTTGGCGTTCGATCCGCTCTCGGTATAGCCATCCAGCCATTGCGCGGCATAGCGGATGCCGGCGCTCGGCGTATAGGTCCAGCCGCCGCTCTCAAAATCGGTGGAAAGAGCAAGCTCGGGCGCCAGGAACCAGCTGCCATAGTCGGATTCCGCCCAGCTCTTGCCAAGCGTCGCCCCGCCGCTAAGGGCCAGATTGTCGTTCACGAAACGGCTTTGATCGTGCCGCAGGACACCGCCTGTCAGGGCGAAATCGAGATTGGCGGTACCAAGGCCCAGCCTTCCCGTCGCACCTGCGAACCAGCCATTGATTTCGGTATCGACGCTGCGGGTCCAGCGGCTGGCGGAAGAGATGTTGCCCTCGACATATCCGCCGAGCAGACCAAACTCGAACTCGGGCGAAACGGACCAGTTCGCGCCGAGCACCACGCCCGCCTGGTTGATATCCGTATCGAGGGTCATCGAATCGCCGGCGTGATCGAAACGGCCACCGAAGCCGGCGATCCAGTATCGGGTCGGAGTTGCGTAGGGATTGGCCGCACCCGGCATCATGGCCGCATGCGTACTCGTTGCGGAAGCTCCGACGGCACCGAGGCGGGATCTGCCAAGTCTCGATATCTGCCCGGCGAGATCGCCGAGGAACTCGAAATCCGCGCGGAATGCGGTGGGGTCATACGTGGCGAACAAATTGCTCGACGAATTGTAGAACCACGGGACCGGGCCGGAAATCGAGGGCTGGCCACCCGTCATCATGACGTCTGAAAAGTCCCAAAGGACCGAATGCGAAGCCCCGGTCCTGATGGAAACCGCTGTATCGACGGAAGAATAGAGCCTTCCTCCAAGATAGGCCGGAGCGGCAAAGAGCACAGAATTATCGGCACCCGAGACGAACAAGGCGTCCGACTGGTCGCTGACGGCATATCCATCGACATTGACGGCATTGCCCTCGCCGGTCACGTAAATGGCGTAGGAACCCGGTCCGTGCACATGAAGCTGGCCGCTCAGGAAGTACTCTCCTCCATTGCCGGCAGCCCGGACCGCATGGGATCCGGAGTTGAATGTCTCGATCGATCCGTCCACATCCACCATCGCGTCGAGCGAGGTCACGTAGACTCCGACAGAGCCGATACCGGAGAGGGAAATCCGGCCGTCCATATCGATGACAGGCCCCAGCCCGATCGCGGCAATGCCGTGTGCAGTCCTTCCCTGTGTCGATATCTCTCCCGTCCGATCGACACGGATGTGCACACCGTCTCCGGATGATTCGATGCCACTGGCATCCGTACTCAAAGTCTCGATCGCGCCGCCAAGCCGTATCTGCGCGTCGTCGCCCTGCGAATTGATGCCCAGTGCACCGGTACCTGAGGTTCCGATCGTACCGCTCACGTCGATGACGGCGTCAGGCCCGAAGGAAAAGATGCCGTATCCACCCGTTCCTGTCGTCATGATGGAGCCGCCGACATCGATATTGGCGCGAGCCCCGGACGAGGCTATTCCGTAGCCGCCAATGCCTCCGGACGTGTTGATGTCACCGTTCATATTGATGACGGCATCATCTCCGTCCGCCTGAATACCAATGGAGCCGAAGAGGCTTTTGCTGGTGGCGTTGATGGTACCCCCGACATTGATGGTCGCCCGATCTCCGTTCGACTGGATGCCGACATAGCCGGAGCCGATTACGCTGATGGTCCCGTCATTGGTCAGGATCTGATCGGTATCGGAAGGATCGTCACCCATCTTTACGCCAATACCGGTCGAGTTGCCCGTCACCGTTCCGCCGGCCCTGATCAGTCCGACATCGTCGGGATCTAGCATCTCGACCGAGTCGGCGGTCCCGCCCGAGGGAACGACGAAATCGGTGGCCATCGCCTTGCCGCCGGTCACGAATGGAGCACAGGCAATTCCGGTAAGCAAAAACGCGATAGTTCTGGGGGGCATGCAATGTTTCCCGGCACATGAATGGCGTTACCGCGCGTCGTGCCACCCCATGCACATTCGCGAAGTCGACCGGGATCATGACAGATCAAGGCCGGCGGACAAAATGCCCAATTACGAAATGGGAGCTCATGTGGCCGTGGCGCCACATGCGCCGATCCAAACAAAAAAGGCGCGCCGCAAGGGCGCGCCTTCCCGAATTTCGCACATGCCGTCTGTCGGGACAGCCTTATTGGGGCAGCTTGTCGTCGACGCCCTTTACATAGAAGTTCAAGCCGAGCAGCGTGCCGATATCGGCCGTTGCGCCGTCGGCCAGCCATTCTGTGCCATCCTGCTTGGTGATCGGACCGGTGAACGGCTCAAGTTCCCCCGATGTGATCTTGGCCTGTGTTTCCTCGGCCATCTTCTTCACGTCGTCCGGCATGTTGGTGTAGGGCGCCATGACGACGTTGCCTTCGGCCATGCCGTGCCACACGTCGATCTGTTCCCAGGTGCCGTCGGCGACCGCCTTGACCCGCTCGATGTAGTATGGGCCCCAATCGTCGACGATCGCGGTGAGCTGCGTCTCGGGACCGAACTTGATCATGTCGGAGGCCTGGCCGAACGCCTTTACGCCACGTTCTGCGGCGACCTGCATCGGCGCGGTGGAGTCGGTGTGCTGCGTGATGATGTCGGCGCCCTGGTCGATCAGCGCCTTGGCGGCGTCGGCTTCCTTGCCCGGGTCGAACCAGGTGTTGGCCCACACGACTTTCAGCGTGAAGTCGGGATTGACCGACTGCGCGCCCAGCATGAACGAATTGATGCCGCGCACCACTTCGGGAATCGGGAACGAGGCAATGTAGCCCGCGACACCGGCCTTGGAGAGCGACGCGGCGATCTGGCCCTGCACGTAACGGCCCTGATAGAACTTCGAATTGTAGGTCGAGACGTTCTCATGGTCGCGCTTGTAGCCGGTGGCGTGCTCGAATTTCACGTCCGGGAACTTGCCGGCAACGGCGTTGATCTGGTCCATGTAGCCGAACGAGGTCGCGAAGATGATGTTGCAGCCCGAGCGCGCGAAGCGTTCCATGGCGCGCTCGGCGTCCGGACCTTCCGGCACACTCTCGAGATAGGCGGTTTCGACCTCGTCGCCCATCGCTTCCTCGAGCTGGAGGCGGCCCTGGTCGTGCTGGTAGGACCAACCGAAGTCACCGACAGGTCCGACATAGATGAAGCAGGCCTTGACCTTGGCTTCGGCGGCGCCTGCCATGGTGAGCACGGCGGCCGAGGCGGCCATCGCCAGTAACAGCTTTTTCATGCGAGTTCCCTTCCTTTACTGGGGAGGCCGGAACGAGGCTGTCCGGCATCCGAACAAGTGATGTGGAGCGTTTCCCGCCTTTTTCTAGCGATCAGGAACAAACGGCCGCCCCAGGGAAGCCGGAGTGTTCATCAGCGTCAATCGCCGGTTGGACGAGATTATAACAAGTACGAGGATCGTTGCCAGATAGGGCAAGGTCGACAGGAATTGCGACGGAATGGATTTCACCACTTCGGCAATCCAGTAGACCGGCGCCGGCAGGAATTCCAGATCGCGAAGATTGGTCGCCTGGATGTGCAGCTGGGCGATCGTGATCGCGCCGAACAGATAGGCGCCGAGTAGGACACGCAGCGGCCGCCAGGAAGCGAACACGACCAGCGCAAGCGCGATCCAGCCCCTGCCCGCCGTCATGTTCTCGATCCATTGCGGCGTGTAGACCAGCGTCAGGTGCGCGCCCGCCATGCCACCGCAGGCGCCGCCGAACATCACCGCGAAATAACGGTATTTGTGCACCGAAATGCCAAGCGCGTGCGCCGAGGTGTGGTTGTCGCCGATCGAGCGCAGTGTCAGGCCGGTGCGCGTCCTGAACAGGAACCACATCACCGCGAAGACCAGCACGATGGACAGGTAGAACAGCGGGTCCTGCGCGAAGAGCAGCTTGCCGACCACCGGCAGGTCGGACAGGACCGGGATCTCGAAAGTGGGCAGCTTGACGCCGGGCTGGCCGACGAAGCTTTCGCCGATCATGCCGGACAGACCGATGCCGAGGAGTGTCAGCGACAGGCCGGTCGCGACCTGGTTGGTGGCGATCGTGATCACCATGAAGGCGAAGAGCTGCGAATAGAGCGCGCCGACGATGGTGGCCGCGATCAGTCCGAGCCAAGGATTGCCGGTCGACAGCGACACGGCGAAGCCGGTCACCGCGCCCATGATCATGATGCCCTCGACACCCAGATTGAGCACGCCGGAACGCTCGACGACCAGTTCGCCCATGGCCGCCAGCAGCAGCGGCGTTGCCGCCGTCGCGATGGTCAGAAGGATGTTCTCAAGCATTGCGTGCTTCTCCCGAGACCGCCGTGACAAAACGGATGCGGTAGTGAATGAGCGTATCGCAGCCGAGCACGAAGAAGAGGAGCATGCCCTGGAAGACGCGAACGACCTTGTCGGAGATGCCGAGCGAAATCTGCGCCGCCTCGCCGCCGAGATAGGTCAGCGCCAGCAACAGGCCGGCGACGATGGCGCCCAGCGGATTGAGCCGGCCGAGAAAGGCGACGATGATCGCCGTGAAGCCATAGCCAGGCGATATCACCTCGCGCAGCTGCCCGATGGCGCCGGAAACCTCGGCGATGCCGGCGAGCCCGGCCAGCGCGCCCGACAGCATGAAGGACAGGAAGATCATGCCCTTGGCGCTGAAGCCGGCGAAGGCCCCTGCCCTCGGGCTCGCGCCCAGCACGCGCACCTCGAACCCCTTGAGCGTGCGCGACAGGAAGAACCAGACCGCGAACGCGGCCACGATCGCCAGCACGAAGCCATAATGGGCCGCGCCCTGGCTCGGCAGGATTTCGGGAATCGTCGCCGCCGGCGGAAAGCGGATCGAACCCGGGAAGGAATAGCCTTCCGGATTGCGCCACGGCCCACGCACCAGCCAGTCAAGGAAAAGCTGCGCGACATAGACCAGCATCAGGCTGGTCAGGATCTCGTTGGCGTTGAACCGCGCCTTCAAAAACGCCGGAATGCCGGCATAGAGCGCGCCGCCGACCATCGCCAGGATCAGCATCAGCGGAAGGGTCAGGAAGTTCTGGAAGCCGGGTAGCAGGATGGGTATTGCCGAACCCAGGATGGCGCCCATGATGAACTGCCCCTCGGCACCGATGTTCCAGTTGTTGGAGCGGTAGCAAACGCTCAGGCCCACCGCGATCAGGATCAGCGGACCGGCCTTGATGGTCAGTTCGTGCACCGACCAGAGCTGCGTCAGCGGCTCGATGAAATAGAGATAAAGGCCGGTGAGCGGCGACTTGCCGATGGCGGCGAACAGGATCGCGCCGGCGATCAGCGTCAGGCCGAAGGCGATGAAGGGCGAAGCCAGCGCGAAGAAGGTGGAGTGCTGCGCGCGCTTGACGAGTTCGATACGCATCAGGCGGCTCCCCCCGGACTGGATTCGGTGTGCGCGGTGTCGGGCGCGCCGGGCAGTTCGTGACCCGGATTGGCACCGCCCATCAGCAGGCCGATCTTCTCGTAGGTCGCATCACCGATCGGCACCCGCGCTGACAGGTGCCCGTCATGCATGACGACGATGGAATCGGAAATCTCGAAAATCTCGTCGAGGTCCTGGCTGATCACCAGCACCGCGGAGCCGGCGCGCGCCAGATCGATCAGCGCCTGGCGAATGCGCGCCGCGGCACCGGCGTCTACACCCCATGTGGGCTGGTTGACCACGATCACCGAAGGCTGGCGATCGAGTTCGCGGCCCATGATGAATTTCTGCAGGTTTCCGCCCGACAGCGAGCCCGCATCCGGGTCGGCGCCTGTCTTGCGCACGTCCATCTCCTCGCTGACGCGCGTCGAGGCGTCGAGGATCACGTCGTTGCGCACCACGCCGATGGCGCCCAGCCTCAGGAAGGCGGCACGGTCCGAACTGTGGCGCGACAGCAGGAGATTGCCGGTCAGCGCCATCTCCGGCACCGCGCCATGGCCCAGCCTTTCCTCCGGCACGAAGGCCGCACCCATGCGGCGGCGTTCGTTGATGCCGAGATTGGCGACGGGCTTGCCGCGAATGAGAATGGCGTTGGCGTCGGGCAGCTTCTCTTCGCCCGAGACGACACGGAAGAATTCGCTCTGGCCATTGCCCGCCACGCCAGCGACACCGACGACCTCGCCAGCGCGGACATCGAGGCGGATGTCGCCAAGTGCCACCGCGAAGGGCGAGGATGCCGGCAGGTTGATGCCGTTGAGCGCGAGCAGGGTCTCCTTGCCCTCGGTGGAAGCCGATTCCTTGCGCACCTCGTCGACGGACGAACCCACCATCAGGCTGGCGAGCGAGGCGGCCGTTTCCTGGCGCGGATCGCATTCGCCGACCACCTTGCCGTGACGCAGGATGGTGGCGCGGTCGCACAGGCGTTTCACCTCCTCCAGCCGGTGGCTGATGTAGAGGATGGACTTGCCCTCCGATTTCAGCCTTTCGAGCGTAACGAAGAGATTGTCCGCTTCCTGCGGCGTGAGCACCGAAGTCGGCTCGTCGAGGATAATCAGGTCGGGGTTCTGCAACAGGCAGCGCACGATCTCGACGCGCTGGCGCTCGCCGACCGAGAGGTCGCCAATCATCGAATGCGGGTTGAGCGGAAGGCCGTAATTCTCCGACAGTTCGCGCGCCTTGTCGGCGACATTGCCGGTTACGAGGTCGGGCTCGAGCGAGAGCACGATGTTGTCGGCGACCGACAGGGATTCAAACAGCGAGAAATGTTGGAACACCATGCCGATGCCGATGCGGCGCGCCTGCGAGGGCGTGGCGATCGTCACCTTGTCGCCGCGCCAGAGAATGTCGCCTGAATCGGGCTGCAGCGAGCCGTAGAGCATCTTGACCAGCGTCGACTTGCCGGCACCGTTCTCGCCAAGAAGCGCGTGGATTTCCCCTTCGCCGATCGACAGGCTGACATGGTCGTTGGCCGTCAGCGGCCCGAAGGTTTTGACGATGTCGCGGACTTCGAGCATCGGCGTGCCCGCCCCGGCCGCCTTGCCTGCTCCCGTCATGCTCGTGTCACCCGATTGCATTTCGCCCCGCTCATTCCCTTGGTTATTTGAATGACACTGAGCGAAAAAATCCAGCCCAAAAAAACATCATGGGCAATTCTTGGGCGATAAAATTGCGCCAAATGGCGTTCGAGTGATCGAATCTTAGCCTTTGCGGCGTTGCTTTCGCCGCCGGACGTTGATGTTAATGATCTCGACGCCGGCCGAAAACGCCATGGCGAAGTAGATGTAGCCACGCGGAATGTGGAAGCCCAGCCCGTCGGCGACCAGCGACACGCCGATCAACACCAGAAAGGAAAGCGCCAGCATCTTGGTGGTCGGATGGCGCTCGATGAAGGCGGCGATCGCGCCCGAGGCGGCATACATCACGGCAACCGCGACGATCACGGCGGCGATCATCACCTCGACATGTTCGGCCATCCCGATGGCGGTGATGATGCTGTCGACGGAAAAGACCATGTCGATGATGATGATCTGGCCGATGATCCACGAAAACGCCCTGCCCCGCGAACGTTCGGCAGCTTCCTCGTGGCTCTCGCCCTCGATCTCGCCATGAATTTCCGACGTCGCCTTGTAAAGCAGGAACAGGCCACCCGCGCCCAGGATCACGTCGCGCCAGGACGGCGCGAAGCCGTAGAGCTCGAACAGCGGTTTGGTCAGCCCGATCAGCCAGGCGAGTGCGAGCAGCAGCAGGATGCGGAACACCAGCGCCAGCGCCAGGCCGATCTGTCGCGCACGCTTGGCCTCGCTTTCCGGCAGGCGCGAGACGATGACGGAAATGAAGACAATGTTGTCGATGCCGAGCACGATCTCCATGACCGTCAGCGTGGCAAAGGCGATCCAGACGTTCGGATCGGACAACAACTCAAGCATGAATGGCTCCGGGTAAGGGGGGCGTCTCGCGCGCTTCTAGCGCAGGCGGCCGAGCATCTGCAGGATGAAACCGATCGTGAAGAGATAGAGGCCGCTGGCCGCGATCACGACATTGACCCAGGAGGGGCTGTGCATGTTGAAATAGAGCGCGACGAGCGCACCGCCCAGCCAGACACCGAGCATGGTCAGGGTCAGCGGTCGCAAGATCTTGACCCGAACCGGATGCACGAAGATGACCGGCACGAAGGTCAGCACCGCCGTCACCAGCACGAAGACGATGGACAGCCGCTCCGAGGGCGAGGTGACCAGAATTGTGAACACCACCATGTTCCAGCAAACCGGAAATCCCTTGAAGCCGTAATCCTCGGTCTTCATGCGCGTATCGGCATAATAGATGGCGCTTGTCACCACGATGACGGCCGCCGCCAGCAAAGCCAGGACGCGGATGCGCCGCGAACTTTCCAAATCCAGCATGGTGGATACTTTTACCCGAATAGTGGACCTGTGCTTCGGCAATTCCGGCAAGACATTTTCCGAAGTGATAGTATTGAAGTCCTTTGAAGGAGTGGGGCACGTGTGCCAACTGTCCTGGACCTTACACAATTTGCTAGCCGCTGGTGGGAAAGGCAATGGTGAATACCTGAAGGTCTTGGACACCTTTTCTAAGGCCACCTTGACGCTGTCCATCACCGATTCGTCCAATGGTAAACGAATTTTGGCATCACTGGCGTTAGGGGTGGGACAAGTGACAGCGAATGATTTCCGTTGCGGCTTTGGCTCATGTAATGTAACATTAACGTCTGCCAATTTTCCTATTGCTCTGAAGGATTCTGGCAGAGATATATCTGGA
>JBHIWX010000068.1:0-23908 GCA_041987205.1 Rhizobiaceae bacterium | reverse complement strand
TCCTGATCTGGCGTCTGACCGGCGGTGAGAAACACGTGACCGACGCGACCAATGCCTCACGCACCGTGCTCTACGACATTCATCGCGGGCAATGGGACGAGGACATCTGCAAGGCGCTCGGCGTGCAGATGTCGATGCTGCCTCAGGTATGCGACTGCGCCGACGAATTCGGCGTGACGCAGGCCGATCTTCTCGGCCATGCGGTCCCGGTGCTGGGCGTCGCCGGCGACCAGCAGGCAGCGACGATCGGGCAGGCATGCTTCGAGCCGGGCATGATCAAGTCGACCTACGGCACGGGCTGTTTCGCGCTGCTCAATACCGGACCGCAGGCGGTGACCTCGAAGAACCGGCTACTGACGACCATCGCCTATCGGCTCGACGGCGAGGTTACCTATGCGCTGGAAGGGTCGATCTTCATCGCCGGTGCCGTCGTGCAATGGCTGCGCGACGGGCTGAAGATCATCGGGAGGGCCGAAGAGACGCAGGGCCTCGCGGAAGCCGCCGATCCGAACCAGTCCGTCTACTTGGTGCCGGCATTCACCGGGCTCGGCGCGCCCTATTGGGATGCCGAATGCCGGGGCGCGATCTTCGGGCTGACCCGTGGCAGCGGGCCGGCGGAACTGTCACGTGCCGCGCTCGAAAGTGTCGGTTACCAGACCCGCGACCTGCTGGAAGCGATGAAGGGCGACTGGCGCGACAGCGGCGGCGACACCGTGCTGCGCGTCGATGGCGGCATGGCGTCGAGCGACTGGACCATGCAGTTCCTGGCGGACATTCTGGGCGCGCCCGTCGACCGGCCCGAGATCACCGAGACGACGGCGCTGGGCGCGGCCTATCTCGCCGGCATGAAGGCCGGGGTGTGGCCGGGGCTCAAGACCATCGCCGGCAACTGGGCGCTGGAGCGGCGTTTCGAGCCGGCGATGGACAAGGCTGAGGCTGATGGGAAATATGCCGGCTGGAAGGATGCCGTGCGGCGCACGCTGAGCGATCCGGGCTGAGGCTAATCTTCATCCGCAGGGGTTGCGGCGAGCTGGAATCGCTCAAAGCGGTGCATGGCCTCGTCGATCGCAGGACCGTGCGATACCTTCGTGCCATTTCCGATCCAGTGCCATTGCTGCACCAGCAGCTTGCCGGCCTGGCGGTCGGTCTTGCAGTCGATCGCGGCGACGATCTCGTCGCCATGAAGCACGGGCAGGGCGAAATAGCCGAGCTTGCGCTTTTCCTTCGGGACATAGGCCTCGAACAGGTGATCATAGTCGAAGAAGAGCTTCAGCCGCTTGCGCTGGATGATCAGCGGGTCAAAGGGCGACAGGATGTGGACAGGCTGCGCATCGGGCTCGGGGATCGCGTCCAGCGTTTCGGGCGCGGTCCAGTGCTCGGTCTTGCCCGCGCCCTCGATCGCGACCGGGACGAGCTTGCGGGCGCGCACGCGCCGGTCGATCAACTCCCTGATCTGCGGCTTGCGGCCGGCCTGCAGATGGCAGATCGAATCGAGGCTGACGATCCCCTGTGAGCGCAGCGCACGGTCGAGCATGTAGGCATCGATCTGCTTCTCGCTGGCGGGGCGCGGCCGGCTGTCCCAACCGAAATGACGCTCGATCAGCTCGTAGGTCTTGAGCATGCCGTGGCGCTCGGCGATGACGAGCCTGCCGGTGAAGAAGGCCAGTTGCAGGGCGCGTTTGGAAGGCTTGCGGCTGGCCCAGGCGTGATCCTTGTCGACCAGCACATCGTCGTCGATGTCGCGGATCGACAGTGCCCCATCGCGCCTTATGCGCGAGACGACCTTCGAGACCTCGCGCAGCGTGACCGATTTGTACCAGTTGCGAGACGAGTCCTGATAGCTGCGCATCGCCGGCAGGAAGTAGCGGAAATACTTCGTCGGCACGTAGGACAGGGCGTGCGTCCAGTATTCGAAGACCGATTTGTCGACGCTCTGGGCCTGATGGAGATGGGTGCGCTCATAGGTCGGGATGCGGGTGAACAGGATGTGATGGTGCGAGCGCTCGATGACGTGGATGGTGTCGATCTGGACATAGCCGAGATGCTCGACTGCCGCCGGGGTCGCCAGCGGTCCGGCGCCGAAGGGTTCGCTCGAGTCGAGGCGCTGGGCATTGAGCCAGATGGCGCGGGCCGCTTTCGATGTGAGCTGGAACGGTTTTTTCGGTCGGCGGTTGACGGGGCTGCGTGTCATGACGGCGGAATGTAGACAGATCGGCCGGGGACAGAAAGCCTTTCCGGGCCGAAGACGCGGCGCTCCTGACACAAGGTTGTCAGTAGGTCGGGGGCGGTTGTGCGGGAGGGTGTACATTGGCGCATGGCCGCCATCGCCTTAAAGCGGGTTTTGCTGGCGGCGCGGCGGTGCTAAACCGGAAAGACCCCACGGTCAGGCATCGCCTTTCGCAAAGGTTTTCTCGCATTGCTTTCGACTTCGCCAGCAGCCTCGATTGCGTGGAAGAGCATCCTCGTCGCCATCATCGTGCTGGCGCTGAAGGCGCTGGCCGCCTGGTGGTCCGGCTCCGTGGCGCTGCTGTCCGACGCGGTGGAGAGCATCGTCAACGTGGTCACTGCGCTGGCGGCATGGCTCGCCATCCTCTATGCGGCGCGCCCCGCCGACCACGACCATCCCTACGGCCACGAAAAGGCCGAATATTTCGTCGCCCTGTTCGAGGCGATCATGATCGGTGCCGCCGCCTGGTCGATCGTGGCGGCCGCGATGGACGCGCTGCGTCACGGGCGCGAGCTTGCCGTGCCGCTCGAGGCCTATGCGGCCAACATTGCCGCCGGGCTGATCAACGGCGCCTGGTGCTATGTGCTGATCAGCCGGGGGCGGCGGCTCAGATCTACCGCGCTGCAATCGGATGGCTGGCACCTGTTCGCCGATGTCGTGTCCTCGGCCGGCGTGCTGATCGGCGTGTTCCTGGCGAGTGTCACCGGCATCTCGATGCTCGATCCGCTGCTGGCAATCGCTGTTGCCGGCAACATTTTGTGGTCGGGCTGGCGGCTCCTGAAGATGTCGATCAGCGGGTTGATGGATGTTGCGCCCGATCCCGAGACGCTGACGACGATCCGGCAGGCGATCGAGGCTACGGGCGGCGACGCGCTCCAGGCACATGATCTCAAGGCGCGGCTGTCGGGCACGACGACCTTCATCGAGTTTCATCTGGTTGTCGGTGGCGAGACGACGGTGCGCGACGCACACGAAATCTGCGATCGTATCGAGACGGCGATACGCGGCGCCATTCCAGGCGCGTGGATATCGATCCATGTCGAACCGGAGGACAAGGCGCATGTCCATGGCGGTATCGACCTGTGATCGACGCAGCGTGAAATGCCGACCGGCGCGGATCAGTCGTTGATCGCTTTGCCGCCGGCATTCGCGGGCTACGCGCCCGTCACGGGATCGGTCATGCCGTCGGGTTCCGCCTCGCGCACGACGGAACCACCGGCAATGACGCCGATGGTCAGCGGCTTTTCCATTTCAGGTTTGCCGGAAACAGGTGCTTCGAAATGCGCGTTCGAGCCAAAGCGAGAGGCAAGGTTAATCGATTCCGTCCAGAGCTGGAACGCACCATATAAATACCGCGATCTTCAGCCTTGAGACGAAGTTGCCGGACATTTTCCTCGGAGAGCAATGCCTTCACTAGTTCGGCGAGTTTGTTGGCGGTGGCCTCGAATTCTTCGGTAAACGCGCGCTCCGTGCTGCCTTTATTGCCATCACTCCAGAATCTCGCGAATTTTCCCGGGCTGCTGTTTTTGTTCCGTTATTTCTTTCGAGAAGCGGAGTCTTCCCATAATCACGCCAACGTTACTACTCGCGTGTAACAGTTTATTAACCATGACTACCTAGCGTAACTCCGTATTTTCGGAGGTGGCGAATGAACTTTAAATCATTCATTACAATGGGGATTTGCCTGTGTGCATGCGCATCTCCGGCCAGGCCGGCCGAGGGGCTTGCCGTTTTCGCGGCGGAACTGCTCGAAACCTGTGTCGTGCTGGTGGGGACCCCGGGGGTGCTCGACCTTAGCTCCGACGGCAAGACGCTGTCGTCTTCGGCGGGCGGTCTGGGCCTGTCGGCGGATGTCACGGTCACGACAACCGGTACGGGCTTCGAGATCGATATCTCGAATCCCTCTTCGTTCGCCACCGCGCCGTCGGGGGCGAGTTCCGGCGCGACCTTCTCCACACATTACGATATGACCGGTGTCACCAGCGGCATCGGCATCCTGGCCGGCGTCACCTCGCTGCTCGATATTGGCGTCACCGTGGTGGATATCGATATGGAGGTCAGCCGGCCGACTGGCTTTCCGGCGGGCACCTATCTCGCCCAGACGGTGGTGACATGCGAGTAGCCCGGTTTGCCGCATTGCTGGCGACGGGGCTTTGGTCCGGGTTTCTTGCCGGGCAAGGGCCCGCCGCGGCCCAGTCCCTGACGCCGATGCGGGGCGAAATCACGAGTTACACGGATGAATTTGCGCTGAAGGTCTATCCGCGCAATCCGTACAAGCACACCATCCAGGTCGATATTCGAGCCTACGACCAGGATTTTCGCCCGACCGAGGCGATGATCTGGCCGACTTCCTTCAAGTTGCCGGCTGGTGGCGCGCGGCCGGTCACGGTCGTGATCGAGTTCAAAGGACAAATGGAGCGACGCGTAAGGGTCTGTGTCGAGAGTATTCCCTACGTCGCGGTTCAATCCCAGATAAAGGCACAGATATGCGGAAAATTTCTGGCACGGCGCTCGGGCTGATCCTGCTCGCGGGGCAGGCTGTTGCGCAAGACCGCTACATCCTGAACCAGAACCAGACGGGGCTGAACCTGCCCGGCGTGAACCTCCCGCAGGGCTATGACGAGGTTCGTACCTCCGACGGGACATCCTGCCGATCATCGAATGCGGGCAATGGTGCCTATGTCGATGTCGGTGTGATCGGTTCCCAGGACGATCTGGGCGGGATGAACAACAGCGCCGTCTACGGCCGGGTCGTCATGCCACTGGGGCGCACGGGTGGCCGGCTCAACTGTCGCAGGCTCTACGATCTGGAGATTCAGCGCCTGGAACTGGAGGTTCGCCTGCTCAAGGCCGGCCTGCATCGCGGCGGCATGGCCAAGGTGACCTCCGACGGGCTCGAGGAGGGATGGAGCAATGACGGCAAGGCGATCGACTGATCCGGAACCGTTTCGACAATAAGCGCTCAGGTCCCGGTTGGCCGAGCAGGTTCGGCCTCAGAATTTCGCCGCGATGGTTACCATGCCCGTGCCACCGGTGAAGGAGCCGCCCAGGAAGCCGGTAGCGTCCAGGCTCAGCACCGTATTGGGGGCCACATCGAAGTCGAGGCCGATACCGGCATAGGCGGCGGAGGAATCGGTGTCGCCGAAGCCGATGCCGTTGGTGGTGTTGAGCATGGTGACGGAGACCGCTTCGTCGCCCGTCGACCAGCGGCCAAGGCCGCCGAAGCGCAAGGACAGATTGCCGAAGCCGATGTTCTTCGACAGTTCGATCTCCGCGCTCGCCTCGACCATGCCGAGCATGCGGTCGCCGACGGTTGCGTTGGCGGCGGAGCCGGTCTCGGTGTAGCCGTCGAGCCATTGACCGGCATAGCGAATGCGTGCCGAAGGTTTGACCACGAGGCCGCTTGCCTGGATAAACTGCGTGGAGATGCCGAGTTCCGGCGAGACGAACCAACTGTCATAGGAAGAATTCGCCCAGCTCTTGCCGAGCGTGAGCCCACCGGTGGTGGCGGTGTTGTCGTTGACGAAGCGCGACTGGTCGAAATCCATGAAGCCGCCGGTGACGCCGAAATCGATGGAGAAAGCACCGAAGTGCTGGCGGCCGTTGAGGCCGGCGAACCAGCCCTGGCCGTCAATGTCGTATGACGTGGTCCAGCGGCTGGAGGTGTCGATCTGGCTGTTGAGCCAGCCGCCCATGACACCCCATTCGAGACCGGAAGCCAGTTGACCGCGATATCCGGCGGCAATGCCCCACTGGGTGACGTCACGGTCGAGCGTCATGGAATTGCCTTCATGGGTGAAGGCGCCGCCGAAGCCGGAGAGCCAGAAGCCGGAGCCGGCGGAAGGCGCATAGGTGCTGGCCGCCTCGCCCGGCGTCAGATCCATGCCGAAGGAATTGCCCGAGTTCCCGCCGCCGAACTGGCCCAGCCGCGACAACAGGTTGGTCATGTCGCCCAGCGCATCAAAAGCACCGGCGAATGCGGTCGGATCGTAGGTGGCGAACTGCTTCGTAGCGGAATTGTAAAACCACGGTACCGGGCCGGAAATGACAGGATCGCCGCCCGTCATGTTGTCGTCGAGAGTCCAGAAAACCGAATGGGACGGACCGGTGGCGATGTTGACCGAGGTCGTCGAGGTGAAGTCGAAAGCGCCGCCGATATAGGACGGGGCGAGCAGAGTGAGCGAGCTGTTGGTGACGAGGGAGCCGAAACGAAATGCGCTGTCCCTGGCGCTGACGACGTATCCGCTGTTCGTGACCGATGAATTGTCAGAGCGGCTAATCACGATGGCGCGCGCCGTGTCTCCCCAGACTTGCACGCTGCCGCTGTTGTTGACATCTGAATCGGTCGCGAATTCGTTCAATATCCCATAAGCGAAGTTCCCTTGGGTAATGATCGAGCCGGTGTTCGTCACCGGAGAATTTGTCGGACTGGAGTTCCAGATACCGTAGGCGGACGATCCCATTGTGTAGATGGTTCCGGAATTGGTGACAGGCGATTCTTCGGTAACGTAGTTCACAATCCCGCTTGCAGAATCTTGTTCGGTGTGGATCGAGCCGGAGTTGGTGACCGGGGAGTTATCGGAATAACTGTTGAGGATGCCGTCGGCGGAGGTTCCCTGGGTGTGGATCGCGCCGGAGTTGGTGATCGGGGAATTTTGCGAAGAGTCATTGAAGATTGCGTGGGATGTTAAGCCCTCTGTGTGGATCGTCCCCGAATTGACAATGGGGGAATTCTCCGAATCATCGTTGGTGATACCGAAGGATTCCGTGCCCTCCGTGTGGACTGTCCCACTGTTGATGAGCTCTGAGTAATCCGAATCGTAGTTTCCGATGCCAAAGGCGTCATTGTCCTCTGTATGGACCGTTCCGGAGTTGATTATCGAAGAATAGTCGGAACGAAAATTCCAGATGCCGGGAGAGTCTTCGCCCTCGGTATGCACCATTCCGGAATTGGTGACCGGGGAGTTGTCCGAAGAGAAGTTGTAGATGCCGTAGGCGTAACTGCCTCCGGTATGGATTGAGCCGGAATTAGTGACCGGGGAATTGTCCGAAGAGAAGTTATGGATGCCGTAGGCGTAAATGCCTCCGGTTCGGATCGAACCGGAACTGGTGACCGGGGAATTGCTCGAAGTGGCGTTTTGGATGCCCTGGGCGTAATCGCCCTCGGTGTGGATCGAACCTGAATTGGTGATCGGGGATTGGCTCGAAACGACGTTTTGGATGCCCTGGGCGTAATCGCCCTCGGTGTGGATCGAACCGGAATTCGTGATCGAGGAATTGTTCGAACTGCTGTTATAGATGCCGTAGACAGTCTCGCCCTCGGTGTGGATCGAACCTGAATTGGTGACCGGGGAATTGTTCGAACCGCTGTTATAGATGCCGTAGGCACTATCGCCTGTAGTGTGGATCGAACCTGAATTGGTGATCGGAGAAGTGTTCGAAGAGAGATTGTAGATGCCGTAGGCAGAATTGCCCTCGGTCTGGATCGATCCGGAGTTGGTGATCGGCGAATTGTTCGAAAGGGTGTTGAAGATGCCGTGGGCATTATCACCCTGCGTGTCGATCGTGCCCTGGTTGGCGATCGTATTATTGCCACCGGTTACCTGAACGCCGTACTCGCCGTTCGCGGTGGTGCTGATGGAGCCGGTTTCCGTGATGGTCAGCGTGTCGTTGCCGTCGACCGTGTTGCCGCCGTTGGTCGCGGTGGTGGCCGTGTCAACGACGAAGTCGTCTGCATGGGCGATCGCCGGTGACAGGGCGATGAGCGAAACCGACACCAGAAGGGCTGAGAAGAGGTCCGCCGGTGCCTGCGCGACCGCACTTGGACGGTGAATGGAACGCGCAGCGAATCCGTTTCCCTTGGATGACATGTATTTGGCCCCGCAAATTTCAATTGAATGAGATCAATTGAGAGAAAATGTCATTCCCGGCGAGATGTGGTCATCGCATCAGGTAATGCAAATCAGAGTCGACACTCTACAAGCTTTCCGAGATGGATTGTAACACCCTAAATGTCGGAATTGATGGAGTTATCGGCACGTTGGTTTTCAAATGTTGCGCAAACGCAACGATGCCTCATGGCGGATCGGCAAAACCGCTTGCAAGCGCACCGGCGCGAAGCTATCAATTTCGCCATGACAAAACTGCGCGCAAACAATTGGTGGTGGCCGGTTCGCATCTAGCGGCCGACGATCGCACTCGCGCGTTCCGGAAGATTATCAAGCCGCTCGAAAACCCGAGCGGCTTTTGTTTTTGCCCGCGGGCGTTCGGGCGGCGAAGGGCGGAAACAGGAAAAAGGCCATGGTTTCGCAACCGATCGACTATGTGACCAAGGGCGGCGTGTCGGTACGCCGGGAGAGCTTTCCGGCGGATTACGCCACCGCCATCGACGCCGCACTCACCCACATCGACAGCAGGCGCGGGGCGGTTTTTTCCTCGAACTACGAATATCCGGGCCGTTATACGCGCTGGGACACGGCCGTCGTCGACCCGCCGCTCGGTATCGAGGCGAACGGTCGCGACGTCGCCGTCATCGCCTACAACCAGCGTGGCGCCGTGCTGCTAGACATGATCGCGCCGGCGCTGGAAAGCCATGACCATGTCGAGCGCGCGGAGCGTTCCGACGGCAGGTTGGCGCTGAGGGTCAAGCCGTCGGGAAAGATCGTCTCGGAGGAGATGCGCTCGCGCGCGCCGACCGTGTTTTCGGTGATCCGCGCCGTGGTCGAGATCTTCCGCAGCGAAACCGATCCCAATCTCGGGCTCTACGGCGCCTTCGGCTACGACCTTGCCTTCCAGTTCGAGGAGATCGAACGGAAGCTGGAACGCCCGGAAGACCAGCGCGACGTGGTGCTCTACCTGCCGGACGAAATCCTGGTGGTCGACCACCATCAGGCGATCGCCTGGCACGACCGGTACGAATACTCGAAGGGCGATGCGACGACCGAAGGGATGCCTCGCGAGGGCGAGGACCACCCCTTCGTTTCCGCCGGCGAGGACCCGCCGCGCGGCGACCACCAGCCAGGCGAATATGCGAAGATCGTGGAGGCCGCCAAGGAGAAGTTCAAGCGCGGCGATCTGTTCGAGGTGGTGCCGGGGCAGACCTTCTACGAGCGCTGCACGACCTCACCCTCGGCGGTGTCGCGCAAGCTCAAGGCGATCAACCCGTCGCCCTATTCCTTTTTCATCAATCTCGGCCATAACGAATTCCTGATCGGCGCGTCGCCGGAAATGTTCGTGCGGGTGACCGGGCGCCGCATCGAGACCTGCCCGATCTCTGGCACGATCAAGCGTGGCCGCGACGCAATCGAGGATTCCGAGCAGATTTTGAAACTGCTCAATTCGAAGAAGGACGAATCCGAGCTCACCATGTGCTCGGACGTCGACCGCAACGACAAGAGCCGGGTGTGCGAGCCGGGCAGCGTGCGCGTCATCGGCCGTCGCCAGATCGAGATGTATTCGCGGCTGATCCACACGGTCGACCATATCGAGGGACGGTTGCGCGAGGACATGGACGCATTCGACGGCTTCCTCAGTCATGCCTGGGCGGTGACGGTGACGGGGGCGCCGAAACTGTGGGCGATGCGCTACATCGAGGAAAAGGAAAAGAGCCCGCGCGCATGGTATGGCGGCGCGATCGGCATGGTGCATTTCAACGGCGACATGAATACCGGGCTGACGCTCAGGACCGTGCGGCTGAAGGACGGCATCGCCGAAGTGCGCGCCGGCGCGACGCTGCTGTTCGATTCCGACCCGGTCGAGGAAGAGCACGAGACCGAACTCAAGGCCTCGGCCATGCTGGCGGCGGTGCGCGAGGCGGGCACGTCGAACGCGGCGGCGGGCAGCCGCAAGGCGGCGCGCGTGGGCGAGGGCGTGTCGATCCTGCTGGTCGATCACGAGGACAGTTTCGTGCACACGCTGGCAAATTATTTCCGCCAGACCGGCGCGACGGTGACGACGGTGCGATCGCCCGTCGCCGACAGCCTATATGACGAGTTGAAGCCCGATCTCGTGGTGCTGTCACCGGGGCCGGGCACGCCGTCCGACTTCAACTGCAAGGCGACGATCAAACAGGCGAGAAGCCGCGACCTGCCGGTTTTCGGCGTTTGCCTGGGCCTGCAGGCGATCGCAGAGGCCTATGGCGGGGAGTTGCGCCAGCTCGCCATCCCGATGCATGGCAAACCGTCGCGCATCAAGGTGCTCAAGCCCGGCCGTGTGTTCTCCGGTCTCGACCATGACGTGACCGTGGGGCGCTATCACTCGATCTTTGCCGATCCCGTGAACCTGCCGCGCGAGATGATGATCACGGCGCAGACGACGGATGGCATCGTGATGGGTATCGAGCATGAGAGCGAACCGGTGGCGGCGGTGCAGTTCCACCCGGAATCGATCATGACGCTGGGCGGTGACGCCGGCATGCGGATGATCGAGAATGTGGTGGCGCATCTGACCGGGCGACGCAATGCGCGCAAGGCGAACGAACGGGTGGCGTAGGTTCGCCGGTTGGCTATTGCCTGTTGTCGTGCCAGTCTGAGAAAGGCGACTTTCAACGAGGCGCGACCACATGGAACTCGTTCTGCAACTTGGCTTCGTCATCGGTGCAAGCCTGCTTCTGGCTGTCGAACCTGGTCCCGGGTTTATCAAGATCGCGCATGAGACGGCACGAGGCGGCAAGATAGCGGGTCGCTTGGCCGCAATCGGCATGGCCGTCGGCGCCTTGCCGCATATCGCGCTGGTCGCGTTCGGCATGATGGCAATATTGACGCAGCTTCCCGGTCTGTTGTGGGCTCTCAAGGCGGCCGGTGGCGCGTATCTGATCTGGCAGGCGGCGAGCATGGCGCGCGCTCGGCCTGTCCGCGAAAAGCCGCCTGACGACGGCGTTGCAGATTCTGCAGGAAGGCGATCGAGCTTTGTCGGCGGTTTCCTGCTGGTGGCGCTCAATCCGCGTACGCCAGTGCTTTATGCCGCCTTCCTGCCCCTGTTCCTGCGAACGGAAGTCGCCATGCCTGTCGCCTCGCAACTGCTCGTTCTCGGCGGGATCGTGTCGATGGTGTTCCTCGTGGTCGATCTCTTCTTCGTGAATTTCGCACAAAGCGCGATTTCCCGGGTGCGTGGCTGGCCGCGCGTCGTGAAATGGGCGCGCTATGCCGGCGGTTCGCTGATGGCGGCATTCGGATTGCGGCTGATCCTTTCCCGGGACTGATCTTCGTACAAATTGAGAATCGTTCGCAAGAAGGTTGACAAGTCCGGCGTTTCGGTGATCAATGCAGTTGCAAATCATTCTCATTCAAGGTTATGGTCCGCGCATGCGTCTTTCCACCGACCTCCGTTTCCGCCTTGTGCCGACGGTCCTTGCCGTGGCGATGGCGTTCGCCGTGACTTGGGTGTCGCCGCTCCACGCCGAGGCGAAGGGCCTGAATGTGGTGACGACGTTCACTGTCATCGCCGACATGGCGCGCAACGTCGCGGGCGATGCGGCGAGCGTGGATTCGATCACCAAGCCAGGCGCCGAAATCCACAATTACCAGCCGACGCCGCGCGACATCGTCAAGGCGCAGCGGGCCAATCTGGTGTTGTGGAACGGACTTGGCCTCGAGCTCTGGTTCGAGAAGTTCTTCGTTAATCTGAAGGGCGTGCCGGCGGCGGTGGTCAGCGACGGGGTCGAGCCGATCGGCATCGGGGAGGGGCCTTATCAGGGACGTCCCAATCCGCATGCCTGGATGTCGGTCACGGACGCGCTGATCTATGTCGAGAACATCCGCAAGGCCTTCGTCGAGCACGATCCGGATAACGCCGAAACCTACAACGCCAACGCAGCCGCCTATTCTGACGAAATCCGCGCACTGGCCGAGCCGATCCACGCCATGCTCGACACGGTGCCGGAGGGGCGGCGCTGGCTCGCCACCAGCGAGGGGGCGTTCTCCTATCTGGCGCGCGATCTGGGCCTCGATGAACTCTATATCTGGCCGATCAATGCCGACCAGCAGGGCACGCCGCAACAGGTCCGGCACGTGATCGACACGATCCGTGAGCACGAGGTGCCGGCGATCTTCTCCGAAAGCACGGTGTCGGCCAAGCCCGCCCAGCAGGTCGCGCGGGAAACCGGCATCCGCTATGGCGGCGTGCTCTATGTCGATTCGCTTTCCGACGAGGGCGGGCCGGTGCCGACCTATATCGACCTTCTCAAGGTGACGACGCGCACCATCGCGGAAGGTCTGACCGGACAGGCCATGCAATGAACGTTGCCACGCAGGTTTCCCGAAACGATGTTGCCGGGGAGCAGGGGCCGGGCCTCGTCGTCACCGACGCCACGGTGACCTATCGCAACGGCACGACGGCGCTGGTCCACGCCAGTTTCGACATTCCACGTGGGTCGATCACCGCGCTGGTCGGCATCAACGGCTCGGGCAAGTCGACCCTGTTCAAGGCGATCATGGGTTTCGTGCCGCTCGCCAGCGGCGAGGTCGAGATCATGGGCCTGCCGGAGCGAGAGGCGCTGAAGCGCAATCTCGTCGCCTATGTGCCGCAGGCCGAGGATGTCGACTGGAACTTCCCCGTACTCGTCGAAGACGTCGTCATGATGGGACGCTACGGCCACATGAACTGGCTGCGTCGGCCGAAACAGCATGACCACGACATGGTGGCGCAGGCGTTGGCCCGCGTCGGCATGAGCGATTATCGCAAGCGCCAGATCGGCGAATTGTCAGGCGGGCAAAGGAAGCGCGTCTTTCTTGCCCGCGCGCTTGCGCAGGAAGGCCAGGTGATCCTGCTCGACGAGCCGTTCACAGGCGTCGACGTGACCACGGAAGAGCAGATCATTGCGCTGCTCAGGGAGTTGCGCGACGAGGGCCGCGTAATGCTGATCTCAACGCACAATCTCGGCTCGGTGCCGGAATTCTGCGACCGCGCGGTGCTAATCAAGCGTTCCATCCTCGCCCATGGGCCTACAGCGGAAGTGTTTACCCAGGCAAATCTGGAGCAGGCCTTCGGCGGCGTGCTGAGGCACTACGTGCTCGGCGGCACAGATTTGCACGACGACGCGGATTCGCGTCAGGTCACCGTCATCACCGACGACGAGCGCCCCTTCGTCATCTATGGCGAGAGCGGTGAGGACGGCAAGGGATGACGTGTCTTGTGTTACCCCCCTCTGCCCCTGACGGGGCATCTCCCCCGCAAGGGGGGAGAACGGGAGCCCGCCGCCCAGTCTTTGCATATGCAACTCACATCTGCGGGTTGGCGACCCTTGGAGTCCTGTTCGGGTTAAAACCGTACAAGTCGCACTCGCCTCTCTCCCCCCTTGCGGGGGAGATGTCACCGACGGTGACAGAGGGGGGTGAAGCGGCAGACGCGAGCATGTTCACGGTGCCCGCATGAGCCTCCTGATTGAACCCTTCACCTATGGCTACATGGTCAACGCCATGTGGGTCTCGGCGCTGACCGGGGCGGTATGCGCCTTCCTGTCGGCCTATCTGATGCTGAAGGGCTGGTCGCTGATCGGCGACGCGCTGTCCCATTCCATCGTGCCGGGTGTTGCCGGCGCCTACATGCTGGGCCTGCCTTTCTCGCTCGGCGCCTTCGTCGCGGGCGGGCTTGCGGCAGGTGCCATGCTGTTCGTCAACCAGCGCACTCGGCTGCGCGAGGACGCGATCATCGGGCTGATCTTCACCTCGTTCTTCGGGCTCGGCCTGTTCATGGTCTCGCTGTCGCCGGCATCGGTGAACGTGCAGACGATCGTGCTCGGCAATGTACTGGCGATCTCGCCGACCGACATCCTTCAGCTTGGCCTGATCGGCGGCATCTCGCTCGCCATCCTGCTGGTCAAGTGGAAGGATCTGATGGTTGCCTTCTTCGACGAGAACCATGCACGCAGCGTCGGCCTGCGCCCCGAAAGGCTGCGCTTCATGTTCTTCGTGCTGCTGTCCGCCTCGACGGTGGCGGCGCTGCAGACGGTCGGCGCCTTCCTCGTCATCGCCATGGTGGTGACGCCCGGGGCCACGGCCTATCTGCTGACCGACCGCTTTCCGCGCCTGATCGCCATCGCGGTCGCCATCGGCGCGGGCTCGAGCTTTATCGGCGCCTATGCCAGCTATTTCATCGACGGGGCGACTGGCGGCATCATCGTCGTGCTGCAGACGCTGATCTTCCTCCTCGCCTTCTTCTTCGCGCCGAAGCATGGCTGGCTCGCCGCGCGGGCCAGGGCACGCGAGGCGCTGGCGGCCGGCCCGGGTGATGGACCCACCGATGAACCGGCCGGTGCGGCGGAGGTCGCGCGATGAGTGGCTTCGTGAGTGAGGCGATGCTGCCCTTCCAGTTCGCGTTCATGCAGAATGCCTTCCTGATCACGCTGACGATCGCCGCGCCGATGGCGCTGATCTCCTGCCTGCTGGTGCTCAAGGGCTGGTCGCTGATGGGCGATGCCATCTCGCATGCCGTGCTGCCCGGCGTGGTGGTCGCCTACATCCTGAACCTGCCGCTCGTGATCGGCGCGTTCGCGGCCGGGATCATCTGCGCACTCCTGACCGGCTTCCTCAACGCCAACAGCCGCGTGAAGGAGGACACCGTGATGGGCGTCGTCTTCTCCGGCATGTTCGGGCTCGGGCTGGTGCTCTATGTCGGCATCCGCACCAATGTGCATCTCGACCACATCCTGTTCGGCGACATGCTGGGCGTGGTGCCGGGCGACATCGTGCTGACCGGCGTCATTTCCGCCGTCTGCCTCGTCTTCGTCGTGGCAAAATGGCGCGACCTGGTGGTGTTCTGCTTCGACCAGCAGCACGGGCGGGCCATCGGCCTACCGATGCAGGTGCTGCACTACGCCCTGCTGGCCGCGATTTCGCTTGTCGTGGTTGGTGCGCTCAAATCCGTCGGCATCATCCTGGCGGTGGCCATGCTGGTGGCGCCCGGCGCCATCGCCTTCCTGCTGACGCAACGCTTTACCGTGATGATGGTGCTGGCACTCGCCGTCGCGCTGTTTTCCACTTTCGCGGGCATCTATGCGAGCTTTTTCCTCGATTCGGCGCCGGCGCCGACCATCGTGCTGATCATGACCGGCATCTTCATCGCTGCCTTCGTCTGGAACATCCGGCAGGCCAAGGCTGCGGGGCGAAGAGTGCTTGACGTTCAGCAGCGGTCGTAATTACATAATAATTACTGACGTTGTGAGGAGCCAAAGCCATGAAGGCCGATATCATCCGGATCGGGAATTCCCAGGGCGTGCGCATACCCAAGCCGGTGCTCGAACAATGCGGCTTCCGGGAAAGTGTCGAGATGGAGGTCAGGGACGGACGTCTTGTGATTTCACCTTCGGAAGCACCGCGCAAGGGCTGGAATGAGGCCTTTCGGGAGATGGCGGAAGCCGGCGATGATACACCGCTGCTCGAGGAAGTGCCGGCTTCGGAATGGGATGACGAGGAGTGGGAATGGTAGGCAAGGTCTGCCGTTTCGACATCTGGCTCGTATCGCTCGATCCGACCAAGGGCTCCGAGATACGTAAAACCCGACCTTGCCTGATTGTCTCACCGGACGAGATGAACCAGTGGCTGCGCACGGTGATCGTCGCACCGATGACAACGGCGGAGCGCTCCTACCCATCGCGCGTGACGATCTCGTTTCAGGGCAGGAAGGGGCAGGTTGCGCTCGATCAGTTGCGCACCATCGACAAGACGCGGCTGGTCAAGCGGCTTGGCAAGTCCGCCGAAGGCGCAGCGGGCGAGGTAAGCGACCGGCTGGTGGAGATGTTCACGAGATGACGGTGGCCGCCAACCGGCTTGCAAAGGCGCGCACTTGCGGCTAATCATGCCGCCATGCAAACGGCAGCGATCATCCGCGTTCGCGACAATCTTCTGGGCCTCGAGCTTCTCCTCGGCCTTAGCGGCGGCTGTCGGGCTCGTTTCTAGGAGGGCGCCCGGCGGTCGATGCGCCGCTCGCGGCAAAGCCCCCTTCTCCCCTACTGTAATTCAACGATATGAAGGCACGGTGCTTCGCGCGCCATCGCGCTGACAGCCCGGCCGAAGGGAAACGAGAGAAGTCATGTCCGACACCATTCAAACCCATGCCGTGCACGGCATGCCCAACGCTGCCGAGAAATACCGACCTTATCCGGCCGTCGGTCTCAAAGACCGCACCTGGCCTGACAGGACCATCACCGAGCCGCCGATCTGGTGCTCCGTCGACCTGCGCGACGGCAACCAGGCGCTCATCGATCCGATGGGGCAGGACCGCAAGGAACGCATGTTCAACCTGTTGCTCGACATGGGCTTCAAGGAGATCGAGATCGGCTTTCCTTCCGCCTCGGAAACGGATTTCCAGTTCGCGCGCTGGTGCGTCGAGCAGGGCAATGTGCCAGAAGACGTCTCGCTGCAGGTGCTGGTGCAGTGCCGGCCGGAACTGATCACGCGCACCTTCGAAGCCTTGAAGGGTGCGCACCGGCCGATCGTCCATTTCTACAATTCAACCTCCGAATTGCAGCGCCGTGTCGTGTTCGGCATGGACCGCAACGGCATCCGCAAGATCGCCACCGATGCGGCGAAGATGATCCGCGACATGGCGGAAGATGCGGGTGGCGGATTCCGCTTCCAGTATTCGCCGGAGAGCTTCACGGGCACCGAGCTCGAATTCGCCGTCGAGATCTGCAACGCGGTGACCGAGATCATGCAGCCGACGCCGGACAACAGGCTGATCCTGAACCTGCCGGCGACGGTCGAGATGTCGACGCCGAACATCCATGCCGACCAGATCGAATGGATGTGCCGCAATCTCGACCAGCGCGAGAACGTGATCGTCTCGCTGCACCCGCATAACGACCGGGGCACCGGCGTGGCGGCGACCGAACTGGGCCTGATGGCCGGTGCGGACCGTGTCGAGGGCACGCTGTTCGGCAATGGCGAGCGCACCGGCAATGTCGACATCGTCAATCTGGCGCTCAACATGTTCACGCAGGGCGTCAATCCGGGCATCGACTGCTCGGACATTCCGCGCATGAAGAAGGTCTACGAATATTCCAACCAGCTCCAGATTCCCGAGCGCCACCCCTATGTCGGCGAACTGGTCTACACCGCCTTTTCCGGCTCGCACCAGGACGCGATCAACAAGGGCATGAAGGCGATCAAGGTCGCCAACGACCCGCATTGGGAAGTGCCCTATTTGCCGATCGATCCGGCCGATGTCGGGCGCACCTACGAGGCGATCATTCGGATCAATTCGCAGTCGGGCAAGGGCGGCATCGCCTACATCATGGCCGAGGATTACGGGCTCAACCTGCCGCGCAATCTGCAGGTCGAGTTCCGCGACGTGATCCAGCGCATCACGGACGAGGAAGGCAAGGAACTGCCGTCGAAGCGCATTTACGACGAGTTCCTGCGCGAATATGTGGAGCAGCCCGAAGGCCGGATCAAGTTCGTCGACCACCAGACGGTTTCCGACAGTTCGGTGAAGGGACGGCGCAACCTCACGGCGGAAATCACGGATGGGGGTCGGCAGATCACCATCGGGGGCAAGGGCACCGGGCCGATCGACAGTTTCGTCAACGCCCTGTCGAACCATCTCGGCATCGACATGAGCGTCAACGACTATTCCGAGCACTCGATGCAGCACGGTTCGGACGCGGCGGCGATCTGCTACATGGAGGTCGACAGCCAGGGCGGGAAACTGTTCGGCGTCGGCATCAACAAGAACATCGTCACCGCCTCGCTCGAAGCCGTCGTCTCGGCGGCCAACCGGCTGCTGGCGCGGCAGGGCGGCTAGCGGGCAAAACGGGATGCCGGGGCTTTTCGCAGTCGAGACCGGAAGAGGCGGCATCCCCCTCGTGCTTCTGCACGGTTTTGCGGCAACCTACGCCTATTGGGCGCCGGTGCTTTCCCGGCTCCCGTCCAATCCGGTCGTCGGCGGGCGTCATGTGCTCGCCGTCGACCTGCCCGGTCATGGCGCTTCGGCGCCGTCACCGACCGGGCGAACCTCGCAAGCCGCCGATCTACTGCTCGAAGACCTCGACCGGCGCGGCATCGACACCGCGCATCTTTGCGGGCATTCGATGGGCGGGGCGATTGCCTGCCTCGTCGCGCTCAAGCGGCCTGAAAGGGTAGCCTCGCTGACCCTGCTGGCGCCGGGCGGCTTTGGGCCGGAGATCAACGCCAAATTGCTGCGCCGTTTCGCCATGGCGTGCGACGAAGCGGCCGTGTTGCCGCTGCTGGAACACTTCTATGGCTGGCGTCGCGCGGTGCCTGCGGCGTCGCTGGAGGCGGTCCTTGCCGAACGCGGTCGACCCGGCGCGGCGGCGGAACATGCGCGGATCGCCGAAACCTTCCTGGACGGCGATGCGCAGGGCGTATTGCCGCTCGATGCAATTGCCAAGCTCGGCATGCCGGTCAAGGCGATCTGGGGCACTCAGGACCGGATCACGCCGACGCTGCAGGCGCACAAGCTGCCGGGCGAGATCGCGGTGCATGTCTTCGAGGGGGTGGGCCATTCCATCGCCGACGAGATCCCCGACGCGGTTGTGCGGCTGATCGGCGATAATCTGCGCTGAGCCTGTTGCTCCGCGTCAGTCGTGCACGGCGATGGCCGTCGCGCCACAGGCTTCCAGCAGGGCGCCCGGCTTGACCTCGAACACCGAATTGGGCGTGCCGGCGGCGGCCCAGACCGTGTCGTATTGCAGCAAATCGTCGTCGATCCAGACCGACAGGAATTCGGCATGGCCGAGAGGCGGAATGCCGCCAATCGCAAAGCCCGTCACCTTGCGCACGAAATCCGCGTCGGGCCGGACGATCTTCTCCCCGATGGTGCGCCCGACAAGGCCTTCCTTCACCCGGTTGGCGCCCGAGACCAGCAGCAGGGTGGGCGTGCCGCTGTCCTTTCCCGCGAAGACGAGCGACTTGACGATCCGCCCGACCGTGGTGCCGCAGGCCTCGGCTGCCTCTTCCGCCGTGCGCGAGGACTGGTCGAGCACATGGATGGCGATGTCAAGGCCGGCGGCGGAGGCCGCGTCGGCGACGCGCCGGCAGGCGCCGGGAAGGTCGGGGTAAGGCGTGGCGGGGTTCATGGGGTCTCCATTGTGGAAAAGGCGCGCGGGCGGTAAAAGATGGTTGGCGTTAAGGGGGCGTTAACCACACGCGGAGAGGCATCATGGCTGATGCGGATATCGACGCCAAGGGCATAGAAGCAAGGGTCGGCGACCTCGCCTCGGCGATGGAGCGCATGCGCGACGCGCAGGCCGATCGCAACGACGTGGTCGTGGAAATGCGCCAGGCGGCGCGCAGCCGCCTCGAATTGCTGGCGCAGGATCTTCAGCCGGTTTTCGACGCTCTGCCGGGGGGAAGCGACCAGTTCGAATTTGCCCTGACCGGTGGCGAGAAGTCCCGGCTTTGGATCGACATGACCGGCTTCGTGCGCATGGGCCGTGATCGGCGCACCTACGAATTCGTCAAGGATACGCGGCTGGGCCGCGTCGTGCTGGCCGAAACCTCGGACCGCGCCAACATGGCGAAACGCGTGACCGACTATGTCGCCGAGCGGGTTCTCGAGCGAGAGCGCGCCGTCGAGGGCGATTGGGTGGCGATGCGCCATTATGATTTCGATGTGGGGCGCCCGGCGCAGCCTGTCGCCGAAGCGCCGGCCGCGAAGAAGGCCGGCTCGAGGTTCAAAACGCTGACGATTTTCGTGCTCGGCATGCTCGTCGGTGCGGCAGGCATGGTCGCCTGGGCGCTCTACGGCACGCCGCCCAGCTTCTGATCCCGGCTCGCGCTTCTCTGTTCCAGGCTTGCGCTTCAGGGCAGGCATGTTCACGCGAGCTGACGCTTCCTGACGAGCGTAACCTCGGTGCTTTCGGGTGTCGTGCCGTATTCCTGCATGGCGATCGACCAGCCATTCGGCCCCTTGGCGATGTTGAACAGATTGTAGCGCGCGGCCGGCTTCTTGTTGCCGCCGGATTCGCCCGCCGAGGGCACGCCGACCACCGGCACTGTGCCGCCCGGCTTCGCGATCTCCAGCACGGTGTCGAGATGGGTGTGGCCATGGAGGACGAGTTCGGCGCCGAACTGGGCGACGACCCCACGCAGCAGGCTCGCGCCGATCAACCGCTTGTGGAACGGCGTCGAGTTCCTGACCGGCGGATGGTGGATCATGATCACCCGGCAGCTTCCGGCGCGGCCCTCGCGGTCGAGGATGTCGGCGAGCTTCGTCGCCTGGGCGGAGCGGAACCTTCCGGTGGCGAAGAAGGGCGCAGAGGCTTCGCCCGAATTGCAGCCGATCAGCACGATGTCGCCGCGCCGGCGCACGACCGGATAGTCGGTCTCGTCCTCGATCACGCGCCGCTCGTCATCCGTTACCCATGGCTGCCAGTGGGCGAGCGCACGGGGGAGTGCGCCGGGCACATAGGCGTCGTGGTTGCCACAGACGACGAAATTGCGCTCGGGTTCGCCCAGCGTCTCCAGCCAGTCGACGGCCGCGACCATCTCCGGCTCCAAGCCGAGATTGATGAGATCGCCGGTTATCGCGACATCGTCGGCGCGGGCGGAAAGCATGTGGCGGATTATGCGCTCCGTCGTGTCCGGCAGGTGATGGCGCTTGCGGTTGCGGCGCCAGTTGACATAGCCGGTGATGCGCTTGGAAAACAGCTTGCGCAGCGGGAACTCCGGCAGGGGGCCGAGATGGATGTCCGAAATATGGGCGAGGCGATACATGCGAATGTGCTACTCGTGATTCTCGGGTGTTCGCGGGGCACCATGCACGTTCGCTCCCGCGATTTGAAGCTGGTGCGCGATCTGGCGCCCATGCAATGCCATTACGCGGGGTCCCGGTCTTTCCTGGCCAATGCCTCGCCGGACACGAAGGTTCCCTCATGGCCGGCCTGATCCGACGCACCGTCCATACCGCGAGGCTGATCGCCCGGCCGCTGTCGCTGGGCGTTCGCGGCATGATCGAGGCAGCCGACGGCAGCCTGCTGCTGGTTCGCCACACCTATGTGAAGGGCTGGCACTTTCCCGGCGGCGGCGTCGAGCCGCGCGAGACGGCGATCGAGGCGCTGACGCGCGAGGTCGAGGAGGAATCGGCGGTGCGGCTGACGCAAGCGCCGGAGCTTCTCGGCGTCTATCTGAACCGGCGGCTCGGCGCGCGCGACCATGTACTGTTCTATCGCTGCCGCGATTTCGAGCGGATCGGCGAATTCAAACCCGACATGGAGATCGCCGAGGCGCGGTTCTTTGCCCGTCACGCTCTGCCGGACGATCTGTCGCTCGGCACGCGGCGACGGATCGCGGAAATCGACGAGGGGCTGGCCATCTCGGCGGATTGGTAGGCGCAAGGTCGCTCGACCTGGAATAAACACATCGCGCATCTGAGCACGACGCAAAGTTGGAACCCCCACCCGCTCTGCTGCGCTACGCTTGCAATCGCGTGCCTCCCCTCAAGGGGGAGGCGGGCAAGCCAAAGTGTCCGGAGGAGTCTCCGTTGTCATCTTGGGGCTTGTCCCGAGGAGCCAGCAAACACGCTCTTCTTGTGGATGCTCGGGTCTTGCCCAAGTGACGGCAGCGTTCGTTACGCCGCTTTCTTCAGCCGGTCGCGGTTGTGCGGCGCGTCGAAATCGAGTTCGGGGCCGCCGGGCACAATGCGGCGCGGATTGACGGTTTCGTGGCTGCGGTAATAGTGGTTCCTGATGTGGAACATGTTCACCGTCTCGGCGATCCCCGGTATCTGGTAGAGCTCGCGCAGATAGTTCGACAAATTCGGATAATCGTCGATGCGGCGCAGATTGCACTTGAAATGGCCGACATAGACGGCGTCGAAGCGGATCAGCGTGGTGAACAGGCGCCAGTCGGCCTCGGTCAGCCGGTCTCCGGTCAAATAGCGGTTTGTCGACAGAATGTCCTCGAGCCAGTCCAGCGAGGCGAACAATTCGCCGAAGGCCTCGTCATAGGCTTCCTGCGAGCCGGCGAAGCCGCAGCGGTAGACGCCATTGTTGACGGTCGCATAGACGCGCTCGTTGATGGTGTCGATCTGTTCGCGCAGCGCTTCGGGATAGTAGTCGGTCTTCACGTCGGTGAAGGCGTCGAAGGCTGAATTGAACATGCGGATGATGTCGGCGGATTCATTGGAAACGATGGTGCCGCGTTTGGTGTCCCACAGCACCGGCACGGTGACGCGGCCGGTGTAGTCGGAGCGTGCGGCGGTGTAGACGTCGCGCAGATAGTTCTTGCCGAGCACGCTGTCGGGGATGGCGCCATCACGCTCCGAGAACTCCCAGCCGTCGTCGCCGAGAAACCAGTCGACCACCGACAGCGAAATAGCGTCCTCCAGCTTTTTCAGCTTGCGCAGGATCAGCGTGCGGTGCGCCCACGGGCAGGCCCAGGAGACGTAGAGATGGTAGCGGCCGGGCTCGGCCTCGAAACCGCCTTCGCCGGTCGGTCCGGCGCTGCCGTCGGCCGTCACCCAGTTGCGGAAACTGGTTTCTGCACGCACGAAGGCGCCATCCGATTGCCGGTTGAGGCTTTCGTTGTCGTGCCATTTGCCATCGACCAATTGTCCCATCACTTCGTGCTCCCTTCCATTCCGTGCGTCTCAACACCCTAACATGGGATCGGTGCGCAGGTTCCAAGGTTGGCGCCGGTAAACAGTGCGTCACCTCGCGCCACGAGTGTCATTCTCGTCGCCGGAATGTGGCGCGACCCTGAAGCATGTTTTTCTTTGCCCCCGCAGGATTGCGTGATATGTGCGACCCCCAGCCGGAACCCTAGCGTTGCGGCAAACGTTGTGGCGTCATGGCTGACCTATCGACCATACGCCCCGGGAGGCAGAATGATCCGGTTGCTCGCATTGCGACGACGAATGATGCAGCGCCGCGCGCCGACAGGCACGCGGGTGCGCGTCTTCGAACGGCCGGCGGCATAGCCCCACAGCACACGGAAGGGGATCGCCGGCGAAATCGTCCTCGTGACAGCCGGAAATTCCCCATGACCTCCTTTACCCTACGCATTCGCTCGGAAGCGCCCCAGGATGACGATGCCGTCGAGCAATTGGCGGCCGATGCCTTCGGACCGGGGCGTTTCGCCCGCGCCGCTTTCCGCCTGCGCGAGGGCGTGGATCACGAGCGCGAGCTTTCCTTCGTCGCGTTGATGGAACGGGAAGGGTCGGGCACCGGCGAGGAGGAACTGGTCGGGTCGGTGCGGCAGACCCGCATCCTGATTGGCGACGTGCCGGCGCTGGTGCTCGGGCCGCTGATTGTGTCGCGCAGCCGCAAGAATATCGGGATCGGACGCGAGCTGATGCATCGTTCGCTGGTCGAGGCGCGGCGTCTCGGTCATCGCCTCGTCGTGCTGGTCGGCGACGCGCCCTATTACGGCAAGTTCGGCTTCCATCTCGTGCCGCCGGGGCAGATCACCATGCCGGGGCCGGCCGATCCGGCCCGGATTCTCTATTGCGAACTCGTGCATGGTGCGCTGGAGGGCGTTGCCGGGCAGGCCCGGCAATTCGTGCAATAATGCGACACTCTCCGAAAAATTTGACGCAGGGGAAGCGCACTAGGGGTTCAGGGCCGGAGTCGGCATTGACAAATCAGGGGAATTTCACTTTTCATCAGCCATTGTCCAAATCGATTGCGTTTGATGATCCGTTTGCCAGTGGCCGGGTCATGGTCGAAACGGCAGGCTGGGTGTCGGAGCTCGATTGAGAACATGAAAAAGCGGCTTTTCTCCATCA
>JBHIWX010000067.1:0-25008 GCA_041987205.1 Rhizobiaceae bacterium | reverse complement strand
CGGACCGCATCGTTCTTCGGGAGCCCGGACTTGACCTTGAGCCGTTTCGCGAGGTCGGCGAGAGGAGAAGCAGAAGACGACTGTCTCGGAGCGGGCTTCCATAGGTGCCCGATCCCCGCCTCATAATATACCGCCATGAGCCGTCTCTTTTTGTACTCCGTAGGGACGACACCAATGATCGTCAGGACTTCATCTGCAATCCTGTCGAAGTATTCCCGAGAACGTGGTTCGAGGAAGCTGAGGTCGTCACTCATCGGTCAGACCTCCTCGTCCAGCCAATCGGCATAGCGTTGCATGAGGCGGCGACGCGGTTCGAGAACGTCGTTAGACTTGCGATAGGTTTTACGGATGCCTTTGAGTTCATGTTGGAGGCAACGCTCGACGAGAAGGTCGTCCTCCTCCATCTCGTCCGCCCATTCGCCGAAGTTCTTCCGCGCTAAGCCGTGAGGCTTCGGGAGACGACCGTCGTCGCGCATCATGCCTATCCGTTCGAGGAGCCGCTTGAGCGTGTCCGAGGTCATCGCCGCCCGAGGACCGGGGAAGACGAAGTGATGGGGTTGCCGGTTCGCCTCCGGGGTCTCCGTCGCGACGCGGTCGAGGAGTTCGCCGAGTTGCCGCGTGACTGGAAAGCGGAACGGCTTCCGCGTCTTCATGAGCCCCGCCGGGATATTGATCACGCCGTTTTCGCGGTCGATCATTTCCCAAGTCATGCGGAGGATCGGCTTCGCCCGAGACGCGGTCAGGATTTTCGCCTCGAAGGCGCGAGCCGACATTCCCTCGCGGCGGCGCAACTCCTTCGTGAAGGCGCGCATCCGGCGGAAGTCCTCGAAGCCTTCGTGACCGTCCTCGGGATCGATGCCCTGAGCGACCTTGCGCTTCTCGATGAGGACGCGAGCCTTCGGCAAGCCCATGAATTTGAACTCGCCCGGATTAGCGCCCTGTTCGCGATAGCCGTTCGCGACCGCCCAATCGACGATTGCGCGAAAGCGCCCGAGGGTCCGGTCTCCGACCTCCGGCGACTTGTGCCAGAAGTCCTTGTGAAGGAGCGCTCGGCGGAAGTCCGCCGTCGTGACCTTCGCGACGTCCAGCTTTCCGAGAATACCGAAATGAACCTCGACCGAGTTCCATGTCCGGAGCGCGTGATCCTCACACCATGTCCGGGACGTTTCGTCGAACCATGCCTTCGCGGCTTCGGCGAAAGTCTTCGCCTCCGTGTCCGACGTCGGCGTGTCGCCGAAGGGGTCGTCGAGAGACCGAAGCCGGAGGGCTTCCGCTTCCGCCGCTGCGACGTCCATGTCGGGGAAGGTTCCGAGGAATTTCGTCCGGTCGCGTCCGTCGACCGTGAGGACGAGATACCACTCCTTGCGGGTCGCGCCGCCGGTCTCGCGTATCCACATGCGGAGACCGCGCGCCTGACGATAGCGTCCGGGAACGTTGAAGCGGGCGAGCGCTGAGTTCGCGAACGGAGCCGGGGACTTTGACTTCTTCGGGGCCGGAGCCGCGACCGGGAAGTCAATGACTTTGACGGGAGCATTCATCGTCGAGGTTCCCTTTTCAGTCTGACGGTCAGTCAGGTTTTAGTCAGGTTTTTTCAGCCAAATTTCCGCCGATCCGCAGATCGGAATAAGAGGAATATAATGGCGGGAACCAAGGGCTCAAAGGCGAAAAGCGCAATAAATACAATATGGTTAAGAACGGAGCCGGTTTTCGATGAGAGGATTTATTCTAGGATTTCCAAGGGGTCTCAAGGGGAGGGTAGGTAGGCTCCTCCGCTACCAGTTTTTCCTGAAGCGTTGATAGCGTTCCAAGTTGTTGGTTTTAAAGGGTGAGCCACGCGGGCCGGGTGGCCGGCTGAACAGCCCTGGTCGGGCTGAAAAAGCCGGGTTTCCTCATTCCACGTTGTACGCGTGAGGGCTCAAGCGCCACGGGTGGCTTCCCGAGGCGCCGCGCTGTTGCACAATGAGCAGACGGCATGTCGTTCGTGCGCGTGGAAGACGGCGTGAAGATCGCCTTGCGCCCTATTCCAGCGCCGCGAAGGCCTCTTTCCTGAGCGTGACCTTGTCCACCTTGCCGACCGGAAGCATTGGCAGCGCGTCTAGAATGACGAAGCGCTTGGGGATCTTGTAGCTGGCAAGCCGCTCGGCGCACCATGCTTTCAGTGCGTCGGGGGAGAGGTTCGATCCCGGCTGGGCTGAGATATAGGCCCAGCCGACCTCGTCGAAGCGTGGGTCCGGCACGCCGACCACCGCGCTCAGCATGATCTGCGGATGCTCCTCGAGCGCAAGCTCGATCTCCCGCGGGTAGACATTGTAGCCGCCGGACTTGAACATCTCGCTCATGCGGCCGACGAATTTGATGCTGCCGTCCTCGCGCTGTCTGGCAAGATCGCCCGTTCTGAGCCAGCCCCCCGTGAAGGCGGCTTCGGTCTCGGCGGGGCGTTCGAAATACCCCTTCATGCAGTATTTTGCGCGGACCTGTATCTCGCCGTCCTCGCCGGGTTCACACGGGGTCCCGTCTTCGTGCACGACGCGTACCTCACCCGTTGGTGTTGGGTAGCCGATCGAATCCATCATCACGTCACGATTGTCGCCGGTCTTCTTCGCGTAGGTGACCGACCCGCAGGTCTCGGTCATGCCGTAGGTCAGGCCGACCTCGCATTTGGCGGCGAACAGGATATCCACCAGATTGCCCGGCATGGCCGCGCCTGAATAGACCACCCATTGCAGCCGGTCGAGCGTGGCCGCTTCGAAATCCTCATGCTCCACCAGCATCTGCAGCATGGTGGGCAAGGTGTAGAGCATGTTGATCTCGCCAGCCTTCAGGGCGTGGGCGAAATCGCCGGGGTTGTGCTTTTCCGCCAGCGTGACCGTGCCGGCGCCGACAAAGGTGTAGAGGGTAAGAAAATGCATGCCGCCGATATGGTTGATCGGCAGCGGGTTGAGCACGCGAGGATAGGGCGCGGCGGGAAACTGTTCGTTCTGGGTACGGCTGCGGCGCAGCAATTCGCGCTGGCGCAGCAGCACGCCTTTCGGGCGACCGCTCGAGCCCGAGGTGTACACGAGCAGGGCGGGTGCCTGCGAGCGCACCGCGTCCTGCGCAGCAGCGAAGGCACCCGCATCGCCGGCTTCGCCCAGTTCGGAAAGCCAGTCGGCATAGGAGATATCGTAGTCCGCCGCGCCCTCCATCCCGATCACGCGCGCAATCGATGGATGCGCGCTGCGGATCTCCGCCAAATCCGCCGCGTATTCGCGGCCGTCGAGTTCGCCGATTGCGAAGATCAACGTCGGCCTTGCATCCGCGATCACATAGTCGAGTTCGCGCGCGGTGTATTTCGGGTTCAGGCCGAGCCACAGCAGGCCTAGCCTGGCGGCGGCGAGGAAGAGTACCAGCACCTCGGTGCGCGGGGGCGCGAGGACGGCGATGCGTTCTCCCTCGCCAAGACCTGCCGCGTGCAGTGCGCGCGCGCAACGCATCACCTCGGTGTGCAGTTCGGCGTAGGTGAGACTGGAGCGCCTGTCCCGGACGGCCTCGCGGTCGGGATGGTTCGTCGCGTGAATGTCGAGGCAATCGCCGATGCGCGTTTCATCGTCGAAACTGTCGAATACGGCCATCCTCATTTGCCTCCCTTATCCTTCAGGCCGGAGATGAATGCCTGCCTGGCCGCATTGCCCTCCGGGTCGGTCATGCAGACCAGCATGTCGTCCATGTCGGCATAGCTGGTCGCGGCGGAAAGCGCGTTGGCGGTCGCATTGGTCGACCGCTTGATCATCTGGGCGGCGAGGCGAGGGATAGCGCAAACCTCGCGGGCTAGCGCAAAGGCGGCCTCGTCGGCGCCTTCATCCCCGGCGATGGCGTCGACAAGGCCCCATTGCTGACATTCGCTCGCCGCGTGGCACCGGCAGAGAATCGACAGCGTCTTTGTCCGGGCCGGTCCGATCAGGCGGGTCAACCTCGGCACGGTGTTCCAGCCATAGATCAGGCCGAGCCTTGCCTCGGGAACATAGACCCAGGCATCGGCCGCCATGACACGCCAGTCGCAGGCGAGCGCGAGCGCCAGGCCGCCGCCCACCGCGCCGCCCTCGATCGAGGCAATGGTGAGCTGCGGCAGCGATTCCCACGCCGCACACAGCCGTCCGCCCTTGTGGGTGGCGCGGCGCACGCGATTGACATCGGTTTCGGTCGCAATCGTGTCGAAGGTGGAGACATCGGCTCCGGCGCTGAAGAAGCCGCCTTCGCCGCGCAGCACGATCGCCCTTGTTCCGGCATCCTCGTGGAAGCGTTCGGCGGCCTGACCCAGCCCGTCGAGGACTGCGTCGTCGAGAGCGTTCCTGCGGTCGGGGCGATTGATGGTCACGACGGCGATGTCCGGCGCGTCGGGATGGTGTTCGATACGAACGGGGGTCTGGTCGGTCATAGCCTGGGGTCCACGATGAGTTTGCCGATATGTTTCCGCGTCAGCAGTTCCGACAGCGCTTCGTTGATCTCTTCGAGCGGGAAGATGGCGCCCACATGCGGTCGGATCGCGCCTTGCCGATAAAGCGCGGCAAGCGCTTCGAACATGGCGTCGGTGCGTTCCGGCAGGCGCGCCTGATAGACGCCCCAGTAGAAACCCATGACGTCGATGTTCTTGACGAGCAGATGATTGGCGGGAAACTGCGGAATGTCGCCCCCGGCGAAGCCGACGATGATGAAGCGCCCCTCGAAGGTCAGTGCCCTGAGCGCCTGGCGGGCAAGCTCGCCGCCGACGACGTCGAAAACAACGTCGACTCCTTTGCCGTCCGTCGCCTTCATGATTCTCTGCTTCAATTCGTCGGGCTCAGGGTCGATCACGGTCACGTTGGCGATTTCACGCAGGCTGGCCCGGCGGTCCTCGCCGCTTGCCGTTGCGATGACGCGGCATCCGCGTGCGGAGGCGAGCTCGACGGCTGCACGGCCCACGCCGCCGGCCGCGCCGGTGACCAGCACCGTCTCGCCGGGTTTCAGGCGGCCACGCTCGAACAGGCCGCAATAGGCCGTGCCGTAGGGAATGAAGAAGCCGGCGGCCTCCTCGAACGGCATTTCGTCGGGCACGGGCTGTGCGCGCGCGACGTCCATAAGCGCGTATTCAGCATAGGCTCCGGAAGCAATCTGGCCCATGACGCGATCGCCGGGGCGGAAGCGGGTGACCTGTGGTCCGGCCTTGATCACGGTGCCGGCTAACTCGGCACCCGGCACGAAGGGAGGCTCCAGACGCTCCTGGTAGGTGCCGCCGATGAGCAGCGTATCGGCGAAGTTCAGCCCCGCCGCGGCGACTGCGACGAGCACCTGTCCTGGCCCGGGATCGGGAACGGCGATATCGGCAATCGGCAATCGGGCCGGCCAGCCCAACTCCCGGCAAAGGACGGCACGCATCGTCATTGCGCCATGCTCCCGGGCAGCCACAGCACGATCTGCGGGAAGATGAGCATGACGAAGATCAGCAGGACATGGGCCGCCACGTGCGGCCACACTCCACCGAAGACGTTCTCGACCGGCTGGTTGGTGTTGCGTGCGACCACATAGACGTTGAGGCCGATGGGCGGGGTCACCATGCCGACCTCGGCCAGCAGGATGATGATGATGCCGAACCAGACCGGATCGTAGCCCAGCGACATGATCAGCGGGAAGACCACCGGTACGGTCAGGATGAGGATCGACAGCTGATCGAGGAGGCAGCCGAGCACCAGGTAGAGGGCGACCAGGAAGAGCATCACCACATAGGGCGGCAGATCATGGGCGGCGACGAAACCGACGAGGTTCTGGGTGACCTGGGTTATCGTGACGAAGAAGCCGAATATCTGTGCCGAGATCACGACAAGGCCGATCATGGCGGTGGTGAGCACGGTGCTCAGCATGGCGCGCTTGAAGGTCTGCCAGTTCATGTGGCCGGTGAGGACGGTGAAGATGAAGGCGCCCAGCGCGCCGAGCGCGGAGGCCTCGACCGGGGTCGCGATGCCGAGATAAATAAGACCCGTGACCAGCATGAACAGGCCCAGGAATGGGCCGGCGACGGTGAGCGAGCGGAAGCGCTCGCCCCAGGAGTAGCTGCGCCGGTTCGGCGCTAGCGAGGGATCGCGCCAGATCAGCACCCAGATGGTGGCGATGATCACCAGCGTCACGAGCAGGCCGGGCACGATGCCGGCGACGAGCAGCTTGGAGACGCTCGTGCCGGTGAGCAGGCCATAGAAGATGATCGCCACGCTTGGCGGGATCAGCATGGCGAGTGTGCCGGCAATCGACACGATGCCGCTGGCGAAGCGGCGCTCATAGCCTTCCTCGACCATGGCGGGGATGCTGGTGGAGGACAGGGTGGCGGCGGCTGCCGTGCTCGAGCCGGAAATCGCCCCGAATGCCGCGCCGGTCAGCGCCGTGGCGATTCCGAGGCCGCCGGGAAGCCAGCTCGTCCAGCGCGCGATGGCGAAGAAGAGCGAGTTGGAGACGCGGCTGGCGATCATGAACTCCGCCATCAGCAGAAACATCGGGATGGTGAGGAATTCATAGGTGCTGATGGCGGATGCGGGCGCGGTGGCGAGAATGCCGAGCAGAAGCTGCGAGCCGCCGAACATGAAGAGGCCGGCCGCGCCCGCGATCGCGAGGCTGAAGGCAACGGGGATGCCGACGCTGAGGCAGACAAGCAGAAGCAATACCGTGACGAAGACCAGCACGTCCTACTCCTCCGGGATTGCGTGGGCATCGATGCCGATATCGAACTTGCCGGCGAGCGAAGGATCGATAGCGGCGTTGAGATGCGCGAAGAAGCGGTGCAGCGCGCGCAGCGCGAGCGGTGCCATGCCGAGGGGCACGATGATCTTGCCGGGCCAGATGGGCCAGATGACCGCACCGAACAGGACGTCGCCGTTCTTCCACGACGTGTAGGCTTCCTCCGCGCCGAGCCAGGCGACCCAGAAAAAGACGAAGGCAGCAGCCAGACTACCGATGGCAAGCGCGACGTGATAGCTGCGCGGCTTCATCATCTGGGCGAAAAAGTCGACGGTGATGTGGTGATTGAGACGCAGCGCGTAGGACAGGCCGAGGAAGAAGCCCGCGATCAGCAAATAGTGGATGGTGAGGTCGTACACCCACTCCAGCGGATCGTTGAAGACGTAGCGCATGATGACGTCGGTCGCCGTGATCGCCATCATGACGAGGATCGCGGCGGCAGCCATCGCGGCCAGCAGCAAGTCCAGCCATTTCAGGTAGCTGTCGGCGCGAACAAGCGCGTTATGCATGTCTCATCCTCCCCTGGCGGGCGTGCATCCTGGGCATGCTGCAAGGCATGTCCGGGTATCGATGCAATGGCCGGGATGTAGGGGCCGGGGGCAATGGGCGGACCATCGTCCCCGGCCTGCAAAGTGCCGCATCGCTTGCGGCAGTGGCGCGTGCCGTTACTCGTCGCCGAGCGCTGCGTGGAACGCTTTCAGGACGTCGGTGCCGGACTTGCCGAGACCATCAACCTGATCGGCCCATTTCTGCTGAACGGTCGCGAGACGGTCGTTCAGCTTGGCAAGCTCGCCCTCGGCCATGGTGTTGGGCTCCATGCCGTAGCTGGCGAGGTCCTCGATGGCCTTGGGTTCCTGGGCATCGACATAATCGCAATGGTTTTGGGTGGCGAACTGACCTGCTTCCGTCAGCGCTGCCTTCTGATCGTCGGAAAGCGAGTTCCAGGCGCGATCGCTGATGGCGTAGACGGTGATGAAGCTGCCGAGGCTGACATCCGTCGTCTGGTGCTTGAGCACGGACTGAAGATCGAACACCTTGACGCTCTGCAGGGGCGCGAGGGAGCCGTCCAGCGTGCCGCGTGTCATGGAAGCCAGGATGTCCGGCCCGGGCATGCGCACCGATACCGCGTCGAGCGCATCTGCGGTCATGTCCATTGCACCACCGGCGGTGCGGATCTTGAGGCCCTTGAAGTCGTCAACGGTCTCGACCTTCTTGGAGACGGTCACGATCTTGTAGGGCGCGTAGGCGATCGAGACGAGGATGCGCACATTGTATGGCGTGAACTCGTTCTCGGCGATGATGCCGCCATTGGTGGCGAGCTTGGCAAACGCTTCCGTGCCTTCGCAGGCGGTTTCGAACATCGCCGGCAGTTCGGCAACCGAACTCAGCACGAATTTGTCCGAGATGTAGGCTGGCGAAATGTCTGCGATATCGGCGACGCCGGTCTGGACCAGTCGAAGTGCATCCTGGCCCTTGCCGAGCTGGCCGCCGGGAAAGAACTGGATGTCGATGCTGCCGCCCGAAAGCTCCTTGGCCTTTGCCATGAAGGGCTCGGCCGCGTTGGTCACGGTGTAGTGGCTGACCGGCATCCAGTCGGCGAATTTCAGGGTTACCTTGTCGCTGGCGAATGCCGGTGCGGCAACCGTGCCGAGTGCTGCGGCAAGCGCGGCGCCTCGTGCGATGCGTAGTCCATGCTTCTTGATCACGTTGTTTTCCTCCACCTGATTGTTGAGTTTGTGATTATTCCGTGCCCGCCGCGCTCGCGGAGTGCGCTACGAGGCGGGTCGCTGCGGATTCCGAGGCGGCGCGCACATGGCTTGCCACCTCCTCGATGGGGCGCGATTTCATGCGCGCCGTTGGTCCGGTGACGCCGATGCTGTAGACGGCACCGAAAGGTTCGACGAAAACCGGCGAGGCGATGGAAAACACGCCCTCGTCGATCTCTCCGTCGCAGATTGCGTAGCCCGTGCTGCGCACATCGTTGAGTTCTTCCCGGAAAGCCTCGATCTGGCCGCCGAAGGAAGGCAGGCCAGCCTCCTGGCGTGCGCTGTCCAGCCAGGTTTTCACCTCGTGCTCTTCGCAAAAGGCCAGAATGGCCTTGCTGGACGAGCACTTGTCGAGCGGCCGGTCGCCGAGGCCCGGGTAGATGTAGGATTGCTGTGTGCCGGGAACCGGCAGCGCATCCACGATCTCGATGCGTCCGCAATGGCGGCGGGCAAAGAACGCCGTCTCCTGCAATTCCTCGGCAAGCGTGAGGAGGACCGGCAGGACGGTGCGCGACCGCTGCGCATTGAACAGACGCGGAACCAGAATGTCATCGAGTGCGGAGCCGAGCTCGAAGATCGAGGAATCGCGCTGCTTCAGATAGCCGACCTCGCAAAGCGCCAGCGCCAAACGATGGGTCGTGCTGCGCGGTAGCCCCACCGTGTCGGCAATGGAACTCGCACCTATCCCGTTTTCCGCGACGGCGACGGCGGTCAAAATCTGATGGTAGCGTTCGAGTAGTTGCGATGACATCGTCTCAGTTTCCGAGATTTCATCTCAAGTTACGAGACAATCCGAAACTTGTCAAACGGCGAGGTTGCCGCGCGTTGCGTTGCCTGGGTGGGCGGCGATTGTCATGGAAGGTTGGCTGCGAAGGAAAGTTCGTCGGCAGGGGGACCCGAACGACGTTCCTTCAGGCGGGTGAAATCGCCTGGCGCAATCGGGGGAGCGTTGGATGAACGACCGCAGCCGTTCCGTCGTCGACCATTGCCTTCCCAGGCACCGGTCAGATCCGGGTGCTGGCCTGAAATACTGTTACATCAACAATTTGGCTGGTGCCGTGCTGCTTCAGCTTCGCGTCGTGAACTGGTTGCCGTCGAATTCGCGCTTGCCGGGTTTCGGTCGCGCGAAGCGGTCGCCGATCTTGCTCGTGAAGCTTTGCTCGTGCGTTTCGATCAGTGCCTCGTGGCGGTAGTCATAGACCTTCACGACCACGCGGTAGGGCTTGCCCGCCTCGACGCCGTCGAGGTTCGGCGTGCGCAGCGAATAGCGCGTCGTTCGGGCACTGACGCGCACGCTCTCGACCAGCGGCGGGCCGCCAGCGGGATCCTCGAAACTCGCTTCGATGATCGAACCCGCGGCGAGCGGTTTTTCCACCCGTGCCGAAAAGCCGTAATAGATGTCCGTGACCGGATAGGTTACGACGAAGCCGCCGCCCAGGATCGCGAGATAGGGCTTTTTCGACGGATCGTCGCGGGTCATCCAGCCAAGCGCGAACAGCATTGCCGCTGCCGTCAGGCCGGCCGCGAAGACATGTTTGGCCGAGATGTGGTTCAGCATGGCGTCATGATAACGCAGACCGGGCCGGCTTGCGAGCGGTGCGTTGGCGATGGGTATCCGGGCGCGGGAACCGGAAAGCGGGCAAGAAAAAACCCGGCGGTTGCCCGCCGGGTTTGGTCGTCGGGATGAAATCCCCGATTACTTCATCTGGGCGTACTTGCCGTCGTGCCACTCGTAGAACACGTAGCCCGGCAGCGAGACGTCGCCCTTGTCGTCGAAGGACAGGCTGCCCAGCACGGTGCTGAAGTCGCCTGCGGACAGTGCCTCGTTGACGGCGTCATAGTCGGTCGAGCCGGCCGTGGTGGCGGCCTGTGCCCAGGCCTGGACGGCCGCGTAGGTGTAGAGCACGTAGCCCTCGGTCGTCTTGCCGGCTTCCTCGAGCTTCTTGACCACTTCGGCCGCTTCCGGATAGGCGCGCGGATCGGGCGAGAAGGTCATCAGCGTGCCTTCGCCGGCGTCGCCGGTGATCGCCCAGTACTCGTCGGTGACGAGCGCGTCACCGGATACGAGCTGGAGATCCATGCCCTGTTCCTTGGCCTGGCGGGCCATCAGGCCTGCCTCGGTGTGGTAGCCGCCGACGTAGAGGACGCCGATGCCTTCAGCCTTCATCTTGGAGACGAGTGCCGAATAGTCCTTTTCACCCGCGGTGTAGGCTTCGTACATGGCCGGCTTGCCGCCAGCTGCCTCGAAGGCCGCCATGGTCGCGTCGGCCAGACCCTTGCCGTAGGCGGTCTTGTCGTGGACGAAGGCGATCTTCTTGTCGGAGAAATTGTCCTGCAGATACTTGCCGGCGACGGCACCCTGCTGGTCGTCACGGCCGCAGACGCGGTAGGTGCCGGGGCCCGGACGCTCGTCGGTGTATTTCGGGTTGGTCGAGGCCGGCGAGATCTGGATGATGTTCTCTTCCGAGTAGACGGCCGAGGCCGGGATCGAGGAACCCGAGCAGAAATGGCCGGCCATGAAGACCACGCCCTTGCCTGCCATCTGGTTGGCTACGGCTACGGCCTGTTTCGGGTCGCAGGCATCGTCGCCGATCTCGAGCTTCAGCATTTCGCCATTGACGCCGCCAGCGGCATTGATGTCGGCGACGGCCTGTTCGGCGCCGGTCTTCATCTGCTCGCCGAAGGAGGCGTATTGGCCGGTCATCGGACCGGCGGTCGCGATGATGATTTCGGCCCAGGCGGAACCTGTAAACATCAGGCTCAGCGCTGCGCTGGCGAGAAGTATCTTTTTCATGTGAACTCCCTCTAACACCTGTTCAAGTTTTTTCCCGTGCGCACGAGGTGTACGCGCTGCGGCACGGTCACTATGGCGGGCCTTTTCACCGGGCAAAACCCGGACAACCCGCCGCGTAGGCAAATCAAAGCCCAAAACCCCGGCGAAATAAAGGGGAATAACGAGTTTGGGCATGTTCGAGGTGCGTTTCGTTTCGCCATCGGAACTGAAATGCGCTGCCTCTCGCCGACAGGCCGGACGCACATTCCGGGAATACGTTTTCCATCAAGGCGGGAAACGCTCTAGCCGTTGCGGCGCGACCAGCCGAAGGGGCCGGCGCGCGAAAAGGTGAAGCCGTACTGGCGCACCATCTGGCCGGCGCGGGTGAAGCGCTTTCCGGCAAAGCCGATGACGAGCAGGACGATCAGGTCGACGATGTAATACCATCCCGACAGCAGTGTGCCGTCGAACAGGGCGAAGTGGATGAAGCGCACGGCGGCGGCCAGCATCGCCAGATAGATGGCGAGCAGCCAGTTCGGCTGCCATGTGCTCGCCATGGCGCGGCCGGTCAGCCATGCCGCCGCGCCGCCGAGCAGCAGGGTGACGAAAAGGAACTCCGTGAAGGAAACTTCCCAAAGCAAGGTCAGTTCGCGTTCGACCATGTGCTAGTGCCTCCCGCCTTCCAGATAGGCCGCGCGGACCTCGTCGCGTTTCAACAGTTCGGCACCGGTCCCGGTCATGGTGATCTTGCCGTTGACCATGACATAGCCGCGATGGGCGAGCTTGAGCGCGTGGAACGCGTTCTGCTCGACCAGAAAGATCGTCAGCTTCTCGTTGGTGTTGAGTTCGCGCAGGATGTCGAAGATCTGGCGCACGACCAGCGGTGCCAGGCCCAGCGAGGGCTCGTCGAGGAGCAGCAGTCGCGGCCGGCCCATCAGCGCGCGGGCGATGGCGAGCATCTGCTGCTCGCCGCCCGATAGCGTGCCGCCGCGCTGGTTCAGGCGCTCCTTGAGGCGCGGGAAGAGCGTGGTGACGCGCTTCAGATCGTCGTCGAAATGCGCGTCGTCGACGAGCAGGGCGCCCATCTGGAGGTTTTCCATCACCGTCATACGCCCGAAGATGCGCCGGCCTTCCGGCGATTGCGCGATGCCGCGATGGACGATGTCGTGCGTCGGCATGTCGGTGATGTCGGTGCCGTCGAAGACGATCTGGCCCGAGCGGGCGCGGGGGTTGCCGCAGATCGTCATCATCAGGGTCGACTTGCCGGCGCCGTTGGCGCCGATCAGGGTGACGATCTCGCCCTTCTGCACGTCGATGTCGACGCCGCGCAGCGCGATGATCTTGCCGTAATAGGTCTCGACGCCGCGCACGGCCAGCATCGGCTCGTCGGCGGCGCTCATTGCCCGTCTCCCTTGTCGCCGGATTTGGCGTTGTCGTTTTTGAGGCCGGCTTTCTCCGGATGCAGGTCGGCGAGGATTTCCTCGTCCTCGATCTCGTCCTCGTCCTCGACGCCGAGATAGGCGGCGATGACGCTGGCGTCGTTGCGCACATGCTCGGCGTCACCGTCCGAAATCTTCTCGCCGTAGTCGAGGACGACGATGTGGTCGGAAATCTCCATCACCACGCCCATATCGTGCTCGATAAGCAGCACCGAGGTGCCGTGTTCGGCCCGGATGAACTGCAGCAATTCGTTGAGTTCGGCAGATTCGCGCGGGTTGAGGCCGGCGGCCGGCTCGTCGAGGCAGAGCAGATGCGGGCCGGTGCACATGGCGCGGGCGATCTCGAGGCGGCGTTGGGCGCCGTAGGGGAGATCGGCGGCCGGGTCGTCGGCACGGTCGGTCAGGTGCACCTGTTCCAGCCAGTAGCTCGCCTTCTCGGTCGCTTCCTTTAGCGCCGAGTGATAACCCTTGGCGCCGAACCGGCCGGCGATGGAGAAGCCGGAAGCAACCATCAGCGGATTGTGCTGGGCGACCAGCAGGTTTTCGAGCGCGGTCATGCCGCCGAACAGACGGATGTTCTGGAAGGTGCGGGCGACCTTGGCGCGCTTGGAAATCTCGAAATCCGGCATGCGCTCCAGCAGGAACACCGCGCCGTCATCGGAATGATCGAATTGCTGGCCGGATGCGGTGACGCTCTCGACCAGCTCCGGCTGGCGGCCGGCGCCGTGGCGCATGACGATGCGGCCCTCGGTCGGCTTGTAGAAGCCGGTCACGCAGTTGAAGACGGTGGTCTTGCCCGCGCCATTGGGGCCGATCAGCGCGGTGATGTCGCCGCGGCCGACCTCGAAGCTCAGATCGCCCACGGCGACAAGGCCGCCGAAGCGCATCGTCATGTGCTCGACCGAGAGGATAGGGTCGTCGTCCCATTTGCCGGGCTTGGCGACGACCGCTTCGGGAGCCGAATCCATCACCGCCATCAGTGTCCCTCGCCCTGCGCGACCATGTCGGCCGAAATCTTCTTGCGTTTCTTCAGCACGGCGGTCGGTTGTCGACTGGAGATGAGGCCGCGTGGCTTCCACACCATGATCAGGACCATGGCCAGGCCGAAGATCAGCATGCGGTAGCGGGTCGGGTCGAAATCGTCGCCGAAGATCTGCTTGAGGAAGTCCAGATTGCGCAGGATCTCCAGCCCGCCGATCAGCAGCACGGAGGCGATGACCACGCCGATCTGCGAGCCGAGGCCGCCGAGCACAACGATCGCCAGCACCGTTGCGGATTCGAGGAAGGTAAAGCTCTCCGGCGAGATGAAGCCCTGTCGCGTGGCGAAGAACGAACCGGCGAAGCCGCCGAACATGGCGCCGATGGCAAAGGCCGTCAGCTTCGTGTTTCGCGTGTTCATGCCGAGCGAGCGGCAGGCGATCTCGTCCTCGCGCAGCGCTTCCCAGGCCCGGCCGATCGGCAGGCGGCGCAGGCGCATGGTGACGAAATTGGTCAACAGCGCGAGCAGCAGGATGATGTAGTAGAGATAGATGAAGCGGTGGATCGGATCGTACTTGATATCGAAGAAAGCGGCGAACCCGTCACGGTTCATCTCAAGGCCGAAAAAGGTCGGCTTGGGAATGCCGGAAATCCCGTCCGGACCGTTGGTGAACTGATACCAGTTGAGCAGGACGACGCGGATGATCTCGCCGAAGGCCAGCGTCACGATGGCCAGATAGTCGCCGCGCAGGCGCAGCACCGGAAAGCCGAGCACGACACCCCAGAGCGCCGCGAGCAAGCCGGCCACGGGCAGCGCCATCCAGAAGCCGAAATGGAGATATTGCGCCAGCAGCGCGAAGGAATAGGCACCGACCGCGTAGAAGGCGACATAGCCCAGATCAAGCAGGCCGGCGAGGCCGACCACGATGTTCAGGCCCCAGCCCAGCATGATGTAGGTCATGATCAGGATCGCCAGATCGATGTACTGGCGGTCCTGCTGGGGGAAAAAATAGGTGAAGAAGAAGGGCAGCACGAAAGCGAAGGCGAGCAGGGCGTAGGCCGCGTAGCGCGCCACCCCAGACAGACGGGAGCCCATCCCTTCCGCGCGGCTTGAAAGGGTCCGCGTCAACGGCTTTTCGGTCCTGAACACCAGCAGGTTGAGCGCCAGCCGTCCTGCGAAGACGATGACGATGGCCGTGAAGAACAGCGGCCAGCGCGTCGTCAGGTCCAGCCCGCCGGCGGCGATGTCCGTGCGCAGGCCGAGGAAGAAGAAGCCGAGAACGCCTGCGAGGCCCGCCGCGATGGCGGCGTCCTTCAGCGATCCGGCGAGCGAATAGCGGTCGGGGAGCCCGGGATCGGGCGTCGCATTGGCCATGGATCAGACCTTTTCCACTTCGGGCCGGCCGAGCAGGCCGGACGGCAGGAAGATCAGCACGATGGCCAGGATGGAGAAGGCGGCGACGTCCTTGTACTCGACCGTGAAATAGCCCGACCACATGACCTCGATGAGGCCGATCAGGATGCCGCCGAGCATGGCGCCGGGCAGCGAGCCGATGCCGCCGAGCACGGCGGCGGTGAATGCCTTCACGCCGGCGAGGAAGCCGATGTAGAAATCGATGACGCCGTAGAGCAGCAGGAACATGAAGCCGGCGACGGCGGCGAGCGCGGCGCCCATGACGAAGGTCAGCGAGATGGTGCGGTCGACATTGACCCCGACCAGAGCGGCCATGCGCTGGTCCTGCTCGCAGGCGCGCTGGGCGCGGCCGAGCGAGGTGCGCGAGATCAGCAGCGAGAAGCCGATCATCAGTGCAAGCGTGGTGCCGATGATGATCATCTGCATGTAGGAGAGCTGGACGTTGATCGGGCCGTTCTCGGTGACGCCCTCCATCAGCGTGATGCCGCCGGGGATCTGCGGCGGAAGCGGCTTGACGCGCGCGCCCTGCGTGATCTGCACGAAGTTCTGCAGCACGATCGACATGCCGATCGCGGTGATCAGCGGCGCGAGGCGGAAAGAGCCGCGCAGCGGGCGATAGGCCATGCGTTCGACCGTCCAGCCCCAGGCGGAGGTGAACATCATCGACACGATCAGCACGATCAAGAGGATCAGCGGCAGGGAGGCGAAACCCAGCGTGGTCAGCGCGAGAAATGTCGCCAGCGCGATGAAGGCGCCGACCATGAAGATGTCACCATGGGCGAAGTTGATCATGCCGATGATGCCGTAGACCATCGTGTAGCCGATTGCGATGAGCCCGTAGATCGACCCCAGCGTCAGCCCGTTCACCAGCTGCTGAACGAAATATTCCATGACTGTTCCCCTTGCGGGCGATCAGGTCGGTGCCTGTCTACCCAAACTTGTTATGGTCAGGAGATTAACGTGTCGGGTGAACAACGCAACTGCCTTGAGGAAGGCGTCCACCGCCGGTTTGCAAACAAGGCGCTCCGGGAAACGATGTTTCGCGGGGTCGGTGCCGGCTTCATGCGGCCGCGCGCGCGCCCGGTTCGATCGTCGGTCCGGCGGTGTTGAGCTGCTCGATGGCGAAGCCGGCGGCGGCCTTGTACTTCGCCATGAAGGCATTGCGCTCCTCGGCGGGAATGATTTCATCGATGTCGTCGAAGACGCCGCCGCAGCGCTCGTCGACCATGTTGAGCAGGCCGAAGGGTCCCGCGCCGCGATTGCGCAGGATGAGTTCGGAGACCGGGCCGCACAGTTTGTCGTCGAAGGCGGCGAGCGCGTTCTCGTTCACGCCGTGCGCGATCAGACAGGCGCCCAGCGTGCGGGCATCGATGACGGCCTGGCTCGCGCCATTGGAACCGGTCGGATACATCGCATGCGCTGCATCGCCCATCAGAACGACGGGTCCCTCACGCCACGTCTTGACGGGGTCGCGGTCGATCATCGGGTTCTCATATGCGATGTCGGCCTTCGAGAGCATGTCCGGTACGTCGAGCCAGTCGTAACGAAAGCCGTCGAAATGGTGGATGAACTCTTCTATCTCGACCGGCCGGAACCAGCCGGAATTCTTCCAGCCCTGCGCGGGATCTACTGTCAGTTCCGCGATCCAGTTGATCATCGCGAGCCCCGTGTCCGGATCGGCCGGTGAGATCGGGTAGATGACCATGCGATGCCTGTGCGTGCCGAGCCCGACGAAGGAAGAGCCTGAGCGGATCGGTTTGGCCTGTGTCGTGCCGCGCCACATGATCGCGCCGCCCCAGTGGATCGGCGGCTGGTCGGGGTGCATCTGGGCGCGGATGTCGGAGTGGATGCCGTCGGCGCCGATCAGCAGCGTGCCCTTCTCGCGATGTTCGGTGCCGTCGGCTCGGCGGATGATTGCGGTGACGCCGCCATCGGCCTCCCTTGCATAGCCCGTGACGCGGTGGCCCAGCCTGATGCAGTCGGGGCCGGCGCGTTCGACCAGCTTGTCGTGCAGCATCATGTGCAGCTTGCCGCGATGGACGGCATATTGCGGCCAGTTGTAGCCGGCGAGCATGCCACGCGGTTCCGAATAGATGTCGTTGCCGTTGAGGCCAACCAGCGCCCATTCTTTCGACGGGACGCCGACCCGGTCGAGATCTTCGGGACCGATGCCGAGATCGTAGAGTTCGCGCACCGCGTTGGGCTGCAGATTGATGCCGACGCCGAGCGGGGCCAGTTCGCGCACGGATTCGAAGACGGTGAAGGGTACGCCGATCTGTTGCAGCGTCAGCGCCATGGCGAGGCCGCCGATGCCTCCGCCGGCAATGAGCACACGAGCTTGCGTCACGATTGTCTGTCCTCCCGATGCGATTGCGCGGGATCAATAGCCAAGTGGAAACCGCCTGCCAAGGTGGGCGAGGGAATGAAGGTTTCGCTGCGGATATCTCGAAGGCGCTGTATACAGTTTAATTCCAGAAGCGCCTATTTTCGTGGCTCGGAGCAGGAAAACAAAGATATTTGGCCGTATTGACATTTCACTCCATACAATATGTATACAATCTGAAAAGCTGCGCAATGCGCGTGGCGGGAGGATCGACGGCATGGGCGAAGTGATCGAACCGGGTACAGGGACGCGCGACAGCGGCACGCCCTCGCGTACCGACCGGGCGTTGCTTGCGATCCGCGAGATGATCCTTGAGGGCGGGCTCGCGCCGGGAGACCGGGTCTCGGAGCTTTCCATCGCCGAAAAGACCGGCATTTCACGAACGCCGATCCGCGCCGCGCTACAGCGGCTGGAAGAAGAGGGCCTTGTCGAGGCCATTCCGTCGGGCGGCTATGCGGTGCGTTCGTTCTCGGAGCGCGACGTCTTCGACGCCATCGAGATACGCGGCACGCTGGAAGGGCTGGCGGCGCGGTTCGCGGCCGAACGCGGTGGCTCGCCGGCGCGTCTGGAGCCGCTGCATGCCTGCGTGGCCGAGCTCGACGAACTGGTGCCCGACAAGCTTGGCACCGGCGACGGCTTCGCGCGCTATGTCGCGGCGAACAAGCGCTTTCACGCGTTGATCCTTGAGCTTGCCGAAAGCCCGTCGCTGGAACGGCAGATGGAGCGCGCGGCCGCACTGCCCTTCGCCTCGCCCTCGGCCTTCATCATGGCGCAGTCGGCCATTCCGGAATCGCGGCAATTGCTCACCGTTGCGCAGGACCAGCATCGCTGCGTGGTCGAGGCGATCGCCAATCACGAGGGCGCCAGGGCGCAATCGATCATGCAGGAACATGCGCGCCTTGCCGCGCGCAATCTTAGGCTGGCGCTGCGCAACGAGGCAGCGCTCGAACGCATACCGGGCGGATCGCTGATCCGAACCCGGCGATAGCGCGCCGGCGGACACCGCGCCGGGCACCAGGAACATCACGCACCATCCAAACGATCCAGGGAGATCAGACCAACGATGACCTACAAGAATCTGGAAGAGAAGCTTCAGGCCACCGACAACATCGTCGACATGCTGCGCAATTCGCAGATCGGCGCCTATGTCTATCCGGTGGTGCCGCCGGAATTCACCAATTGGCGCGATGAGCAGCGCGCCTGGCGCGAGAGCGCGGTGCTGTTCGATCAGTCGCACCATATGGCCGAGATGATGGTGACCGGGCCGGACGCGATGGCCTTCTTGTCGACGCTAACGATCAACTCCTTCGCCAATTTCCCGGTCAACCGCGCCAAGCAGATGGTGCCGCTTTCGTATGACGGCTACGTCATCGGCGACGGCATCCTGTTCCGCGAGGAAGAGAACGCGCTCAACTTCGTCGGCCGTGCGCCGACCGTCGACTGGATCCAGTTCCATGGCGAGACCGGCAACTGGGACATCAAACTGGAACGCGACGATCGTTCGCCGTCGCGGCCGGGCGGCAAGCCGGTGACCCGCCGCCATTACCGTTTCCAGGTGCAGGGACCGAATGCGTGGCAGGTGCTGGAGAAGGTCAATGGCGGACCGATCCCGGAAGTGAAGTTCTTCTTCATGGACTACATCAATATCGCCGGCCGCAAGGTGCGCTGCCTGCGCCACGGCATGGCTGGCGCGCCGGGCTTGGAGATCTGGGGTCCCTATGAAGAGGGCGACGAAATCCGCGCGGCGATCCTCGAGGCCGGCAAGGAGTTCGGGCTCGTTCAAGTGGGTAGCCGCGCGTATGCGACCAACACGCTGGAATCGGGCTGGATCCCGTCGCCGCTGCCGGCCGTCTATACCGGCGAGCAGAACAAGGCGTTCCGCGAATGGTCTGGCATCGACAGCTATGCTGCGACCTGCTCGATCGGCGGCAGCTTCGTGTCGTCCGAGATCGAGGATTACTACTCGACGCCCTACGATCTGGGCTACGGGCCATTCGTCAAGTTCGACCACGACTTCGTCGGCCGCGAGGCGCTGGAAAAGATGGCGGAGAAGCCGCAGCGCAAGAAGGTCACGCTCGCCTGGAACAGCGACGACGTCGCCAAGATCTTCGCCTCGCAGTTCCAGTCGGAGGAGCCGCCCTACAAATATATCGACCTGCCGCTGTCGAATTACGCCTCGGCCTCGTTCGACAAGGTGGTCAAGGGCGACCGGACCGTCGGCCTGTCGATGTTCACCGGCATTTCCTACAACGAGAAGCTGATGCTGTCGCTCGCCGTCGTCGACGCCGATGTCGAGATTGGCGACGAGCTGATCCTGTTCTGGGGCGAGGAGAATGGCGGCACGCTCAAAACCACGGTCGAGCGTCCACATCGCCAGGCCGAGGTTCGGGTCAAGGTCTCGCCGGTGCCCTATGCACGCGAAGTGCGCGAGGGCTACGGCTACACCTGGCGTACGGCGCAGAAGGTCTAATCCGCTTCTGAAAAGAAGCATCCTCCCGGAAAAGGGCGAGCCTGCGGGCTCGCCCTTTTCTTTTGTCAGGTATCCCAGACGACCGGTACGGACAGGGGGCCGCGAAAGGCCCAGCCGGTGAATGCCACCTCGTATCGCGGGTCGAGGCGCAGATTCTTCAGCCGGGCGAACAGTTTCGGCAGCGCCACCTCGGCGATGAGCGCGCGCGATGCCCAGGCGCCGGCGCAGAAATGCGGTCCCGCGCCGAAGGCGATGGCCTGCGAGGTGTCGCGGGTGATGCGAAACGTGTCGGGCTCGTCGAAAACGGTTTCGTCGCGATTGGCCGAGCCGAACATCAGGAACATGCGCTCGTCCCGCTTCAGCGCGATGCCGTCCAACTCGTGGTCCCGCGCGATGCGGCGCGGCGACATGCCGATGGGTGACATCCAGCGGGCATATTCCTCGAAAGCCTGCATCCAGGTCGCGGTGCCGGCCTCGATCCGGGCCAGTTCGCCGGGATGACTCAGCAGCGCCCAGGCGGCCCCAGCGATGGCGTCGCGCGGTTCGTTCTGGCCGCCGGAGATTGCCAGCTTGATGTTGGCGCGGATCTGGTCTTCCGACAGGCCGGCCTGCGACATCACCGACAGCAGTGAATGGTCGGGGTTGGCTTCTGCCTCGTGCCAGCGCTCGTCGATATGGCGGTCGATGGAGGCGGTGCAGTCGTGGCAGTTGGCCTCGACCTCCGGGTCGCCGGCATAATTGGCGCAGCCGTCGATCATGCCCTGGCTGACCCTGTCCATCTCGGCGAAGTCCATGTTGGTCAGGCCGGTGATGGATTTCAGCGCCTCGGCCGACAGCGGCATGGCGTAGTCGCGCACCAGATCGGCCTCGCCTCTTGCTTCGAGGCCGTCGAGAATGCGTTCGGCGTTTGCCTCGAAGGATGCCCGCCAGACATCCCGCACGGTCCTCGGCGAGACGGTCGGGAAGATCGCCTTGCGCTCGGCCAGATGCGCCTCGCCATCCTTGCGCATCATGTTCTCGCCCATCAGCACGGTCATCAGGCCGTTCGGCTGGTGCGAGGAGAAGATGTCGATGTTCTTTTCGTTGACGAAGATGTCGTTGCGCCGCGTCATCAGCCTGGCGCCAAGCTGCGGCACGTGGACGAGCGGTCCAGCGGCGCGCATGGCCTTCAGGTCGGGATAGGGATCGGCAGCGAATGCGGCCGGATCGATGTCGTAGACCGGTGCGCCGTTTGTCTGCCCTGCGGACATGGCCCCTCCCAAAGCGCTTGCCTCACGCGGGCAGGCTCGGGCCGAAGGCGATGCAAGTCAAGCCGTGTCTGCGGCGCGGCTTACGACCGGCCGTAGAGCGGTATGACGGCGCTGGAGGTCGAACTGTTGGCCGGCGAGGCGAGGAAGGCAATCAGTTCGGCGGCGGATTCGAGGCTGACCCATTTGGCGAAATCGGCCTTGGGCATGCCCTCGCGATTGGCCTTCGTGTCCAGGATGGACGGCGCGATGGCGTTGACCAGAATGCCGTCGCCTTTCCACTCCTCGCCGAGCGCCTCGGTCATTGCCGCGACGGCGGCCTTGGACGCGGCATAGGCGGCCATGCCGGCGCCGGTGCGCGCTTCCAGTGCCGGTCGTGCGGCGACGTTGACGATGCGACCGCCCTTGCCTGCGGCCTGCATGGCGCGCGCGGCGGCACGGCTGCAGAGCCAGGCGGTGGTCGCGTTCATCCGCAGCATGTTGGTCAGCGTTTCCGGCTTGGCGTCGACCGTCTTGCCGAAGGCGAAGCCGCCTGCGAGGTGGATCGAGGCCCAGATCGGATCGAGCCCGTCATAATAGGTGTCGACGGCGCCGGCATCGGTCAGGTCGATGCCGGCCGTATAGTGGATGTCGGGCTTGTCGCCGGGCGCCTTTTCGCCATGGACCGGCACGTAACAGGTAGCACCTTCTGCGACGAGGCGGGCAACCACCGCGCCCCCCAGCGCGCCGGCGCCGCCGGTGACGACGATCCGTTTTCCCTCGAACTGCTTTTTGGCCTGCGATCCGCTCATGGCACCATTCCGGGTTTCGACTGCCTCAAGGCGTAGCGCCGCGCGGACGGTTCTGGCAAGGGCCGGTCGACGGCGAGACTTGCGCTTGACGGGGGATCGGCCGATCCTTGGGCCGAACAGGGAAATTTTGCGATGTCCGAAAAGGGACAGGTCGAACTCACCCATCCCGACCGGGTTTACTGGGCCGATGCCGGTGTGACCAAGGCGGATCTTGCCGCGCATTACGCAGCGGTCTGGGAGCGCATGGCGCCGTTTGTCGCCGGGCGGCCGCTGGCGCTGCTGCGCTGTCCGGAAGGCGTGTCGGGCGAATGCTTCTTCCAGAAACATGCGTGGAAGGGGCTGGCGAAGACCATTCGCGTGGCAACCGATCCGGAAGATGGGGAGACCATAGTGGCGGTCGACGATCTCGACGGGTTGACCGGGCTGGTGCAGGGCGCGGCGCTTGAAATCCACCCCTGGCAGGCGCGGCTAGACGATCTCGAGCGGCCCGACCAGATCGTCATGGATCTCGACCCCGGCGACGAAACGCCATGGGAGGCGGTGACCAACGCCGCGTTCGAGGTGCGCGAGCGCCTTGAGGCTGCGGGGCTGGCCGCTTTCGTCAAGACGACCGGCGGCAAGGGACTGCATGTGGTGAGCCCGCTGAAGCCGAAGGCCGGATGGGACGCGGTGTTCGACTTTGCGCGCCGGCTTGCCCACGCGATGGCCGAGGACGATCCCGGGCGCTATGTCGCGACAGTCGCCAAGGAGCAGCGGGTCGGCAAGGTGCTGGTCGACTATCTGCGCAACGGGCGGGGTGCCACGGCGATCGCGCCTTATGCCACGCGCGCCCGTGCCGGCGCCCCTGTCGCCATGCCGATCGGGTGGGACGAGGTCGGGCCGGATGTCCGATCCGATGCCTTCAATGTCGCCAATGTCGAGGCGCGGCTGAAGCAGGCCGATCCGTGGCGGGATTTCAGGGCAGGCGAAAAGCCGCTGCCGGGCTGAGTGGTTGTTGCCTGTGAGTGCCGACTTCCGGCGGATCAGCGGCCATGGAACAGGGTTCGTGGCGGCCTGGAATCGCCGTGCCGCGACGGCTTGAACCAGTTGAATTTCACGCCGGTGCGTCTCGTGACCGAGGGTTTCGACATGACCCGCGTGACCTTGCGCGAGGCGGTGGCGCATGAAGCCGAAAGGCAACAGCGGCCGGTGCCGTGCAGTTCCGCCGCCAGTGCTTCGGCCGCCTGCTGGCTGTAGCTCCTGCACAGTGCCGCGACCTCCGGCGGACCGTCCCTGCCGAGTTCGGTGCAGAACAGGCCGGTGCCGTCTTCACGGGCGGCAAAGCGGATTCCGATCGCGTCCGGCGCATCGACGAAGGTGGCGAGCGCGTTGAGCACGGCGATACGGCGTCGGCCTTCGGCGGGCTCCAGCCGTTCCGGATGCATGTGCGTGGAACGGATCGGCACGATCTCGATCGCGCCCAGCTTCAGCACGCCGTCCGCGTCGTCGACCAGATGGGCACGGGCCAGCATGGAGAAGTCGCGGCAGATGCCGCTGGAATTCATGTTGGCCGTGCCGAAATGGGCGAAATTGCCGAGGCCGAAGAAGACGACCCTGTCGCCGACCATGGCGACGGGCCGGGCGACATGGGCGTGGTGGATCAGCACCATGTCGGCCGCGCCCGAGGCGAGGGCGGTATCGCGCCACAGCGCGATTTCGCCCTTGAGCGGCACGACGAGGCGTTCCTTGCCGGAATGGACGGAGACGATGCGGTAGTCGGCGGGCGCGGAAGCGAGGTTGTCGAGCATCAGGTCGACATTGCCGCGATGGTGGATGGCGAGCTGGCCGGGCCGGTTCGCGCCGGCATTGGCCGCGCCGCCATAGGGCGCACCGATGCCGATGGCGGTGAAGGCGAAATCCGCGCCGCCTGCCTCGATTTGGCGGGCGGCGGCGGCGTCTTCAAGGTCGCGTCCGATTCCGGCATGGACGATGCGCGGGCCGATCGCCTCCAGGCTCTCCAGCGTTTCCAGCATGCCTGCCTGACCGTAGTCGAAGGCGTGATTGTTCGCCGTGGAAAACAGGTTGAAGCCGATCTCGGCGAGATAATGAATCGCGTCGGGATGGGTGCGGAAATTGAAGGCCTTGGAGACGGCGCGCAGATCGTTGCGTTCGGTCACCACGGTTTCCAGATTGGCGAAGTTGATGTCGCCGTCGATGTCGCCAGCAATGGATGACAGCGCTTCCTCGAAGGTCTGGAACCGGCCGTGCTTGTAGCCTCCCGAGGCCGAGACCGGGGCGAGATGACTGCCGAAGCCGGTATCGCCCACGGCGACGATGACGACGTGGCGGCGCTGTCTTTCAGCCTCCGGTGCCTTTTTCGGCGCGATGACCAGTCTTGCCATGCGGTAGGTGGTGCTGGCCGGTGATGAAGTGGTGGTTTGCGATGCCGGCGATTCGACCGTCTCTGCGGCGGCGGGTTGCCCCGCGCCGAGCGAGACGCCGAGCAACAAGGCGGCAGCAAAAAGCCGCGTGCAGCTATTGAAGAAACCTGTCATTCGCGCCCCCGCGCACCCTGTTTGACCCGGCAATACTGGAATCACCTTGGCAACCTAGCACAGAATCGCCTCTTTTGCTTGTCCTGCAAATGAAGAACGGGTCGCCAGGGTTAATCGGCAAGATTTACCAATCCGGCTTACCAAGCATCGCGATTTGCCCGATGGGCGTTGACAGGCGGGGGCAAGGCATGGAGGTTAATCATCTGACTCGCGTCAAGAGCGGACCGGTCATTCAGGGGCTCAATACTTTCGCCGTGGACTCCATAAAGCTTCCGGCGGGGACAATCGGAGAGGCAAGTTTCGATGTTGGCGGGAATGCGTTTTTCGCGTGACTGGCTGGCCGCGGTCGCGGCCGTGTTCATGGTGCTGGCGACGGTTTCGGGCGCGGGCAAGGCGATGGCTGCCGGCGGTTCGATGATCGTGATCGGCGACTCGCTGGCCGACGGGCTCTATACCGGGCTCTACACGTTGCTGC